>CAZAWU010000058.1:0-20727 GCA_964488915.1 uncultured Burkholderiales bacterium
CCGAGCATGTGCGCGGCGTCGAACCGAAGGCGGATTTCTTGATTCAAGGCGGCACGGATTTCTTGCGTGTCGACCCGGAGTACGACATGGGTATCACCGGCTGCATGAAGATCGCGCATCTTGCCGAAGCATTCGGCATCGATGCCGAGATTCACGTCGCCGGCCCGGCGCACCGCGCCTGCATGTCGGCGATGCGCAACAGCAACTACTACGAAGTGGGCTTAGTCGGTCCGGATTGCCCCAACGTGATGCCGCCGGTGTACAAGTGCGGCTATCACGATGAACTGGACTGCATCGGCAAAGACGGCTGCGTCTCGGTGCCGACCGGGCCAGGCTTGGGCGTCGAGTACGATTGGGATTTCATTGCCAAGAATCGCATTGCCCTGCACGAGTTTTCATAACAAAAAAGGCCTGCTAACGCAGGCCTTTTCTTTGTGATGCGAACCTAGACTAAGCAATCGTTAGCTGGCTTTTGTCTTGCGGCGGCCAGCAAAGACTGCTGCGAGTAACCCTACACCGAACAGCGCGACCGTCTCCGGCTCCGGAACGGTCGGATTGACTACCTGGCCGTTGCGCACCTCGAAATTGTACTGACCCAGCACATCGCTGTTGCGACTGCCGTGGATCAGACCGGTGGCGAGGTTGCTGTCCAAGAAAGAGCGCGTGACCCGCGAACCGACAAACTCGAAGTCGTTGGCGCCGCCATCGGTGTAGCCTGCAGCCGCCGGCGTACCGCCGAAGCCATTCACGCCGCCGCTGGCACTGCCCGTTTCCCAGAGGATTTGATCGTAGTTGAACTGAATGTCAAAGTTACCGGCTCCGGTGTCGGAACGATCAGTCAAAATCAGCTGGAAGCTGTTCAGCTTGTCGGCTTGGACGCTGAAGTAGCCGACATTGATCCAATTTACACCAAACACATTGCGACCACCGATTAAGCCCGTGCCATAGCGCACGACGTCCGACGTCGCATTGCGCGTGTCGACATCGGCGAAGAATGGGGCGATGATCGGGAACGAATTGTTCAGCAGGCCAAACGGCGTGAACGTAGAAAGCGGGTTGTTGAACGTAACGTTTCCATTGTTGTTCACGTAGAGCTGCGTGTAGTTCGTGCCGAAGAAGTTGGCGGTAAAGCCCATCGAAACCAGACCCGTCGAACCATCGTCATTACGGTTCAGAACGTTGGTAAATTGATTCGCATCGTGAATGGCAGCGGCGTTCGTCAGGGTTGTGACCAGGCTGAGGCCCGCGGCTAATAGAATCCTGCGCATCTTGTTCATTTATTGACTCCTTATTAGTTTGTAGCGTCGGAGCGAGTTATAGCAATTCCGATGCCAGATGAGTGACGCTAATAAATTCAAAGAATTGCGCACGAAACAGCGACGGCGATGCTTGCTTTGTTAAGATCTCCGACAGCGTCAACGCAGCGACATACCAAGCGCGCGACTGGATTACTGTCAACACCGAATGTTGCCGATGTCACTCCTGTCAGGTCATCCCATCCACGAGCGGTCAAACCAATGTACCAATGCAAGATCATTGCTTGCATTACGTCAACGCAGCGTCTGAACGCGTAATGACAGCGATCGGTTTTTTTTACAGTCGCATGCGTAAGTTGAATTTGTGCGCGGCTCTGGCCGTCGCGGCACTACTAGCGGGGTGCGCCGCGCCGCGCGGCCCGCGGGAAGCGCCTTCACGCCCGCAAGTGATCCCGAGCCCGCGTCCAACTACCGGCGCGAGCGTGGCTTACGACAAGTTTCAAGGTAGCTGCGGCGCCCTGCAGCACTACATCCAGAGCCGCGGCGTCCAAGATTGCGACGGCCAAATGCACGCCGGCTGGTTCGGCGCTACGCGCTGCCAAGTCACTTCCGCCGGGTACAGCTACACGCCCACGCGTGACAAAGGCATGATGGGTAGAACGTGCTTGTCGGTTGAGTTTCCGCGTGGGCAAATGCCGTTCAAGTTGCAGTCCGCGTGCATAAGAATCGTCGACTGGGTGCCGCGCGCGCCGCTCGCGCAAGCCTGCGCCGAGCATCGGCAAGGCTGGCTCAAGCAGGCTTACGATCACGAGCAGTACCACGTCTATCAATGTGAGCGCGAGGTGTACAACGGCAATAAGCGCTGGTCGGAATCGCGCCGGCGCTTCCGCGCCTGTGCTTTCACTGAGGGCGGCGCGCGGCGCGAGTTGAATCGCGACATCGAAGCGGCGCTCGCCGCCGAGCATCAGCGCATCATGAATGCGATCGCGCGCGAGTCGGAAGCGTTTCACCGCACGCCGGGCGGGCAGCCGGTGACGACGCGCTGCGGTACGCTGTGCGCCGGGAGTTGATCGCGCTGGCTACGCGCGCAAGCGCTCGAAGCTAAGGCCCTTAAAGCGTTCGAAGTCGCGATCGAAGGAGGCGAGTGTCGCGCCGTGCTCGATCGCGAGGGCGGCAAGGTGTGCATCGCTAGTAAGATTGCCCGCGGCACCTGCTCTGCGCAGCAGCGCCGCCAAGATCTCTTCATGCCGCTCGCTTGGATGGACGATGCGCGCGCGGTGCCTGCGTCCAGTCGCGTACCGTCACCAACGCATCCTCCGCGCCGAGCGGCCGCGGCAAGATGGCGCGCTGCGTAGTCACGCAGATGAAACCGAGCAACGCAAGCCACGCTAGCCCGACGCCCACGGGCGCATCGAAGGCCGCCTGCAACCACGCGCGCGCCACCTTGTGCTCGGCGCTCGCTTCGTTGACCGCACCGACCAGGACGTTAACGTCCGGCAGTTTCATCGAACGCACGCATCTTAGCGATCAACTCTGCGTCGCCCAGCTCATCGGCGAGTGCCAGGGCTTTGGTCAAATCGACCAGGGGCTTACCCATGTTGAAAGTGCGTTGACGGAAAGGCTTGTCGCTAGCTTTGCGCTGCATTGCCGCGTGCAAACCGGAGCGCACGGCGTTGTTTAGAACTTGCTTGAACGGAGCCCCGCTTTCACGCACGGCGCGCTTTAGCAGCTTTTCGACATCCGGGTCTAATGTAACTGTGGTTCTCACAGCATCATAATAGCAACTTGTATGCTGTCATGATGCCTCATCGACATAAGCAGATAAAGCACGCGACTGTGGCGACTGCCGGGAGTGACCGGTGACGGCAACGCGCGGATGGTTTAAGCTCTTCGAGCCTGTATTCAATTAACGCCTGGGGAGCATCGCCAATGAAAGCTGTAGCGCTGCTGTTGGCTTGCGGGTTTTCGCAATCGGAGTCCGCATTGTCTGCGGACACCTACCCATCGAAGCCGATCAAGATTATCGTACCCGCGCCGCCGGGAGGCGGCTCGGACATCAGCGCCCGGCTGTTGGCCAAGATCGTCGCGCCGCGCATGGGGCAGCAATGGATCATCGACAATCGTCCTGGCGCGGCGGGCATTATCGCGGCCGAAATGGTCGCACGCGCCGAGCCGGACGGCTATACGATCTTCTACGGCCACAACGGCACGCATGCGATTCACAAATCGCTCTACAAAAAGCTGCCCTACGATCCAGAGAAAGATTTCATTCCTGTGATCGGGGTGGCGTATCTGCCCGCAATCATCTTTGTTCACAAAGACGTATCTGCTCACAGCCTGAAGGAGTTGATTCAACTCGCGAAGAGTAAGCCTGGGCAATTGCGTTATAGCTCGGCCGGAGTCGGATCGCCGCAGCACATCACGGGCGAGTACTTTAAAAAGCTCAATTCAGTCGATATTGCGCACATTCCCTACAAGGGTTCGGCGCCGGCCCTGGCGGATCTATCCAACGGCCAGCTAGAAATCAGCTTTGACTATCTGGCCGCAGCGATTCCGTTTCTTAAGGCCGGGAGCATGCGTGCCTTAGCGGTCTGCGGGCCGAAGCGCGTCGACGCATTGCCAGGTGTTCCCACCGCGAGCGAAGCCGGGTTACCGGATTTCGAACTAGGCGCGTGGGGCGGGTTTTTCGCGCCCGCGAAGACATCGCCCGAGATCATCGCTAAATTTGCTGCCGCGGTCCACGCGACAATAGACTCCGAGGAACGTAAAGAGCTAGGAGCAAAGACTGGATCGGAGCAACTGCGACTTGACCAGGAACAGTTCGTCGAGTTCGTGAAAGCCGAAACTGCGAAGTGGGCAAGGTTAGTAAGAGCCTCCGGCGCCCAGTTGGACTACTAATTTAAACTCGAAAACTGCTTTGTACTGGATTGAAGCCCCCTATGAAAATCGACCGTATCGAATCCCTGCACGCCGACGGCGCGTGGCGCAATTTTGATTTTCTAAAGATCACCACCGACGATGGTATCGTTGGTTGGAGCGAGTACAACGAAAGCTTCGGCGGCCTTGGTGTCGCCTCGCTGATCGACAACCTTGCGCCACTGCTGATCGGCCAAGATCCGCGCAAGTACGAAGCCCACAGCGCCCTCATGTATGCACGCCGGCGCACCGCCACGGGCGGCGCAATCCACCAAGCCATGGCTGCGATCGAGAATGCGCTGATCGACATCAAGGCGAAAGCGCTCGGCATCCCGGTGTACGAACTCTTCGGCGGGCCGACGCGCGAGAAGATCCGGCTGTACTGGTCGCATTGCGGTACCTATCGCGTGTGGGGCGAGAGGATGCGGATTCCGGTAGTGAAAACGTACGACGACGTGGTCAAACTCGGCAAAGAGGTGGCAGCGAGCGGCTATTCGGCGCTGAAGACTAACGTGTTGCTCTTGAACGACGGCAATCCGCGCGTGCGCAATGCCGGTTTCGGTAAAGGCGACGGTTACCCAGACCTCAATCCGGACCGCTACGTGCTGAAAGCGATGCGGGAGGAACTGGCTGCGTTTCGCGAAGGTGCCGGCAAGGACATGGATATCCTGGTCGACTTGAATTTCAACTTCAAGACCGAAGGTTTCATGCAGATGGTGTACGCGATGGAGCCGTACGATTTGTTCTGGGTGGAGATCGATACGCGTGACGCCAAGGCGCTGCGCTACATCCGCGACAAGAGCAAGACTCCGGTGGCTTCGTTGGAATGCCTATTCGGCCGGCGCGACTACCGGCCTTACTTCGAGAACGCTTCCGTGGACGTGGCGATCATCGATGTGCCGTGGAACGGTTTTGCGGAGTCGGTGAAGATCGCTGCGATGGCGGAGGCGTTCGAGATGAACGTCGCGCCGCATAATTTCTACGGCCATCTTTCCACGTTCATGAGCGCGCATCTCTCAGCGGCGGTGCCGAACTTGCGCATCATGGAGATCGATCCCGATCAAGTGCCGTGGCAGGACGATTTGTTCACGGTCAAACCGAGAATCAAGGATGGGTACATGTCGCTGCCCGAGGGTCCGGGTTGGGGCACAGAGGTGAACGAAGCGGCGGTGAAAGCGCATCCACCGAAGGGCGATTGGTAACAGCCGCGTAGCTTGCTGCGCACGAAGCTCACACTGCAAAAAAATAGGGCGACCCGAGCTCTCTCACAGCCGCCCTTACCGGGAATCGTCCACGCGCGCTTCGAGCGCGCGCCCTATTTTTTCTGCCGCAATTCGGTCTCGATGATGATGTCGATGGTGTCGGAGGTGAACGGGGCGTACAAGCCGACATCGAAATCACTGCGGCGAATGCGCGTCTTCGCTGAGAAAGAAGCGTACTGCACGCCCGCGTATGCCTTGATCACTTTTGCGAGCGGATGCTCGCCGATGTAGTTGAAGGTAGCGTCCAAGACCACCGGGCGGGTCTTGCCCTTGATGGTCAAGTCGCCCATTATTTGCAGCCCCTTCGCGGCGCTCTGGCGCACTTCGGTGCTCTTGAAGTTGATCTTTGGGTGTTTAGCCGCATCGAAGAATTCTTCCGAGCGCAAATGCTCGTCGAGCTTGGCCACATCGGTATCGATGCTCGCCACCTCAATGCTTACGCTGGCGCGGCTGGCGTTCATCTTCTCTGGATTGAATTCGACTTCGCCTTCAAAAACATCGAAGCGGCCGTATTGATTCGACATGCCGAGATGGTTGTAGGTAAAGATGATTTTGGTGTGCTCTTTGTCGAAGGTGTATGTTTCCGCTGACGCGGCGCTAGCGGCGAAAGCGAACGCTAGCGACGCAATCGATGTCTGCTTGACTAGGGGCATAACTTACTCCTCTCCGACTCGAGCCGATTATAAGCTTGCAAGAACGCGAGTAACGCTCGCACAATCACGAAATAGACTCGCGATTCTGCAAACCTACCATGCTCGAAACCAAAGATTTGATGCTGGTGCACGCGCTCGCGCGCGCCAAGAGCGTGCGCCGCGCTGCGGAGCTCCTGCGTGTGCATCAGTCGACGCTATTCCGCCGGCTCGACGCGTTCGAGCAAGATCTGGGCGTGCGTGTTTTCGAGCGCTTGCGCGAGGGCTACGTGCTGACCCCGGCCGGCGAGCGTATGTACGCACTGGCGCAGCGCACGCAGCAAGAGCTCGATCAGCTCGAGCAACATCTGCGCGGACAAGACATGCGTCCCTACGGGAGTGTGCGCGTGACCACGACCGACACGCTCATCATGACGCATCTGACGCCAATTCTGGCTGCGTTTCGTACGGCGCACCCGGAGATCGAACTGGAAATCAACGTTTCCAACCAGATGCTGCTGCTGAGCAAGCGCGAGGCCGACGTGGCGATTCGCCCGACCTTCGATGTCCCGGAGAATCTGGTGGGCAAGAGTCTGTGTACGCTGGCGGTCGCGATCTACGCGGGCAAAGTGTATCTGCAGCGCAACGGGCGCATCGAGGATTTCGCGGCGCACCCCTGGGTGGGCCCTGACGATAGCCTGGCGCACGTGCGGTGGATTCGTAGTTTGCGCAAGAACTATCCCGATCTGCCGATGCCGTATCGCATCAACACCGTGCACGGGATGATGCAGGCCGCCAAGGCCGGCATGGGTTTGGTGATTCTTCCTTGCTACGTGGGCGATGCCGAACCCGAGCTTGTGCGGCTGCGGCCGCCCTCCGTTGAGCCCGGAAACAAGCTCTGGCTGCTGACCCATCCGGATCTGCGTCAAGTTGCGCGCGTACGCGCGTTCTTCGAATTTGTCAGCGGCGAACTCGCAAGATTGCGCCCCGTGTTCGAGGGCCGCTCCGGTCGCACCGCAGAATACCCGGGACGCCGCCGGCGCGGGCGAACGTAGCCGGTGTATCCCAGCTCTTCCTTATACTTATTTATGGATACATTGTTAGGTGGCTATAGACTTTACTGATAGAAGTATTCTAGAGGTAGTATCTACCGATATTCGAAAAAGCAAGGCTTTTTCTTTTATGCAAGAATGCCGTCCATGGCGTCCTCAGATTTTTCGATCCGGCTAGCGCGCGAAGACGATGCGGAAGTGATCGCGCGCATGTCACGCGACCTCATTGAAGCCGGGCTCGGATGGTCGTGGACATCGCAGCGCGTGCGCAGGTCCATCGCGCATCGCGATACGCTGAGCGTGGTCGCCTATAAAGAGAGCGCCGCGGTCAAACCGCACGACGCCCCGGTAATTGCTTTCGCCATTGCGTACTTCGGCGACGAACAAGCACATCTGAATCTGCTCGCGGTTCTGCCTGAGTACCAGCGCAAGGGCGTGGGCAAACGCCTGGTTGCGTGGGTGACGGAGTCGGCCTTGGTGGCCGGCATACGCACGGTCAATCTTGAGCTGCGCCTGCGCAACGCCACCGGCCGCAGTTTCTACCGCGCGCTCGGCTTTAAAGACAACGCACTGGTTCCGAACTACTACCGCGGTGTGGAAACCGCGGTACGCATGTCGCGCGATATTTCTGTTCGCAGTCCGTCGTCAGAGCGCGGCATATGGCGACCCTCGTAACGTCGGGCGAATACACCTACGAGGAACTACCCGCCTGGGGCGAATTGCCGCAGGGTTGGTCGTACCGCGACGTCGCCGGCGTGGCGGTGGACAGTAAAGATCAAGTCTACGTCTTTAACCGCGGCCGCCATCCGGTAATCGTATTCGACCGACAAGGCAAGTTTCTGCGCTCGTGGGGCGAAGAACAGTTCACACGCGCGCACGGCATTCACATCGGCCCGGATGATTCGATCTATCTCACCGATGATCAAGATCATACCGTGCGTAAGTTCACGCCCGAGGGCAAGCTGCTGCTTACCATCGGCGTTCCCGGCCAGCCCGCGCCTTACATGAGCGGCCTGCCGTTCTGCCAATGCACGCACACCGCGCTTTCTACGCGCGGCGACATCTATGTCAGCGACGGCTACTGCAACGCGCGTGTGCATAAGTATTCGCCGGACGGGAAACTGCTGTTCTCCTGGGGCGAACCGGGCACCGGGCCGGGCGAGTTCAATATCCCGCACAACATCGTCTGCGACGACGACGATTGGGTATACGTCGCCGATCGCGAAAACCATCGCGTGCAAGTGTTCGACAAGAACGGCAAGTTCGCGGGGCAATGGAACCATCTGCACCGCCCCTGCGCGCTGCACATGAATCGGGGCAAGGATCCGCTGTGCTACGTCGGCGAAATTGGCCCGCAACTCGAAGTCAACAAAAATGTGCCCAACTGCGGTCCGCGCGTATCCATCGTCAGTAGCAAGGGCGATATCTTGGCGCGGCTCGGCGGCATTCGTGGCGGCGAGGCGCCGGGACAATTCATCGCCCCCCACGGCATCGCCATCGACTCGCACGGCGATATCTACGTCGGGGAAGTGGCGAACACCTTCTGGGGATTGCAGGGCAATCTCATCCAAAATCCGCGCGACTTGCGCTGCTTGCGCAAGTGGGTGCGCGTCGCGACACCGCGTTAGTCATACGCATGCGCACTCTCGCCACCGGCTTTGTGGCGCTCGTGTTG
Organism: uncultured Burkholderiales bacterium; assembly: GCA_964488915.1. Lineage (GTDB taxonomy): Bacteria > Pseudomonadota > Gammaproteobacteria > Burkholderiales > JALYOK01 > CADEHE01. The sequence goes on from CAZAWU010000058.1 coordinate 8,791, forward strand.
CTGTTTGCCGGCGCGACAGCACACGCGGCGCCGAGCGATGAATTCCTCGCCGGCTATGTCAGCGCGATCCTAGAGCAAGAGCTCAAATGGACACCCGGAAGCTACAGGGCGCGTGTACAACAAGGCGCTGTGACGATCACACTTGTTGAAGCGAAGGGCGCCGCTGAAGAAAAACGCCAGCAAGATGCGCGCATCGACCAAGCGCAACGGCGGCTCGGGCAGCTACGCGAGTTGCGCAGCGTACAGTTCATCGCACCGGAGCGCATGGCTGCCGCACCTGTGCCGGGATTCTGGCGCGGCATTGGCGAGCGCACCGCCAAGATTCTCGGTGTCAGCGGAGAAGCCGATCCGTTTCCCAACGGCGACGTGTTCAAACCGCTACTCGCCGACGAGAAGCAGCCGCAGTTTTTCGTCAGCCTGCGCCACTACGACACCCCGCAAGGCAATACGACCTTGGGCGCCGTCGCCTACGGCGAAACCTTTGGCCTGCTGCGGATCCGCAGTGTCGACAACAACGATCACGAAGGCTTGCAGTTCAGCGTCGCCGGCGCATTGTTCGCGCAGTTCGACTTGGAGTCGCCGTCGAGCGATCTGGTGAACGCAGACTATACCGTCGGTGTGCAGGCGACGTATCGTCGCAATGCGACCGGCGCGCGCGTGCGCCTATATCATCAAAGTTCGCACTTGGGCGATGAGTTCTTGCTGCGCGTGCAACCCGAACGCATCAACTTGAGCTACGAGTCGCTCGAGGCGCTCGTGTCCCGTCAATGGAACGAAGATCGCTGGCGCGCCTACGCGGGTGGCGAGTACCTGCTACGCCGCGAGCCTGATGACCTCAAGCCGGGTATGCTGCACGTCGGCTTCGAGTACTACGCACGCGAGCCGCTGCTGCTAAACGGCCGCTTTGTCGCCGGTGTCGATCTTAAGAGTTATGAGGAAAACGATTGGTCGGTGGACCGCTCCATAAAACTGGGGCTGCAATTCGGCGGCCTGGGTCCGGGCGGGCGGCACGTGCGCCTGCTCGGAGAAGGCTACCGCGGCTTCGCCCCACATGGACAGTTCTACAATCAGAAAGTCGATTATCTCGGACTGGGTTTATATCTCGGGTTTTAGGTGAATGCCATGACACGTCTGTTGCTAGCGTTCTTGACGCTCAGTCTCTGCACCGTCGCATCCGCACAAAGCGCCAAGACGCTCAAAGCGCGCGAACTAGCCAATCTGCACGACTACCGCAGCGTGGTCGCTAACGGTAACTTGTATGCGAAATCGGAGTGGCTCGTCGCTGCGCGCGAGCTGCTCAAGAAAGAGGGTAAGGCGCGCGGCTTCGGCGTCGATTGGACCGCCAGTCATCCGCAATGGCAGCGTGCGGAGTCGATCCTGATGCAGCCCTACGACGCGGAAGTACGCAAGCGTTTCGAATCGCTCGCGTGGCTCAAACCGCAATTCGTCGCGATCATCGAGCGCGACTTCAATGAGACCGAGATCGATGCGTTGCTCGGGCACTTCAAGACCCCTGAAGGAAGCCAGCAGTTGCGTATGCTCGATCATGCGCTCGCCAACAACGTGCTCGGGGCGTTCAGTCTTACGCACCGGCTGAAAACCGATGTGCCGGGCGCGGAAGCCGAGCTCAAGCGCACGCAGGAGATGTTCTACCGCGGCGAAGAAGCGATGATTTTCGAAGTGGTGAATAGTCAAGCGGGCATTCAGTTCGCGTTTTCTCCGCATGGCAAGAAATACACTTACGACATCGTCACCAATGCGGTGTTGCTGTTCGTGCGCCAGTTGCAAGACGAAGCCGCGCGGATTCCCGCCATACTCCAGCGCACGCTGCCGCAGGCGCAATCCGCGCTCGAAGCCTACGCGCAAGACGCGCGATGAATCTTCTGCTGCTGTGCCGCGCCGAACCACTCTCGCGATGGCAACAGCCGCTGGCGCAGCGCCTTCAACGCGATCACTTGAGCGTCGATTTGGCGCGGTGCGCCTCGGACACCATCGATGTCGTCATAGCTGATTCCCCGCCACAAGGCGTCTGGAAGCAGTTTCCCAATCTCAAACTGATTCAATCGCTTTGGATGGGCGTAGACCGCTGGCTGCACGATCCTTCGTTACCGCCGGATGTGCCGATCGCGCGCATGATCGATCCGGACATGGTTACCGCGATGATCGAAACCGTCATCGCTCACGTCATGCACGTGCACTTGCATCACGACGACATGCGCCGACAACAGAGCGAGCGGCGTTGGGAGGAGTTCTATAACCCGGTCGCGGCTAAGCGTAGCGTCGGCATTCTGGGCTTAGGTACGCTGGGTTCTGCAGTGGCGCGGGCACTGCACGCGCTCGGATTTCAAGTGCACGGTTGGAGCCGCACGCCAAAATCGCTCGCGCATGCGCGATGCTACGCTGGTGCGCAGCAGCTTGGCGAGTTCCTCGCTGAGAGTGAAATCGTCGTGTGCTTGCTGCCGCTGACTTCGCTCACGCGCGGCATCGCCAATACGAGCTTCTTCCGCCAGATGCGCGCAGGCAGTGTATTCATCAATGTCGGCCGCGGTGCGCACGTTGTCGAAGCTGACTTGCTCGCCGCGCTCGATGCCGGCCATCTGCGCCACGCCGTGCTGGATGTGTTCGAGCAAGAGCCGTTGCCGCGCGCGCATCGCTTCTGGTCGCATCCGCGCGTAACCGTCACGCCGCATTCGGCATCGATGGCGAATCCGGAGACCGCCTCCGACTTTGTTGCAGAAAATTTGCGCCGGCTACGCGCTGCCGAGCCGTTGCTCGGGCTGGTGGATCGAGCCGCGCAGTACTAACGTTGCCCTACGCTGCGCCCTTCCAAGCCGAATACAACATCTCCGCCGCGAGTAGAAACAAGAATACCGCCCATACCCGCTTCAGCGTGCCGATCGAGGAGCGATGCGACAGGCGCGCACCCAGCGGCACGACGAGCATGCTCACCACGGTAATGCCGAGCACAGCCGGCAAGTAAACGTAACCCAAGTGCGGTGCCGGCAGATCCGCTACGCGCCAGCCGGAGAGTACATAGCCCGCTACGCTCGCCAGCGCGATCGGCACGCCGATCGCCGAAGAAGTGCCGATAGCGCTGCGCATCGGCACGTTGCACCAAATCATGTAAGGAATCGATAACGCCGCGCCGCCGATGCCTACGACACTCGATACCGCACCGATCGCAACGCCGACCGCCGCAAGCACAGCGCGCGCGGGAAGCTGGCGCGTCGGCGCGGGCTTGCGATCGATGACGATCTGCACGGCGACGTAGAACAAGAAAATCGCGAAGATGATTTTGAGCGGATTGGTCGCGATCAAGCTCGCGATAAAGCTGCCGAGCAAACCACCCACGACTACACCCGGCGTAACGCCGCGGAAAATGCGCCAATCCACCGCGCCACGGGCGTTGTGCTCGCGCACGCTCGCTGCCGCGGTGAACACGATGCACGCGAGCGAAGTGGCGAGCGCAACGTGCATGCTGTGCTCATGCGGTACGCCCTGCACTTTGAATACCCAAAGCAACACCGGTACGGTCACCGCGCCGCCGCCGACACCGAGCAGCCCGGCAATGAAGCCGACGAAGGCGCCGAGCGCGGCGTAGACGAGCCAGAACAAAAGCGCGCTCAACCGAACTTCATCAGCTTGTGCGTGATGAACTCCCACTCGCGCGGATCCACCGGCGTGATCGACAAGCGATTGCCGCGTTGCAGGATGCGCATGTTGGCGAGTTCTTTGTGTTTGCGCAGTTCTTCCAGCGGAACGATCGGCACCTTGCGCACGAACTTCACGTCGACGTGATACCAATACGGCTTGTCGCGCGTGGCTTTGGGCTCGAAGTAGTCGCTTTTCTTGTCGTACTGCGTCTCGTCCGGGTACGCGAGTTTGGCCACTTGCATAATGCCGACGATACCGGGCGGATCGCAGTTGGAGTGATAGAAGAAGGCAAGATCGCCGAGGGCCATCTGCTCTTTCATGAAATTGCGCGCTTGGAAATTACGCACACCCGTCCAGGCGGTGACTTTGTCTTTGGCGAGCGCGTCGATCGAATACGCGTCGGGTTCGGATTTCATGAGCCAGTAGCGCATGGGGCGGGTCCAATGGGGTCCTTGCCCCTCCTAGGGGGAAGGCTGGGATGGGGGGCGGCACACACCACTCACGCGAAGCGATCACGTGCCGACTGAAAATAGGTCCCCCGCTTGTGCCGTCTGGCCGGCATCTTGAACCCTCACACCAAAAAGGTGGTCGTCCACCGAGCACATCAGGCAATTCCGACGTGGGACTCGCACAACAGCACTCTGTCAAGCAGACGTCCGGGTTAGATGATTATCGGTTCAAAGAATTAAGGCCTGTCGCGAACACCGCAGGGGGTTGAGGTTGAACTTCAATGCCTAGAACAGTTTGTCTTGTTCGTTGAGCACTTGATCGATCGAGGCGCTCATGTCCTCGATTTTTTGGCGCATGAGCGCGGGATCCGGACCCTTGGGTTTTTTGCTCACCAATTCGTGCGCGATGTTGAGCGCTGCCATGAGCGCGACGCGTTCGGTGCCGACCACTTTCCCGCTGTCGTGCAGTTCCTTCATTTTGCTATCGGCCAACTGCACAGCGGCCATCAGTTGCTTCTCTTCGCCGGGCGGGCAGGCCAGGCGGAATTGGCGGCCGAACAAGGAGACGTCTACTGCTTTTGCGTCGCTCATGGTTTCACGCCTCCGGGATCTGATCGAGCAAGGATTCCAAACGCTTGGCCGCGTCGTCCAAGCGCGCATTGGTGCGCCGGTTCTCGTCGACTTGTTGCGCCAGTTGCTGGCGCAGGCTCTGGTTTTCCGCGCGCAGCTTGCGCGTCACGGCGATCAACTGCGCGAGTTTGCCTTCCAGTGTTTGCAGTTCCGTTTCCATGGCGCAAGACTATAGTGCCGCCGCCGCTGTGGGTCAATCTTGACGCCGCACAGATTTCGTTGCTCGCGGGCGTAGCATAATGCGTACCGTTCAACCCATTTCCGCTCAGCAACCATGCCCTTCACGACCATTATCTCCACCGAGCAGCTCGCCGCGCAAATAGATGACCCAAGATTCGTCATCGTCGATTGTCGCCATCTTCTGACCGACATCGGCTATGGCCGGCGTGAGTATGCCAAGGCGCATATTCCCGGTGCGCGCTTCGCGCATCTCGATGAAGATCTCTCCGCCAAGCCGAACGGCAAAAATGGCCGCCATCCGCTGCCCGACGCCGATTGGCTGGCGGCGAAGCTCGGCGCCATGGGCATCGATGCCGGCAAGCAAGTCGTGTGTTACGACGACGCCGGGGGCGCGATCGCCGGGCGTACGTGGTGGTCGCTGCGCTGGCTCGGACATGATGCCGTGGCGGTGCTCGACGGAGGCATCACCAAGTGGGTCAAAGAAGGCCGGGCTGTCACGGACGCCTTGCCCAAGGTGAAACCCGCACAATTCGTCGCTAAGCCGAAGGCATCGTTCGTCGACGCGCAATATCTCCTGCAGAACCTGCGTCAGCCGGGCGTACTGGTGCTAGACGCGCGCGCCAACGACCGCTTTCATGGACAGAACGAGACGATTGATCCGGTGGCTGGGCACATTCCGGGTGCGCTCAACCGCTTCTTTAAAGACAATCTAACCGCCGAGGGCACCTACAAACCTGCGGCGCAGCTACGCGAGGAATTCGAGCGTCTGCTCAAGGGCTTGTCGCCGAGCGCGGTTGTGAGCCAATGCGGCTCTGGCGTGACAGCGTGCCACAACTTGTTGGCAATGGAGATTGCCGGTCTGCCGGGTGCACGCCTTTATCCCGGATCGTGGAGTGATTGGATTACCGACCCGAGCCGACCAGTGGCGAAGTAGCGCGTTTCGTCCTCGCAGGTCGCGTGATTGTTGCAGTATTGCATTTTATCGGCTATCTTATGCATTATTGCAGATAAGAGACCGGCCGTGCCCCAAGCAGTTAGAGAAGTTACCCAGCCCTATATTGCCCATCGTGGCGGCGAGCCTTCGCAAGACGCTGCTGCGATGCAGGGCTTTTTCCGCATCATGGCGCTGTGGCACGCCAGCAACCTGGAGATGCGCCGTATCCTCGGTTCCCCGCCTGAGCGCACCTTCTACGAATGGAAAGCCGGGCGGGTCAAACGCTTGCCGGAAGACACCTTGCGCCGCATCGGCTATGTGGCAGGCGTGTTCAAGGCGCTGCAGATGATCTATTCCAACGCGGCGCAAGCCGATGAATGGGTGGCCAAACCCAATCGCTTCTTTGGCGGGCAGGCGCCGTTGGAGCGCATGAGTGCGGGCGATGTAACGGACCTGGCGGTAGTGCGTGCTTACGTCGACGCGGCGAGAGCACCGTGGTCGTAGAGCAGGGTGCAGGGAACCCTCCGTCCGTGCGCTCGTTCTGAAAGTTAATGCCGCTATTTCAAGCTATCCACTGGCCCCGGGCTACCCGCATCATCGCCTCTAAGTATCCGCCGATCAACCTGTTCGAGCGTGTGTCGCCCGACCCGGCAGTGTGGGAAGCGCTGATCGCGGCGGAAGTGATGGTCAATCCGCGCGTGCGTGACGAGGTTGGCGAAATCCGACTGGTACCGGCTGACGAGCGCGTGAGCGGCCCTGGGGCAAGCTATGTCATGTCGTCGTTCACCCACCTCAATCCCAAGGGCTCGCGCTTCAGCGACGGCAGCTATGGCGTGTACTACGCCGCGCGCGAGTTCGAAACCGCGCTGCGCGAAACGGCGTTCCATTTCGCCCGCTACGCGGCCGATAGCGAAGACGGCCCGCGCTACGAAGACATGCGCGTGCTGGTTGGAGGCATCGACCACAGCGTCCACGACGTGCAGGCACTGCCTGCCGATCGGCGCAGCTCGGTGCTCGATCCCGATTCCTACGCCGCGAGCCAGGCGTACGGACGCGAGCTGCGCGAAGCGGGCAGCGACGGTGTCACGTATCCCAGCGTACGCAACGCCGGCGGGCAATGCATCGGCGCGTTTCGCCCGCGCGTGGTTGGCGTGCCGGTGCAGAGCAAGCACCTGCGCTACCACTGGGACGGCGCACGGGTGGCGCGCTACTTCGACTACAGCGACGATCAATGGCGCCCCGTTTGGGACGCGGTTCCCTAAGTTGAGACGGCGAGCTAGCCGCTTGTTCGGCCGGCCGCCGCGGCGCGACGGCGGGTCTCGCGTGGCGAACGACCGAATGCTTCGTGGTAGGCGCGGCTGAAATGCGCCGCATCGCTGAAGCCCCATTTGAACGCGATCTGCGAAATGGAATCGCTCGCGGGCCGCAGCAACTCGGCGTGGCAGCGCTGCAAGCGTTCACGCCAGATCCAGCGCTCTACGGTGATCGCCTGGGCTTCGAAGGCGCGATGCAGCTGCCGCACCGAAATTCCGAGCGCGCTGGCGATGCCGCGCGGGTTGAGCGCCGGATCACCCAAGCGCTGCGCGATGTAATCATGCGCGCGCTCCGGCAACGATTGCTCGCGCAGCGCTCCGCCGTGCGCTTCTTCCAGCGCTGCGCTCAGCAACTCAAGCGTGGCGTCGAGTAACGCCGGTTGCGCGGAACGGGACAGATGCGCGCCCTCACGCGCGAGCGAACGCAAGTGACTCGTGAACAGCGCGGAGCAGCCGTGTTCGGCGCGCACCGCGTGCCCAACGTGAGTGCAGGAATTTGGCAGTAGAGTGTCGAGCAACTGCTGAGGCAGCAGCAGCGTGATCTTGTGCAGCGTACCATCAATCGCGAATTCAATCGGTCGTGTGCTGTCCCAAAGGACAAAATCCCCCGCTGTCAACCAAGCTTCCTTGCCACCCTGCCGCACCCACTCGCGCCCGCCCAGTAGGTACAGCACACCGTAGTAAGCACCGTCCGCGCGCGCGATCTCCCCGCGCCAACGCCTGCCCGAACACGGCTCGCAAACGCACTCGATCAGACTTGCTGCACCGATCGACTGGGAGCGCAGCTCCGCGGTAAACGCGCTTTCCCGGCGGTGCGCAATGTCCCATGCGAGGTGGGTATCGCATACCGCCTCGCGCCAGCGCGCAAATTGTTGCGTGTGGGAGAACTGCTTGGACGACCAGGTATTGCCGGCGGTTGAATGGGCCATGTTGAACCTCGTTTCCACCTGCGCTGTGGATCAAGTTCGCGGCACGCTCCGGCAAGATATGCGCCGCGGCGCGGCAAATAATGCGCGTAGCGCAGCATAGCAGGTTGACGCTCGCCAAGAAATGGGCGCACACATGCGCGGCTACGACCCTGCAGCATCGACCAACGTGGAGGAGAAGTGATGACAGCCAAACTGTATGACGAAGTGAAGCTACATACGAGCGAGATGAGTTGGATCGTCTTTTCGCCCGGTATCGATTACAAAATTCTACGCACCAGCCCCGAGACCGGCGTGTGGACAGTTCTGTTCCGCTGCGCCAAAGGCTCCAGTTTTCCACCGCATTTGCACTACGGCGCCGGCGAGTACTTCTTGTTCAAAGGCGCAATGGAGTACCGCATGGGCGCGGCTAGAGCTGGCGACTACGGCTACGAACCGCTCGGGGTCTATCACGAGCACACCAATTTCACCGAGGATAGCGAACTGCTGTTTACCAACTACGGGCCGATTGCCTTCGTGAACGAAGACATGTCGGTGAAATTCTTGCTCGATTGGAAGTTCTTCGCCGATCAACAGGCGGGCAATCAAGTCGGCGAGCGCAAAGCGGCGTAACGCCTGCCGATTCGCGCAACACGGCGCCAACTCACACTGCTGGATAGTAAGCATAGCGCCTGGGGATGCTTCAACGGCGCCCCAGGCATTATGCTGGCGTCAGAGTATCTTGATAAATAAGAACAGATCTTATTTTTGGCGGTATGGGCTGCCGAGTATAAGATCTACTTGGGATCCTTATCTCTAAACTCGTACTTGTAGTCTTGCTCGCTCTTGCCCTCACACGCAGCCGCCATATTGCGTTTGGCGTTGTCGCAGGCAATCGAGGTCTGCACCATGATGTCGTTGGGGTTGCCCTGCTTCTCGCAGAAATAGGCAAACTGCTTCTTGGTATCTTCGCAACTGCCCCCGCGCTCATCCTTCTTTTCTTGTGCGAAGCCGCTCAACGCGAAAGCGCTGAGGATGATCGGCAAACACCCGCATGAGAGCTTGGTAAACATCGCATCCTCCTCCTACTGGTTGATTGAACCGCCGGTTAACCCGGCACAATAATCCTACCCAGAGCGTGTTGATGCAACTGCCGAGAGTTGGCTGCGAGCGCCTTGTCCGTGCGTCACTTCAGCTCCAGCGGGCTAGAAGAATGATCCGAGTCGGCCCTATTCCCACCGTCCTCAGTAGGGCATACTAAGCGGGTACTTTGACAAAGGCCTATCAGCGATGAACACGGCGCGCTTGTTTGCTTTCCGACTGCTCCTTGCGATGTGCGGCGCACTGGCGCTCGCGGTTTCCAGCGTATGGGCGCAAGCGCTTACGGAGGTCGATGTCACAACCGCCGCCGCGCGGCTCCAGGAAAAGCAGCCCACGGTACTGGACGTGCGTGAACCCTCTGAGCATGCCACCGGCATCATACAAGGTGCGCTGCTCATACCGCTCGGCCAGGTGGAGAAGCGTCTAGCGGAGTTGGCAGCTTACAAGGACCAGGCTCTGTACGTCGTTTGCGCTTCCGGCGGCCGCTCGGCGCAGGCGATCAAAACCTTGAGCAAGCATGGCTTCACCAAGCTTACCAACATCAAGGGCGGGATGAACGCGTGGCGCAAGGCGCAGTTGCCCGTCGTGGCGCCCTAGATTAACCCGGGACGGGCTGCCCATCCGCGCGATTCGTAGCGGCTTTGCTTGAACCGGCGGAAAGCCCTTATAATGCGCGGTTTCCGTAAACCGCTTCTTCTAGGATACTCCCATGGTTGTAATTCGGCTCGCCCGCGGTGGCGCGAGAAACCGTCCGTTCTATAACGTCGTCGTTGCCGACAAGCGCAACCGCCGCGATGGCCGCTTTGTCGAGCGCCTCGGCTTCTACAACCCCAAGGCCATTACCGCGGCTGAGACGCTACGCATCGATCTGGCTCGGCTAAAGTTTTGGGAGGAGAAGGGCGCGATCGCTTCCGACGCCGTCGTAAAGCTCGCCAAGCGTGCCGCCACTGCCGTTGCCGCGCCGGCAGCTGCGTAGCCCTGGATTGCTTTGGTTGAAGTGATGAGTGTGCGGGGCGGCGATGTGGCAGCCCCCTCAATCGAACGCAGCCTGGTAGTCGTTGGGCGCATTGGCGCCCCACATGGGGTGCGCGGTTGGGTGAAGGTGGATTGCTTCGGTTCGCCTTCCGAAGCGCTGTTGCAGGCGAAGAGTTGTTTTGTCGGTACGCAGGAAGACTGGCGGCGCGCCGAAGTAGCTGAGATCGAGCAGCATGGCCAGCGCATCGCGTTGCGATTGAACGGCAGCACCGATCGCGATCATGCAGCGCAGTTGCGGCATAAGCAGGTTGCGCTCGAGCGCGCGGCGCTGCCGCCAACAGCCAGCGGCGAGTTCTACTGGCACGACCTGCAAGGCTTGCAGGTGACGAATTTGCAGGGCGAGCGGCTCGGCCTCGTTGCCGATCTGATCGAAACCGGCGCCAACCAGGTGTTGGTTGTGCGCGGTGAAGGTAGTGAGGTGTTGATTCCGTTTCTGGAGAGCATCATCCACCGAGTCGATGTGCCTGGACGGGCGTTGGTGGCGGATTGGCAGGCGGACTATTGAATTGAGCGGTGTTGCGCTTTGACGTAGTCACGCTGTTCCCGCCGATGTTCGATGCGCTCACGCAGCACGGCATCACGCGGCGCGCGCTGGAGTTAGGGTTGTACGAGTTGCGGTTGTGGAATCCACGTGATTTCACCGCTGACAACTACAAAACGGTCGATGACCGGCCGTACGGCGGTGGGCCGGGTATGGTGATGCTGGCCGATCCGCTGGAAAAGGCGATCAACGCCGCGCGCTCGCGTCAAAGCGATGCGGGATCGCAGGCGACAAGAGTGATTCACTTGTCGCCGCAAGGTGTGCCGCTAACGCATGCGATGGTGGCGCGCTTGGCCGGTGGCGAGGGATTGATCCTGCTGGCCGGTAGGTATGAAGGTATCGATGAGCGCCTGATCGAGCGCCAAGTCGACGAGGAAGTCTCCATCGGCGACTACGTGCTGTCAGGCGGCGAATTGCCGGCAATGGTGCTGATCGATGCGATCGTGCGCCAGTTGCCGGGAGCGTTGAACGATGAGGATTCGGCCGGCTGCGACTCGTTCGCATGCGGTTTGCTGGATCACCCGCATTACACGCGGCCGGAAGTATATGAAGGAGCGCCGGTGCCGCCGGTGCTGCTGTCCGGGCATCACGCGCAGATCGAGCGCTGGCGGCGCAAGCAAGCGTTGGCCCGGACGCGAAAGCGGCGCCCGGAGCTGTTGCAGCAAATGGATTTGAGCGCGAGCGATGCCAGGCTGCTCGCGGAACTGGAAGCAGAAGACACATCTTTGGATAGTGGTAGAGTGAAGGAATAGAGCGATGAACATCATTCAGCAGTTGGAAAAAGAAGAGATCGAGCGCCTTGGCAAGAACATCCCGGACTTCTCGCCTGGCGACACCGTCGTCGTCAACGTCAACGTGGTCGAGGGCGATCGCAAGCGCGCGCAGGCATACGAAGGCGTGGTCATCGGCAAGCGCAATCGCGGCCTCAACTCGGCATTCACCGTGCGCAAGATATCCAGTGGCGAGGGCGTCGAGCGCACGTTCCAAACGTACTCTCCGTTGATCGCGTCGATCGAAGTTAAGCGCAAAGGCGATGTGCGCCGCGCCAAGTTGTATTACTTGCGCGATCGTTCCGGCAAGTCCGCGCGCATCCGCGAAAAACTCAACTTGACTCACACCGAGGAAGCCGCGCCGGCGGAATAGATCTGCCAGAAACGCTTCCGCAAAAGGAGCGCGCTGCGCTCCTTTTTTGTTG
>CAZAWU010000059.1:0-18778 GCA_964488915.1 uncultured Burkholderiales bacterium
AGCTTGCTCAACACTTGTTGCGCCGGAGCGTTGCGCTGCGTGCGCTTGAAGTTGATCTCCATGATATTGGCGGGCGCCGCACCCGGCGCGTTGCACAAGTAGTCAAACAACGCCATTTCGACAAATTTGCCTTGGACCCGACAGGAAAGCATGAAGTCCTGCACGCGCACACACGCGCCCTCCCGCCGCGCCATGCAGAAGCCTACCGTACCGTAGCGCCCGAACTTGTCCTCGCAGATCAGCACGTAGCGCTCGATCGTGTCATCCGCTAGCAGGTGTGCGACTTCTTCACGCGCGTATTTGTGCCCGGAAAAGTTCAATTGATTAGTGCGTTGCACCAGCTCGGCGACACGCTCGAAGTCCTGCGGTGCATTGGGGCGAATCGTCAACTCGATCTCGCAAGATTTGAGGAAAGCGATGTAGTCGTGGCCAAATGCGCCTTGCGCTTCGCTGCGCACCATCGACTCACGATACATCTGGCGCCGCGTGCGCGCTTCTTCGGAAGTGCTGCCCCGCAAGCGCGGATGTGCAGCAAGCGCCTTAATCTCATCGGCAGCAATGCACTCTACCATGGGCAGTGCTTGTCCGACTTCCTCGAGCTCAAAGTTGTTATCGTCCACGAACACGAAGGTGTCGAGACCGATATCGATATCCTTGGCGATCTGACGGATATTCTCGGACTTCGGACCCCAGTTAATGCGCGGAAAGACGAAGTACTGCTCGATCTCCAGCTCGCGCAACCTGGTCATCGCGTGCTCATGCGTGTTCTTGCTGGCCAAGCTCAGCAAGATGCCGCGCGCGTCGAGGGCGTGGAGCAATTCGCGAACCCCGTCGAACAACGCCACGTCGTCGTTTTCGAGAAGCACGCCGTCCCAAAGAGTGTTGTCGAGATCGAATACCACGCACTTTGCCGCCGTCGCACGCGGCTCGGGTGCCGCTTGGGAGGCGGCAGGCGGATCTAGTAGCGCGCGCTGCGCGGCATCGAGTGTCACTAAGTCCAAAGCGCGCACGACCAACCGGTAACGGGACTCGTTATCTGGGGTCAGCGAGATGTTGAACGGCAAACCGGTTTCAATGATGTCGCGAAATTGGCGGAACGGCACGAGCTCGCGGTTTTCGCCCGGCCTTAGGTTGATCCGCTTCAAGAAAGGGTGCGGCAGCGCGGCATCTTGCGCTGCGGACGCGCTCACGCTCATCGCCAAGGTCAGGGCGGCTGTTTCCGGCATTGGATTAAAAATATCAATCAGAAACGCGTGCGGCATTTCGCCGGCGTTTCGCCCACGCAGCGCATCCATGAGTTTTTGGCCGAGCGCGAAACTGAGGTAATTCCAACGTTGCTGGCGTGTGAGCTTGGCCAGAACCGCTCCGGCTCGGTCAACGAACTTGGAAGTGAACAAAGCTACCCGTTCGACGAGACGCAGTTTGTCGTTGTCAATTAGAAAGGCATTTCCGCGGGCCTCAAGTTTTGCCCACTTAGAGAAGACCATCTCCGCTCCCGGTCCGCGACACCCCGGAATGCCCGCATGGGGCGCCATTCCGAACGGCATACGACGACAACGCCCATCGGGGCGGCGCACGAAGAGGTCGCACGTGGAGAAGCAGTCTGGGGCAGCGCACTCTGTGCAGTGCTCGCCCCACAACAGCAGCGCGGCTTTCTCTACAGCGACAGGAGCGGCCAATCCAGGCGGTATGGGCTGAAGCGGTTGTTGCGCTGAGCAGGGGTCAAACTTATCGAACTCAAACATGGATAATGCCGATGTTTGCTTTGCCGTTTTCAATGCACTGTATCATGTAGCATGCTTGCCTACCTAACGTAATGACCCGACGGGTTTAACATGAAGCCGGCGGCACGAATCAAGAAAACATTGTCCCGTGGCGCGCTTTGGCTCAACTATCTATTCTTTCGCAGGCCGCTGCCCGATCGCATAGCGATCTACTTCCATGCGGTGGACAGCGATGCGCTCAGTGCATTTGAAGAAGCGTTGGACTGGCTAACGGCAAACGGCTACCGCTATTGCTCGCCCAAAGAGTATCTCGCGGCAGAAGGTCCGCCGAAGCGGGCTTTCGTCAGTTTCGACGATAACTACGTCAGTTGGTGGGAACAGTTGCCTGTTTTCGAGCGCCATCGCGCCAAATGCACTTTCTACGCCAACACGCTGCCACTTCGCGATCGCAGCTCTCGCAGCGAGCAAGAAACGTACTTCAACCGTATCGGTTATCACGGCAAACGCGTTCCGCTATCGTCTCAAGAGTTAAACCAAATCGCCGCGGCGGGCCACACAATCGCTTGCCACACACACTCTCATCGCAAGCTGAGCGATTTGCCCGAACCAGAAGGCAAAGTGGAAATGCAGCGGTCCAAAGACATCCTGGAGGATATCGTTGCTGCCCCCGTTGACGATTTCAGCTATCCGTTCGGAATGCCAAGATATTTTCCGTCTGCTCTGCGAGGCTACGCACGCGAGATCGGCTTCTTGCGCATCGCAGAGGCGATGCCTTGCATGATGTACTCGGCACCGAGCCTTAACTCGATCGAACGCCACGGCTGGCGCCTGAACGAAAGCTTGGAAAAGAACCTGTCCTACTTACGGATAGACGGCCGCCTCTTCGTGAAACTATGCGGCCGTAGTCCAGTGGGGTAATTCAGAGGTCGCCCCCTTATACAGCCCAGAGGATATCTATATGAATTAGAAGGGATAGGATAAAAGAGATGATAAGTAGGCCTGTATAAGTTCAATTCACCTTAAGAGATCGAATAGTTAACCGAGCGCCTCGCGTTGCGCCCGCACCAACTGTTGTATGCCACGCTCGGCGAGCAGCAGCAACTCATCGAGTTGCGCGCGCGAAAACGGCTCGCCCTCTGCAGTTCCCTGCACTTCGATCAATCCGCCGCTGCCGGTCATGACGACGTTCATGTCCGTCTCGCAGGCGGAATCTTCCGGGTAATCCAAATCGAGCACCGGTGTACCTTGGTAGATGCCGACCGAAACCGCGGCGATGTGGTCGCGCACCGGGTTGGTTGCGAGCACGCCGCGCTCGCGCAGTTTGGCGATGCAGTCGTGCGCGGCGATGAAAGCGCCGGTGATACTGGCGCAGCGCGTGCCGCCGTCGGCTTGAATGACATCGCAGTCGATCTGGACAGTGCGCTCGCCCAACTTGCTCAAATCCACTACCGCGCGCAGCGCGCGGCCGATCAAGCGCTGAATTTCCTGCGTGCGGCCCGACTGCTTGCCGGCGGCGGCTTCGCGCTGTGTGCGCGTGTGGGTGGAGCGCGGCAGCATGCCGTACTCGGCAGTGAGCCAGCCGCGGCCTACGCCTTTCAGAAACGCCGGCACTTTTTCTTCGACGCTCGCTGTGCAGATGACTTTGGTGTCGCCCATGGCGATCAGCACCGAGCCTTCGGCGTGGCGCGTGAACGAGCGCTCGATCGCGATCGGGCGCAGTTGGTCGCTGGCGCGGCCGGAGGGGCGTTTGCTCTTTGTCACGCGGGCTTGCGCTTGATCGCCGACTGTATCTCCGCGATCGCCTTGTCGATCTCAGCATCGGAAATCTGCGACGCTTGGCCGATGGTTTCGGGCAGATTGGACAGCACCGCGCTGCTGAAACCCTTGGCGTCCATGTCGACGGTGGAGATGACTTGCGGATCGTCGCCTGTGACCGGATCCCAGGTCATCGCGACCACGGAGGTGTTGTCCGCGCGCTCGCCGCTGGCGGCGATGGCGGCAGTGACCAGGCTCGGCAGAATCTCGATGATGTTTTGCCGCGCCAGCGCCGCTTCGATGCGCGCGGGCGAAATCGGCTCCCAAAATCCGTCCGAGGCGAGCAAGATAGTGTCGCCGCGCCCGAGCGGCATCTCGTTCGAGAGTTCGATTTGCGGCATGACGTTGCCGCCTAAGCAACTAAAAATACGGTTGCGCGCCGGGTGGCCGGCGATTTGATCTTCGCGCAGCGCGCCCATCGCCAGCAGCTTGCCGACGTACGAGTGATCGTTGGTTCGCTGCGCGAATTTGCCGCCGCGGAAGAGCAAGAGGCGCGAATCGCCCGCGTGCGCCCAATACGCCTTGCCGTTCTGCACCACGGCCGCCACGCAAGTCGTGCGCGGCGACTCCGGCAGCTTGCGTCCGGCGCCGTACTCCATGATCGCCTCATGCGCATTGAAGAACGCATCGCGCAGAAACTGGCGCGGATTGGCAAGCACCGGTTTGGCTTCGTGCTGAAAGCGTTTAGATAGCACTTCGATCACGATCTCGGCGGCGACTTCGCCTTGATTGTGGCCGCCCATGCCGTCGGCCACCACCATCAACAGCGCATCGCGCGTGTAGAAGTAGCCGATGCGATCCTCGTTATTGGCGCGCCCCCCGACTTGGCTTTCCTGAAAAATGAGAAAACGCATGCGGGCCGCTACTTCGACTCGAAGCGCGAAGTGATGCTGCGGATTACATTCGCCGCCGGCGCTTCATCCTGAATTTGGCTGAGCGCCTTTTGCAAGGCGAACACCGAGGGTGGCCGGTCCTCGGTGCGCAGCACTAGGCACCAATCGATGATCGCGAGCAGGTCGCGGCTGAAGCGGCTGATCCACGCTTTCTGCAGCGGCTGCAGCTTGTCTTCACGTTCGCGCTCATCTGCCGGCTGCGGTGGGCGGCCCGTGATACAGGCATACATGGTCGCGCCCACGCTGTAGATGTCAGTCCAAGGCCCAACGTTTTGCATTCCGTGATACTGCTCCGGCGCGGCGAAACCCGCAGTGTACAACGGGCGCAAATTCTGTCCTTCGCTGGCAAGGATCTGGCGTGCCGCGCCGAAATCGAGCAACACCGGCGTGCCGTCCATGTTGATGTAAACATTGGCCGGCTTGATGTCCAGGTGCACGATCTTGTGCGCGTGCACTTCGCGCAAGCCGTTGAGCAAATTCAAGAAGATGCGGCGCAGGAAACCGTCGTTGAAGCGCTGCTGATGATTCTGGATGTGGAACTGCAGCGTGCGCCCGCGCATGTACTTCATCACCATGTACACGGTTTCGTTGGCGCGGAAAAAGTTGTCCACGCGCACCACGTTCGGGTGATCGATCTTCGCCAGCGCGCGGCCTTCCTCGAAGAAGCAGCGCAGCCCTTGGCGGAAAGTCGATATTTGCTTCTCGTCACCTTCCAGTTTTACCGCCACGCCTTCGCGCCGCACCACCAGCGCGTTGGGCATATATTCCTTGATTGCGACCGCCTCTTCGTTCTCGTCGCGGCCCAAGTACACGAAGCTGAAACCGCCGCGACTAAGCAACCGCTCGATGCGGTAGGTCTGCAGCAGATAGCCTTCGGGCAACGGGGTGTTGGAGGGCGCCGCCATCAGCTAAGCGCACTGTGCGCAGATGTGCGTGGGACGCGCGCGCCGGTCATTTCGGCAACGCGGCACCGCCCAACGGTCGGACGCCCGGCTTTATTTGTTCTGGCGGCCTCAGGCATGAGGTGGCGAGCACCTGGCGCGGTGTGCAGATGGAATATGAGAGAATAATAAATTGTCACCGCTAACGGTCAGAATGTAAAGGAAATTCCTTTTCTGTCAACGTTGCGAACAAACCATGAAAGCGAGTTGCACCAGATGGTTAACAGCATGACCGGATACGCCAACGTCACCCGCGAGGCCGGCTACGGCACGCTGGGTGTGGAGTTGCGCTCGGTCAATCATCGATATCTGGAGCTCGCGATCAAAGCCCCGGACGAACTGCGCGCGCTGGAAGCGCCCGTGCGCGAAGCGATCGCCGCGCGCATTACGCGCGGCAAGCTTGACTGCCGAGTCAACTTCACGCCGCTCAAACCCGGCGAGCGCCTGCCTAACTTGAATAGCGCACTCTTCCGCCAGTTACTGCTATTAGAACAGCAGGTCAAGCGCGAAGCGCCGAGCGCTGCACCGCTCAGCACGGCAGACATGCTGCGCTGGCCCGGCATCTTCGCCGAGGAACCGCAGCCGCTCGAACAAATGACAACGGACACCTTGGCGCTGCTGCAGCAGGCGCTACAGGAGTTTTCCGCCTCACGCCGGCGCGAAGGGGACAAACTGCGCGCGGTCCTGCTCGAGCGCGTGGGCAGCATGGAAGAACTGGTGCGCCAGATTACGCCCAAGATCCCTGAGTTGGTCGCTGCTTACAAAGAAAAGCTGGCTGCGCGCTTGACCGAGGCGCTGGCCAACCCCGACGACGAGCGCATGCGGCAAGACGTCATCATGTTCGCCAGCAAAATCGACGTCGATGAAGAACTCTCACGCCTGACCGCGCACCTAAGCGAAGTAAAACGCGTGCTCGAGCAAGGTGGCGTAGTTGGCAAGCGGCTCGATTTCCTCATGCAAGAACTAAACCGCGAGTCGAACACCATCGGCGCGAAATCGGCCGCCTACGATGTTTCGCGCACTTCGGTCGAGCTCAAGATTCTCATTGAGCAAATGCGCGAGCAAGTGCAGAATATTGAGTAGCAAATGGGTGAAGGAGTGAAGGGTGAGGGGTAGGCGCAGCACGGGTTTCGTTTTGTTGTACGCATTCACGCATTCACGCACTCACGCATTCACTGCCTTTGCATGACCGCCACTGTTTTCATTGTTTCCGCCCCGTCCGGCGCCGGCAAGTCGAGCTTGGTCGCCGCGCTGCTGTCGGAAGAAAGAAACATCGCGCTTTCTGTTTCGCACACCACGCGCGCGCCGCGCGCCGGCGAGCGGCACGGCAAGGACTACTTCTTCGTCACGCAGGAGCAGTTCGCCTCGATGCGCGAGCAGGGCGATTTCCTTGAGTCCGCTCAGGTGTACGGCAATCACTACGGCACTTCGCGCACTTGGATGGAGCAGACGCTCTCGGGCGGCAAGGACGTCGTGCTCGAGATCGACTGGCAGGGCGCGCGGCAGCTACGCCAGGTCTATCCGAAAGCGGTGGGCATTTTCATCCTGCCGCCCTCATTGCCGGTGCTGAAACAGCGCTTAGAATCGCGCGGCAAAGACACGCCGCAAGTCATCGCGCACCGCTTGGCGGCCGCGCAAGAAGACATCGGGCATGTCGGCGATTTTGACTATGTTATTATCAACAAAGAGTTTTCCGAGGCAGTGCGGGATTTAACCAGTATCATCCGCGCCGAGCGCCTGCGGCGCGAGCCGCAGCTTACACGCCACCGGGAACTGCTCGAACAGCTGCGAACATAGATCGAAACCGAGGTAAGTAGAACATGGCCCGCATCACCGTTGACGATTGCTTGCGCAAAATCCCGAATCGCTTTGAACTCACGCTCGCGGCGACCTTCCGCGCGCGCCAGCTCGCCAACGGCTCCTCGCCCATGATCGACGCGCGCAAAGACAAGCCCACCGTGATCGCACTGCGCGAAGTGGCGCAAGGCTTGGTCGGCGCGGAAATCCTACAAAAACAACCGGCGCCGCCGCCCGCGGCGACATAAGCCGTCACCGCCCTGTAGGTTTGGGTAACGGGTTGGCGCTGCATGGATCTGTCCGGTTCCGTACGCCAAGCCCCGCGCACTTCTCCCCAACTGCGCGCCCCGGAGACATTACCGGGGCCAAGCGCCGACAGTAACTTCGCCGATCTGCACTCAGCCCTCGCGGCCTACCTGAAGCCGGAGGATTTGCAGCATATCGAATCCGCCTTCCGCGTCGCGCAAGCCGCGCACGAAGGCCAGTTCCGTAAGAGCGGCGAGCCTTACATCACGCACCCGGTCGCGGTGGCGAAGACTCTGGCGCAGTTGCATCTCGACGCACAAGCCATCATGGCCGCGCTGCTGCACGACACGGTCGAGGACACCGCGACCACCACGCGCGAAATCACCCGCGTGTTCGGCAAATCGGTCGGCGACTTGGTCGACGGCGTCAGCAAGCTCGATCGCATCGAATTCGAATCGCAAGCGCACGCGCAAGCGGAAAACTTCCGCAAGATGCTGCTGGCCATGGCGCGCGACGTGCGCGTCATTCTGATCAAGCTCGCCGACCGCCAGCACAACATGCGCACGCTCGGCTCGATGGCGCGCGACAAGCAAAAGCGCATCGCGCGCGAAACGCTCGAGATCTACGCGCCGATCGCCAACCGCTTGGGTTTGAACGAGATCTATCACGAGCTGCAAGAACTAGGCTTCCGCTACATGTACCCGACGCGCTACCGCGTACTGTCGAAAGCGGTGAAGGCGGCGCGCGGCAACCGCCACGAAGTGGTGGACAAGCTCACGCGCTCGATCAAGCAGCGCTTGGAGCACTTTAAGGTCAAAGCGATCGTCACCGGACGCGAAAAGCATCTTTACAGCATTTACCGCAAGATGCTGGAGAAGCATCTTTCGTTCACGGAAGTGCTGGACATCTACGGCTTTCGCATCATCGTCGACGACGTTGCATCCTGCTACGTCACGCTCGGGGCGCTGCACACGCTGTACAAGCCGATCCCCGGTAAGTTCAAGGACTACATCGCGATCCCAAAGGCCAACGGCTACCAAACGCTGCAAAGCACGCTGATGGGACCGTTCGGCACGCCACTGGAAATTCAGATTCGCACGCACGACATGCACAAGATCGCGGAGGCAGGGGTGGCCTCGCACTGGCTGTACAAGGCCTCCGACGCTTCGCTCAACGACGTGCAGCAGAAGACGCATCAGTGGCTGCAGTCGTTACTGGAAATTCAAACCGCGAGTTCCGATTCCGCAGAGTTCCTCGAGCACATCAAGGTCGATCTGTTCCCCGATGCGGTATACGTCTTTACGCCGCGCGGCGACATCAAATCGCTGCCCAAAGGCGCCACCGTGGTCGATTTCGCCTACGCCGTGCATACCGACATCGGCAATCGCTGCAGCGGCGGGAAGATCAACGGCGAAACCGCGCCGCTGCGCACCGAGTTGCGCAACGGCGATCGCGTCGAGATCGAAACCAGCAAGGAGGCCACGCCGCAGCCGAGTTGGCTGAGCTTCGTGGCAACCGGAAAAGCGCGTTCGCACATCCGACACTACCTGCGCACCATGCACTTCGACGAGTCGGTCGCGCTCGGCGAGCGTCTGCTCAATCAAGCGCTGCGCGCGCTCAAGATTGACCTCAAGTACGTCACCGAAGCCGATTGGGATCGCATGCTCAAAGCCGGCGGCGGGCGCAGCAAGCGCGACGTGCTGGCCGACATCGGTCTGGGCACGCGCCTGAGCTACGTCGTCGCGCGGCGCTTGCTCGCGGCATCGGACGCGGTGCCGCGCGACGAGAAACTCAAAGGCGCGCTAGTCATTCGCGGCACCGAAGGCATGGCGGTGCAGTTCGCACAGTGCTGCCGGCCGATCCCGGGCGATCCCATCATCGGGCTCATCAACAAAGACCAGGGCCTACTCATCCACACGCACGACTGCCGCAGCATCCGCCAATACCGCTCCGACCCCGACCGCTGGGTCGACGTCGAGTGGGATCCGGAAGCGGACAAGCTGTTCGACGTCACCATCCGCCTGCTGGTGCACAACCGGCGCGGCGTGCTGGCGCGCGTGGCGGCCACCATCGGCGACGCCGACTCCAACATCGATCACGTCCACCAGGAAGAAAAAGACGGCAGCCCCTATGCCACCATCAATTTCACCGTGCAGGTGCGCGACCGCGCGCACTTGGCGCGAGTCATGCGCGATCTGCGCGAATTGCCGGATGTGGTGCGGATCAATCGCCTAAAGGCATAGACTCTATACTGCACTCTATATAGCGTCGAGTATGACTTTCATAGAGTGTCTCCCTTATACCCTCTAGCCTGTATTACCTCATATTCCAATAATTCATATATAAATAATCTGAAATTCTTGGAAGGAATATAACAAATCGGTCAAGATTTCCGCCTCTCAAACGGGACTGACCATGAAATTCCGCGACCTGGACCTGAGCGACAATGCGCTCAACAACGAACACGAACGCTTGGGCTTGCCGCCGCTTGAGCGTCAAGTCGAGAACATCGCGCTGGCCCAAGGTCGAAGCGCTGTCATTGCTGGGGCTGTGTGGCTGACCAGCGCCATGCTGGCGGTGCTGAGCGCCTATCTGCTGATCCAACTCTTCAACAACGGCGCCTCTTCCGCCCAGGCGTTGGTGATGGATGCGCTGAGCAGCAAACTGTTTTGGAGCGCGGTGCTGGTCGGCCTGCTCGCTCAAGTCATCGACGGCGCCTTGGGCATGGCGTACGGCATCACCTCCACGACCTTCTTGATGGCCAGCGGCGTTAGCCCCGCCATGGCGAGCGCGAGCGTGCACGTCGCCGAAGTTTTCACCACGGGCGTGTCGGGCATCGCACACGCCAAGCTCGGCAATGTCAATCGCAATCTCTTTTTGCGTCTGCTGATTCCCGGTATCACGGGCGCCATCGTCGGCGCGTACGTCCTCACCTCGATCGACGGCAAAACCATCAAACCATTCATCTCTGCATACCTGCTGATCATGGGCCTGTACATCATCAGCAAAGTCTTTCGCAAGATTAAGGCGGCCCGGCAGGAGCCCAAGCACGTCGCCAAACTTGCTCTGTTCGGCGGGTTCGTCGATGCCGTGGGCGGCGGCGGTTGGGGACCGGTAGTAACGACGACGCTAGTTGGGACCGGGCACGATCCGCGCACGACCATCGGCTCGGTAAATTTCGCCGAGTTTTTCCTGACCTTTTCCAGCGCGATCGCCTTCACCGCGCTAGTCGGCTTTGGCCCTTGGATGATCGTCGCCGGACTGGTGATCGGTGGATTGTTTTCCGCGCCGCTGGCCGCGTACCTCTGCAGCCGGCTGCAAACGCGAACGCTGCTCGTCATGGTCGGCGCGCTGATTAGTTTGGTAAGCGCGTACAACCTGTACCGTTCGTTCGTCTAGCGCCGCTCACATTTCCCCAACTATCACGAAACAGGATATCGCTCATGCACATCAACCGCCGACACTTGGTTTCCTTTCTCGCCCTTCCGATTCTTCTCGCCAGCGCCGCGCCTAGCTGCGCCGCGGACAGCAGCGTCGTCGGCACCTGGCAGTTGGAATCGTGGGTTTCAACCGAAACCGAAAGCGGCAAGGTGGTGAACGTATTCGGCGAGCATCCGGGCGGCTATTTGATCTACACCGCTGGCGGGCACATGACGGTGCTGCTGACTGCCGACGGCCGCAAGAGTTTGAGCGGCGATCGCTACAACAGCCCAGCCGAAGAACGCGCGCAAGCTTTCTCAACGCATGCGGCGTATTCCGGCACTTACGAGGTGACGCCTGAGTGCATCATGCATCACGTCAAAGCTTCGTCCTTTCAGAATTGGGTTGGCACCGATCAATTCCGCTACGTCGAAGTAAAGGGCGACACCATGACGGTGAAAACGCCGCCGGTCAAAGGTCCGCCGGACGGCAAAGAAAAAATCATGACGCTGGTGTTGAAGCGCTTGGATTAGCGCTCGCGTCTTGTTTCAGTGCGTAGACTACAGAGCTACCGAGCTACTCGCTTTCGCGCACCGTGTACTTGGAAGCACCTTCTCCCCCTTGTGGGGATTGAGGCGGGTTCGGCCGCTCGCCTGGTCGCGGGCTAGTATCTCTTCTCCACGCCGAATTGCACGCTGTTGTCGGTATCGTTGTCCCCGACTAGCGCGCGGTACTCGATCCGGAACGACCAATCCTTGTTCGTGTTGAACAGCAACCCGAGCCCGAGTGAGGTGCGGTCGCGCTCGAAGCCGAGCACGTCGGCCTCGAAGATCGGCCCGAACAGATCGGCATAGCGGATCTGCGCCTTCGCATCGCTGGTAAAGTCGTGCTGATGCTCAACCCGCAGCTGCGGCGCGAACATACCCCAACCCGTGCGCAAGCGATAGTCGACGCGCAGCCCTAAGCTCGCGGTACCGGTATCAACATCCATCTGATCGTAGCGCAGCGCGAACGTGGGGTCGCCACGCTCGGTGTAGCCGTCAAGCCTGGCTTGCGAAAAATCGATGCGCCCGTAGGGGGTGAACTGCCAGGCGTTGCGCTGGATGTGCGCGCCCGCCGCAAGCGAAGCGAACCATTGATTGCCGTCGCGCTGCCCCTTGACGTCGTTGCCGTTGGTCGTCACGGTGCGCCGCAAGTCGTAGTCCAGCCACTGATAGCCGAGCAAGCCGTCGAGGAAGAACGTTTCGCCGGGATGATAGCTCGCGTAGAACGCTGCGCTGTAGGCATGGTTCTCACTGTTGCTCTCGCGCTGGCCCACCTCGCTGCGGTCGCGCCCGAAGCCCACGCCTGCGCCGAAGCTGAACGATGGCGTGATGCGGTAGTCGGCGCCAAGGCTGATGCCGTCGGACTCGAATTCGACGCCAGCGCTGTTGCCGCGCCCGTCTTGATCGCCGGAACGGATCACACCGCCTGCCCAGAAACGTACCCCGCTTCGCGTGCCGGCGCCGCCGCTATCGGCTGCCGCGTTTGCGCCGCGCAGCTCGCGCGACAACGCAAGCGATAAACCGTCGGCGCTCAAGCCGTTCATCACGCCGCGCTGATTGCACTTGAAGCCCGGGCGCGCACCCGCGCGCTCGCTGCACGATTGCGGCCCGGAAAACGTCAGTGCGTTAGCGAATTTGGCGCCGCTCTCGCCCGCACCATGCAAGCTCTCCAGGCGTTGCTGGAAGTTGGTGATCTGCCCGGTGGCGAAGCGCCGCGTCGAATCCAACTGCGCCTCCAACAGCGCGCGCACTTCGGTATCCTGCGCCGGGTTCGGGCGCACAGCGACATTGAAGGTGATGGTCGCCTGCGCCGAGGTTGCGAACGCGTTATTCAGCGTGAACACGGCACTCGCCGCGCCCGAGAACGAAGCCGCCGGCGTGAAGCTGAGTTGGAACGCCGTGCCGCTCTGGGCAACGCTCGCCGTGCCGGCGTTGGCTGGCGTGAGTGATACCAAGTGCGCCGCGGTGAACGGGCCACCGGTTGCGCCTTGGGTTAGATCGACCGTCACCGGCACGCCGGCGATGGCATCCACCGTGCGTGACAGTGCCACCGGCACCGGATTGACCGTCACCGTCACGCTCGCCGTGGCGCTGCCGCCGGGACCGCTGAGCGTATAAGTAAACGTATCTGCGCCGCTGAAGCTCGCGTTCGCGGTGTAAGTCACGTTGAGTCCGTTCACGCTCGCGCTGCCGTTGGCGGGGGCGGTGGCAATCGCGATCGCGGTGAACACCCCGCTGTCGTTGGCCGTCACCGCGATGTTGACCGGGGTAGAACCGAGCGTCGTTGCCGTATCGTCAGCGGCCACGGGCGGCGCATTGACGACCGCAAAGGCGTACGCCAGCGTGCCGGTGAAGCCAAGCGCGTCGGTCGCGCGCACGGTGAAGTTGCTGTTGCCAACCACGCTCGGCGTGCCGCTGAGCACGCCCGCGTTGCTGAGCGTTAATCCAGCCGGCAACGCGCCGGCAGTCACCGCGAAGACGTACGGCGCGGTGCCGCCGCTGGCGCTCAAGCTCTGGCTGTAGGCAGCCCCGTTGACACCGTTCGGCAGCGTCGCGGGTGTGATGGTGATCGCCGGTGCATTGATCACCAGGCTGTAGTTGTTGGTGACGGTGGCTGCCGTGCCTCCAGTGCTGTCGGTGGCGCGCACGCTGATATTGGACGAGCCCACCGCCGTGGGCGTGCCAGCGAGCACGCCGGCCGCGCTCAGCGTCAACCCGGGCGGCAGCGTGCCCGACGTCAAGGCGTAGGTGTACGGCGCGATGCCGCCGCTAGCGGCGAGCGTTTGGTTATAGGGGACGCCGCCGGTACCGGCGGGTAGCGTCGGGGGCGCTAGCGTTAGCGCAGGCGTGCCGATCGCCAGCGTGTAGCTGTTGGTCACCGTCGCCGGCGTGCCACCGGTACTATCGGTGGCGGTCAGGCTGAAGCTAAAGCTGCCTGAGGCGGTCGGTGTACCGCTCAAAGTGCGAGTGGCTGCGTTGAACGTAAGCCCGGCCGGCAGTGTGCCTGCGAGGCTCACAGTGACAGGCGCGATGCCGCCCGTCACCGCAAAGACCTGGCTGTACGCGGAACCCGCGACGCCAGCCGGAACGGATGCCGGTGTCAAAGTTAGTCCCGGTACGCCGGCTACGAGCGTGTAATTGCGTGTGCCAGTTTGACCATGGGCATCGGTGGCGCGAATGGAGATCGGGAAACTGCCCGAGGCCGTGGGCGTACCCGAAAGCAGGCCGGCTGTGGTAAGGGTAAGGCCCGTTGGCAAAGCGCCGCTCGTGAGCGCAAAAGTGTATGGCGCTGCCCCACCGGCCGCCGTCATAGTTTGGCTATAGGCTGTCCCCGCGGTAGCGTTGGGCAAGCTTGCCGGATTCACCACCACGGTCGGCGCGGCGACGTCGACCGTATAGTTGTGCGCGATGGTAAAGGGTGCGCCGGTGCCGGTTGCACCGGTATCGGTGGCCGTCACCGTTATCGGATAGCTGCCCGGAATCGTTGGTGTGCCGGACAGTGTGTCCCCGCTTAGGGTAATGCCGGCAGGCAAGGTTCCCGTCACGCTAATCGTGTACGGTCCGATGCCACCGCCTGCAGTGAACGCCTGCGAGAAAGGCGTCGCATAGGGCGCACTCAACGTCCCGGCCGGAGGCGCCAGCGTTAACGTTGGCGCGCCCACAGTCAAGGTGAACGCTTGGCCTACGGTGTAGGGGCCGTTGCCCGTGCTGCTGTCGGTGGCGGACACGTTCAAATTGAACGTGCCGGCTTGTGTGGGTGCCCCCGAGATCGTCGCGGTGTTGGCGCTGGTGCCGGTGATCGACAGGCCCGCCGGCAGGTTGATGACCTGGAAACCGCTCCAAGGCTGTGCGCCACCATTGAAGGCGAACGTCTGCGTGTAAGCAGTACCGGCCGTTGCTGAGAAGCCGCCGCTTGTGGTGATGGTGATCACCGGATCTTGCACCGTAATAGACACCGTGGCCGCAGCGGAGGTACCGCTGGCGTTTGTGGCGGTGTAGGTAAAGCTGTCTGGACCGGCGTAACCGGCGGTGGGCTGGTACGTGATCGCCGTGCCGCTCACGATGGCGGCGCCGTTTTGCGGCGCGGTGCCGATCGTGAGCGAGGCCGGCGTACCACCGCTGATACTGAGCGGCACGTTCGCCGCCGACGCGTTGTAGGCAACGGTAAGCGATGAATTGTTGGCGACGGGCGGTGCATCATCGTTAGTGATCGTACCCACACCCTGGTTGTCGCTGATGGTTGCGTTGGTCGCGCCGCTCAGATTGACGAAGAAGGTTTCATTCACCTCCGCGTCCGTTTCACCCACGACGGGCACAGTAATCGTGCGCGTGGTCTGGCCGGGAGTAAAAGTCAGCGTGCCGCTGGTGCTAGCGTAATCCGCCGGTTGTGTGCCGGTACCATCGGCGCTGGCGTGGTTCACCGTCACGGTCTGCCCGCTGGCCGCGCTTAGGGTAACGGTGAACACCGCATTTACATTGCCGCTGTCGCCCTCGATCACGGTAACGTCGTTGATCGACAGGCTGGGCAGCGGATCGTCGTTGGCGATCGTGCCGAGTCCTTGGCCGTCAACGACGACAGCATTGGTCACATTCGTAGTGTTGACGAAGAAGGTCTCGTTCGGCTCGTTGAGCGTGTCACCGTTCACCTGCACAGCGAAGGTATAAGTCGAGCTGCCGCCCGGGATAGTTTGACCAGTGAGACTGTTTGCGGCGTAGTCGGTGCCCGCGATGGCAGTGCCGTTGGCGGTGGCGATGTCGAACGTCACGCCGCCCGGGCCGGCGGGCGCGCTGAGGCTGACCGTAAAGGTAAAGTTGGTCGTGCCGGCGTTGCCTTCCGACGCAGTGACATCGTTGATGGTCAGATTTGGCAAGTCGTCGTTGAGGATGTTGCCGGTAGCGCTCGAGGGCGAACCAACGTTGTAACCCGTACCGCTATTCAGTGTGATAGTGGCGGTCTCGCCTGCCTCAATGCTGGCATCGGGGGTGGGGTTGACGGTGATGGTACCGGTCGTGCTGCCCGCCGGGATGACCAGCGGCGAGGTGATTGTCGCGTAGTCGGTGCCGTTGGTGGCCGTGCCGCCAGCGGTGTAGTTCAGCGTCGTCGAGGCGAGCGGGTTCACCGGGTTCAGGGTGACGGTGAAGACAAGGTTCGGCGCGCCGTCTTCGGCGACCGAAGCGGGCGAGACGGCAATAGTGGCGGTGGGCACGTCATCGTTGCTGATCGTGCCGGCGGCGCTGGAGGGTGAACCGACGGTGTAGCCTGTACCGGTATCCACGGTGATGCTCACGGTTTCGTCGGCTTCGATGTTCGAGTCGAGGGTGGGGTCGATGCTAAGCGTAGTGCTGGTGGCGTTCGCCGCGATGGTGACGGTGCTGCTGAAGCCGGTGTAGTCCGTGCCTGAAGTGGCGCTGCCGCTCGCGCTCAGGTTCACCGTCAATGAACTCGCGGAACTCGAACTTCGCGTAATGGTGTAGACGATATTGCTTGCCCCATCTTCGGCGACGGAAGCAGGCGAGCGTGAGATCGTGACCGATGGCGGCGGCACGTAGGTCACCACCTGCTGATTCGTAATGCTGCCGCTGCGCGGCGCGCTGGGGGTGGTCGCGCTCCAGGAGCCGAACTGCGTGATGCTGAAGGTGTCCCCGGCCTGAGTTGTGTAAGTGAAAGAACAGGTCGTCGAATCTCCGGGCTGCAGCGGCAGGCCCGCGCAGGAGAAACTGCCCGCATCTGGCGAGTAGTTCATGCCGGTCAGCGAAACCGAGTTGGTGATCGCGTTCGAGCCACCGAAGCTGAGGGTGAAAGTGATGATCTCGCCGGCGCCACCGAAGGTAGACGGCGAGGCGCCGGTAAAGCTCATCGTCTGCGCAAGCACCGCACACGGCCACGACAGTGCCGCAGACAACAGCAGCGCGCCGAAACGAACGGCACGCGCGCTGCGCGA
The DNA here is from genome assembly GCA_964488915.1 of uncultured Burkholderiales bacterium. Lineage (GTDB taxonomy): Bacteria > Pseudomonadota > Gammaproteobacteria > Burkholderiales > JALYOK01 > CADEHE01. The sequence goes on from CAZAWU010000059.1 coordinate 16,823, forward strand.
TGCACGAACACCGAACTCCATCGGCATTTCCACGCTCCCTAGAAAACGACAGCTCGACCGCGCGGCAGCGGCATTGTTTTGTGTTTGCGACCCACCGCGATTGAACTGGCTGCGATGCGAACGCGGATAGAGCAGCAGTGAACGGAAAGTGTTGAGCCGATCGAGGAATCAGCTACGTGGCGCGGCCACTTCTTTGGACTGAGGGTAATTACACATTCTTAATGGTATTTCGTCAACGTTTATCCAACCCGACACGATATGATCCCACCCAAACTAAGATACCGACCCAAGATCATAACGAAATATCAGATGAATACTGATTCTTAAAGCTATATCAGGCACAGTATTACTCGTTCCTCATGCCACGACCGACGCACCCCAAAACGTGCGTTGCGCCGGCGCGCGCGCCGCCGAGCATCAAGGCATCGCCGCGTACCAGCTCGGCGCGGACAGCGGCTTACAGCAGAAAGCGGAGCTCGATGTCGCTATCAAATTCCAGGGCCATCGTAGAGCAGAAGCGCAGCGCTCTTGCACGCTGCGCGCGCGGCATCTGGCACAATGCATGGCTCCGGCCGCAGCCAGATCAACGCCATCTTCCGCCGCGTGCGTGCAACCTAAGTCAACGCCTCCCGCCAGCCCGGCGAAGCGGCGCGCGCCGTCGAAAGGCGCGCGCGTGCGTTCGGATGATGTGCAAAGCAAGCAAAGCACTTCACTGCAAGCCAAGCTCGCCAAGCTTGGCGTGCGCACCGAGTTCGACTTGGTGCTGCACCTGCCGCTGCGCTACGAAGACGAAACCAAGCTGCTTCGCATCGCCGAACTGAAGCCCGGTGCAAGCGGGCAGGTTGAAGCGGAAGTCGTCCACAACGAGATTCAGTATCGCCCGCGGCGGCAGTTGATTGTGCAGGCGGGCGACGGCGAGCGCACGCTCTACTTGCGCTTTTTCAATTTCTATCCGAGCCAGCAGAAGCAACTGCAGCCGGGCACCAAGCTGCGCATCATCGGCGAGTTGCGCAGCGGCTTCTTCGGCGACGAAATGGTGCATCCGCGCTACCAGGTTCTGCGCGAGGGCGCCGATACGGTGCTACCGCAGCACCTGACGCCGGTGTACCCGACCACGGCGGGACTTGCGCAAGCAGCACTGCGCAAGCTGGTCGCGCGCGCACTGGCAAGCGCGGACCTGAGCGACACGCTCGACGCCGGGACGCTGGCCAAACTCAAGCTCGCGCCGTTTGCTGAATCCGTGCGCTTTTTGCACGCGCCGCCGCCCGCGACACCGCTAGCCGCGCTGGAAGCACGCACGCACCCGGCGTGGCGGCGCTTGAAGTTCGACGAACTCTTGGCGCAGCAGCTTTCCATGCGCAAATTCCGCCGCGCTCGCGCAGAGCGCCGCGCGCCGATCTTGCCGAGCGGGCGCAGTCTGACCCAACAACTGCTCGCCTCGCTGCCGTTCAAGCTGACCCATGCGCAGCACCGCTGCCTGGCGGAAATTCGCCACGACCTGTCGCAGCCGCACCCGATGCGGCGCTTGCTGCAGGGCGACGTCGGCAGCGGCAAGACCGTGGTCGCGGCGCTCGCGTGCGCGCAAGCCATCGACGCGGGCTATCAAGCGGCGCTCATGGCGCCCACCGAAATCCTTGCCGAGCAGCATTTCCGCAAGATCGACGCACTGCTCAGTCCGCTCGGCATCCAGACCGCGTGGCTCACCGGCGCGCTGCGCCGCAAAGAGAAAGCTCTGGCGATCGAGCGCGTCGCCGACGGCAGCGCACAACTGGTGATCGGCACGCACGCCCTGTTCCAAGGCGAAGTGAAGTTCAAAAAACTCGGCCTCGCCGTCATCGACGAGCAGCACCGCTTCGGCGTCGCGCAGCGCTTAGCATTGCACGATAAGGGGGCGTCGAAGCGCAGGGGACAAGCGATCGAACCGCACCAACTCATGATGAGCGCCACGCCGATTCC
>CAZAWU010000059.1:18878-20716 GCA_964488915.1 uncultured Burkholderiales bacterium
CGCCGCAAAACAGGAGTCCGCGGCCGACCCCGCCGCGGGTGCCCAAGCGTACTGGGTGTGCCCGTTGATCGAGGAATCCGAAACTCTGCAACTGCAAACGGCACTGGATACATTCGCGGCGATTCAGCAGACGTTTCCCGACTTGCGCGTCGGCCTGGTACACGGGCGTCTGCCCGCCGCGGAAAAGGCGCAAGTGATGGAGGATTTTCAGAGCGGCGCGATTCAGTTGCTGGTTGCGACCACCGTCATCGAAGTCGGCGTCGATGTGCCGAACGCGAGTTTGATGGTGATCGAGAACGCCGAGCGGATGGGGCTCGCGCAATTGCACCAACTACGCGGGCGCGTTGGGCGCGGTGCGGCGCAGAGCGTGTGCATTCTCCTGTATCAAAGTCCGCTATCGGAAACGGCGCGAGAACGGCTGCGCATCATTTTCGAGAATACCGATGGCTTCGAAATCGCGCGCCAGGACCTGCTCATGCGCGGTCCCGGCGAGTTCTTGGGCAACCGCCAGAGCGGCGTACCGCTGCTGCGCTTCGCGGATTTGGAACGCGACGTCGATCTGCTGGACGCGGCGCGCAACTTGGCCGACCAATTGATCGCACAACAACCGGAAGTCTCGGAGCGGCACATCGCGCGCTGGTTAAGCGCGCGGGAGGAGCTTCTCAAAGCCTAACGAACAAGCCTTGCGCTTGGCGCGATCGCCTACGCACTGGTCGCGCTGGCTTGAATGAGTTCGATGCTGACCCCGTCGGGCGCGGCGACATAGCACAGCACCATGCCGGGTTTGAACTCCCACGGCTCCACGGCCATGCGTACACCTTTGCGTTTCAGTTCGGCGCAGAACGCGCGCAGGTCGCCGCGATAGGTAAAACCGAAATGGTCGGTGCCCCACGTGTCGTGGCTGGAGTAGCCGTCGAACGCGTGCATGGGTTTGGGCTCGGTGGGTTGTTCGCCGGGCCGTTGCCCGCGGATGACGATCGTCATGCCGCCCACGCGCACATCGATCTGCGCCGCACCGCGCAGGTTCTCTTGGATCGCGGTGATTTGGCCGCCGAACATTTCGCGATACCAATCGGCTGCCGCGCGCGGATCGCGGCTGATCAAGTGAACGTGATCGAACCCAAGTGCCTCGCTCATTTCACTGTCTCCTTTCTCGTCGCTTCAATGGCTGGGAGCGAGTGCTCGCGCACGCTTCAGCAAGTGCACGACGCCCAACACAACCCCACCCGCAACGATGCCGACCACGGCGTCGACGAGCATCGGCGCCAACACACTCAACGCGGGAATATGCGCAAGCCCTTCTCCCAAATGCTGCGCGAAGTGATGCAGCGGCGGGATGCCGTGCGACAGAATACCGCCGCCCACCAGAAACATCGCCGCAGTGCCGGCAATCGACAGCGCTTTCATCAACCACGGCGCGAAACGCAGCACGCCGCGGCCAAACGCGGCGGTCGCGCCGCCTTTGCGGCTTAAGTGCAGGCCGAGGTCATCCAGTTTGACGATGGCCGCGACGAATCCGTACACACCGACGGTCATCAGCAATGCGATGCCGACCAGCACACTCACGCGCGTGAGAAACGCGCTGGCGGCCACGGTGCCGAGCGAGATGACGATGATCTCGGCGGACAGGATGAAATCGGTGCGGATCGCGCCTTTGATCTTGTCTTTCTCGAAGGCAACCAAGTCGACATTCGGATCGGTCAGTGCGCCGGCAATGTCGCGCTCGTGCGCTTCGTCTTCTTCGCGGCTGTGCAGAAACTTGTGCGCGAGTTTCTCGAAGCCTTCGTAGCAAAGAAACAAGCCGCCGATCATGAGCAGCGGCGTGATCGCCCACGGCG
>CAZAWU010000060.1:0-16897 GCA_964488915.1 uncultured Burkholderiales bacterium
CGCGGCGTCAGCGCGGCCACGGAGTCGACCACCACCACGTCCACCGAACCCGAACGCACCAGCATATCGGCGATCTCCAGCGCTTGCTCGCCGGTGTCGGGCTGCGAAATCAGCAGATCGGCGACATTCACGCCGAGTTTCTGCGCATAAGACGGATCGAGCGCGTGCTCCGCGTCGATGAAGGCCGCGTTGCCGCCCTGCTTCTGCATCTCGGCGATGACCTGCAAGGTCAGCGTTGTCTTGCCAGACGACTCCGGCCCATAGATCTCCACCACCCGCCCGCGCGGCAATCCGCCGACGCCGAGCGCAATGTCCAGCCCGAGCGAGCCGGTGGAAACTACCTCGATGTCTTTGACGATATCGCTGTCGCCCAGGCGCATGATCGAACCCTTGCCGAACTGCTTTTCGATCTGCGACAGCGCCGCCGCCAGCGCCTTTTTTCTGTTGTCGTCCATATGCTTAGCCTCCGAGGGGATGAGCGATTATTGCACAGTCACCGATAACTGTCATTATATACAGTTATGTGTTTCTAACAAGCCGGGCGCTTGTCGCGAATGCCGTTCGGGACGGTTGGTTTCTAATGGCGACGCTCGCGCTGGACGCGCCGAAACCCGCGCTTTGAATCGTCGCGCAAGTTCGTGCGTGCGTGCGCCATTCCGGCGCGTCCCTTAACTCATCTCGGTTAGGCTCGCATGTCTAATATCGACATGCGAGCCGCTGCACACCCCAAACCGGCGGTTTGGCGTTACTTGCACTGCGCCGCGCCGGGCGAAACGCGGCAAGCAACGCGCGCAGTACCGCTATCGTTACCGATGCCTAACGACACATCCAGTGTGGCGCCGAGCGCCAGCGGCAAACTTAAGCGCTGGGCAGTCAAACGAAACACAAATTCTCCCGGTTTAGCGCCAGGTTCAACGTTCGCTGCCGTCAATCCGCTGGCTCCAGCGCCCGCGCGGTACACGTATTGCCCCGCTTGGTTGCGCTGGAACGAACCGGGCGAGAGTGTATGCGTGAACACTATGCCATTGATATCGGTCAGCGTGATGCGTAGAGTCTGCGTAAGCGGATCGAGGCCGTCGCTCCCGCTGCTCAGTGCGAAACTACCGTTCACACGAACGATATCGTTCTGCGCACTCTGCCGCGTCAACACCGCGCGCACGTCCAACGCACTAAAGGCGACATCCCCCAGCGGCTGCAGTTCGAAAGCACCGGTATCGCAGCGCGCAACACCGTCACCGTTGCCATCCTGCGGTCGCTGCACGCCGCGTTGATCGGGGCTCGAACATCCGGCCGGCGTACGATCCACTGCGAGGCCACTGCGTACAAGTGCATGCGTCATCGTACTGCCGCCGTTGGCGCGGGCGGAAAGATCGACTACATCCGCTGCGTTGAACACGGAAAAATCACCGCTGCCGCTCAAACGGCAGGTGCCATCGCTATCCAAGTTGTAGCTGCCCGAGCCGTCGAAGACACTATCGTTATTGCAGTTCGGCGCCGCCGTGGTGAACCCGCGCATGCGCGTTGCCGCGATTAGGGTGTTGTTGGCGAAAACCGGGGCGGCACTGATCGCGGAGCCGCTCGCCGGTGCTTCGTTACTAGCGATGGTCACACTTTCCAGGAATACAGCTTCGGGGGAGCCGGCGGGTCCGCAAGCAAGCGCACTGCCGCGGCCAGCCGCAAAGTTGCCGGACAGAGTTGAGTTGAGTATGGCGAAAGGGCCTCCTCCAAGTTCGCAATAGACCGCACCGCCATCTCCGCTCGCTTCGTTGCCGCGCAGTTCGGTACGCACGATGTCTAGCGGCCCACTGCTGTGGATTGCGCCGCCGGAGCGCACGTTGAACGCGATACGATTGCTGACGACGCTCGAATCCAAGATCTCTCCGCGGGAGTCATTGCGCCACAACACCGCCCCGCCGCCTTGCCCGCCCGAATCGGGCACCAATTGCGCGCCGGCCACGTTATTGGAGATAGTGGAGCGGTCGACACGTAAAAAGCCGCTCCCGTACACTGCTCCACCCTGCCGCGCCGAAGTGTTGCCCTCGAGGCTACTTTGATTGATGAACAAGCGCCCCGTCTGCACCTCCACCGCACCGCCCTGCACGGCGCGGTTGTTCAAAAGCGCCACCCGGGTCAAACTGAGATCGGAACTGTCCACAGTGATCGCTCCGGCATTGCAGCAAAATTCCGATACCGAGCGTGGAAATAGGTTGCCGCCACGCAGCGTCAGATCCGATAGCATCAGTCCGGACGGCACGATACCTGCCGGGCCGCCCCCGAAGCCGCCAGGCGTCACGGCGAAGAAACGCATGCGCGGTGCGCCGGGGTCGCGCTCGATGATGGTTTGTCCCATACCGGCACCGTGAATTTCCAAAGTTCTGCCGCCGAAATTTGAGAAAGAGCAGGGCGAGCGCGCAAGGTCGACGATTGGCAGAGCCGTATTCGAAACTGCATCAACGCCACCCCACACCTGAGTCGCCGTCCAGATGCCACTCGGCAAGAAGATGCGGTTTAGGCACTCGCCGTTAGCGTTGGCTTGGACGATGGCTGCCGCCAATCCGACTACATCGCCTGAGGCGATGTTGAAGTCCGCTGCGCTGACGTTAAACGCAGCTGCGCTGAGTGCTATGGTAGCTGCGCAAGTAGAAATGATCGCAAACGGGCGCCGCCCAGCAACGCCGCGGCCCGCTTTCCGTCTTGAATCGTTTGACATGTTCTTGCTCCTAAGTTGAAAACTTTCACTCGCTGAACCGAAGAGCCTCAGCGTAACCACATTGTCGAGGCGGCTTTGGCAAACATCGTTGACTTGCGTCAAATCAGAATGGTTTATGGAAATCTGATTGTCGCTAGGGTGGTGGCTACAGCGATGGGTATCTCTCTACCGACCGTGGTCTGTCCTGTGCTGTTTGCGCGCCCAAATCAACACAGGCGCCAACAGAACCGCTTGGATCACAAAGAATGCCGCGCAGAACGCCACGAACTCCAGACGCCCGAGCACGGTGGCGGCCAACACAATGGCGGCGCTCAAGTTGCGGTCGCAGAAACCGATCGTGACAGTGGTTCGGGCGCCCCACTCGCCCCAAAGCGCAGCCGCAATCGCATAGCCGATCGCCGCGTTGAACGCCGTAAAAAGTACGACGCCGGCAACGAAGCGCCCGAGCCCGCTACCGATCGCGCCCAACTGTTGCGTTAAGACAAACACAAGCACGGGTAGCAGCGCGAGCAAGCTCCAGCGCTGCAATCGACTTCGGTTGCGCCCGCTCCACTCTGGCGCCAGCTGCCGCAGCGTCATGCCCACGCCCATGGGCAGCGCCAGTCCAACGAGCAATTGGCGCACGGCGGGCAGAACCGGCAGTTCCGCACGCGCCTCCTGGCCCACGAGCCAGTCGAAGGCGCTCGCCACTACCAGCGGCGTGGCAACGAGACCGAACACTGTTGAAACAGCGGTAAGCGTGACAGCTAACGGTACATCGGCTCGCGCCAGCATCGCGTAGTAGTTCGCGCTCGCCGCGATCGGCGCGGAGGCGACCAACATCAGCCCGGCGGTCCAGTACGCATCGGCTTGTATGACTCCGCTCACGACCCAGGCCGTCAGCGGCAGCAACAGCGCCTGCGCTAGGACGATCGCGGCAACTCGCCCCGGATAGTGCAGTACGCGCCGAAAATCCGCGATGGTGAGCTCCAGCCCGACCACGGCCATAGCGAACGCCACCAGCAGCGGAATCAATACACCTGCTACGAACTGCAACTTGCGCTCTCCAGCAAAGCACAAAGCGAACATCGTGCAGCCGTGCACGCAACGCCGATTGACTTGGATCAAACGAGCACTCGCGCAAGTGCCCATCATATATTTTTGAAGACATTCACCTGAACTATGAAGATCATCCACATCGAATCGACCCGCAAAGCACTGGTTCGCGTCGCGCTGACCATTTCAATGGCGGCATTCGCCGTACTTGCTTACGCACTACAAATCGCGCATGCCGAGGATGTCCTGAACCTCGGTCTAGTCCCTGGCGAAGATCCCCGTGTGACGGTCAACGATAACCAAGCTCTGCTCGATCACCTGCACAAATCGCTGGGCGTGGACATCAAGCCGTTCGTCGCTACCGACTACAACGGTGTCATCGAGGCGCTGCGCTCGAAGAAGCTGGACGTGGCGCTGCTCGGGCCGTTTTCCTATGTGCTGGCGACGACCGTCGCGGACGTGGAAGCGTTCGCGCTCATGGAGACGGATAAGCAAGGACCGACCTATCGGTCGCTCATCATTGCGCGCACCGATCATGGATTTCGTAGCCTGAAAGATCTGGCGGGCAAGACCTTCGCTTTCGTCGATCCTAGTTCCACCTCAGGACACTTATTCCCGAAGGCCGCACTGATACGCGCCGGCTACGATCCTGACACTCACTTCTCGCGCGTCATCTTCTCTGGCGGCCATGACGCTAGCGCCATCGCCGTGCACAACGGCAAGGTAGATGCGGCTGCGATTGCGGACGCGTTGTTGGACACGGCATACAGCCGAGGCATGCTCAAACCGGACGAAACGACCGTGCTATGGACGTCCGACCCCATCCCAGGTGCGCCCGCCGTGTACCGGCGTGAGCTGCCCCCAGCGCTGAAGGAGAAAATTCGCGCGGCATTTGCGGACATGCGCAACATGGCTTGGGGCCCAAAGGTCATCGTCAAGCGCTGGGTACCGGTCGACGATAGCGCCTACGATGTCGTGCGCAACACCGCCAAAGTGCTCAATCTCGATCTCAAGAAACTGAAATGATCGAAGTTGCCGGTCTGTCCAAGCGGTACGGCGGGCTGGCCGCATTGACGGACGTAAGCCTGCATGTGGACGCGGGCGAAATGGTGGTAGTGCTGGGGCCATCGGGCGCGGGTAAGTCCACGCTGCTTCGCTGTATCAATCATCTAACGCAGCCTACCACAGGCGAGGTGCGCATTGGCGGCGAGCGGTTGCCGGCCGATCATGGCGGGTTGCGCCGCCTGCGTTCGCAGATGGGCATGATCTTTCAGGACCACAACCTGGTTGCCCGCATGTCGGTGCTCAAGAACGTACTCGCCGGGCGTCTGGCGCGGATGCCGCAGCTTCTTTCCCTTTTGCAAGTGTTTCGTTCGCAGGATGTACGCATCGCGCTTGATTGTTTGCGACGGGTCGAGCTTGAGGATCGTGCCTGGAGCCGCGCAGATCGCCTCTCGGGCGGGCAGCAGCAGCGCGTGGGTGTGGCCCGGGCATTGGCCCAAGAGCCGCGCGCCATCCTTGCCGACGAGCCTGTGGCCAGCCTTGACCCCAAGACAGCACGCGTTGTCCTAGGCGATCTCAAACGCGCCGCACGCGAGTTGGGCATCGCCGTGCTGTGCAATTTGCACCAAGTGGGCTTCGCGCTAGAGTTTGCCGATCGCGTGATCGGCATGCATGCCGGGGGGATCGTTTTCGAAGGCAAGCCGGCGGACTTGAATGCGCGCGCGCTGGCGTTGATCTACCCCGGTCTAGACGATCTATCGAACGAAAGCGCGCTTCCGGATGCAACCAACCGAGCGATACTCGCCCGATGAAGAGCGAAAAGGTTACGTTCATAATGGGGGGCCCATGGAGGGCGCACCAATGGTGGCAAGGACTGGCCGTCGCCGCCGTCGCCCTCACCGTCTTAGTTTGGAGTGCGCGTGACCTGCAGTTGTCTTTGCGCGAACTCGTCAAAGGCTTGCCTTGGATGGCGGACTTCATCACGCGCATGTTTCCGCCTAACTGGAGTTTTCTTGGCCGGCTGATGCCGCCGGTTATCGAGACGGTGCAGCTGGCGCTGTGGGGTACGCTGTTCGCCATCGCTCTAGCGTTGCCGCTCTGCTTTCTTGCGGCGCGCAACCTCACGCCGAGCCGCTTGGTATTCCATACGGTGCGGCAAGTGTTCAACACCGCGCGCGGCATCAACGAAATCATCTTCGCGCTGATCTTCGTGGCTGCCGTCGGTCTCGGGCCCTTCGCCGGGGTGCTCGCGCTGTCGGTGCACGGCGCCGGGATGCTGGGCAAATTTTTCGCGGAGGCGATCGAGGAAGCCGACCCCGGTCCGCTCGAAGCCCTGCGCGCCACTGGCGCCAGCCCGCTTCAAGTCATCGTCTTTGCCGTGTTGCCGCAGGCACTGCCGGCGTGGATCGCTGCGACGCTCTACCGCTTAGAGGTGAATCTGCGCGCCGCGACGATTCTCGGCATGGTAGGCGCCGGCGGCATCGGCTTCGAGTTGTACAGCAGCCTGCGGTTGTTTCAGTACGAGGACACCGCAACCTGTGTGATCGTCATCCTAGCCATGGTGATGACGGCGGACCACCTCTCCTCTCGCCTGCGTGCGCGCATTCTCGAGCGCTGACGATTGCGCCTCGCTGTTGATGCAGGTCAATGTCGTCTGGTCAAAGGCATGGCATAAGTAGGTTGCAAATGTGCGCGCTCCTAAGACCGGGCAATCACCACGTCTATAGATACTTCGCCAAAACATGGCACACCGTCATCGCTGTGCCAACAGGGATCCAGAATTCTTCCGCCGTTGTCCCTAAATTCCGGCTTGCGCTGAAATGACTCCAAGTTTGCATGTGTGGTGTCAGCGATGTGAGAAGCATCAGTAGAAAAAGGAGAGGCATCCATCATGCGACCAACGCCCGTTGACCGTAGCCACGTAAGGGCTTTCATCGTCGGCGGAGGCATTGCCGGGCTGGCCACCGCCGTCTATCTCGTGCGCGAAGCCGGCTTGAGCGGCCACAATATCACGGTCTTCAACCAGGACAGTGTCAACGGTGGCGCCCTGGATGGCTCCGGCTCGGCGCAGGACGGTTTTCTCATCCGCGGCGGCCGCATGCATGAAGAGCATTTCGTCTGCGAATGGGATTTGCTCTCGGCCATCCCCAGCCTCGATAACCCCGAAGTCTCAGTCGCCCAGGAGATATTCGCCTTCAACAAGCAGGTGGTCAGTTGCTCGCATTCGCGGCTGCTGCGCGCGGGCCAACAAATGGATGTGTCGTCGTACGGGCTGAGCAAGCACGACATCTTCAATCTATTGCGCCTCAACACAACCCCTGAATTGCTGCTTGCAGAAAAAACGATCGCCGAGTGGTTCACGTCAGAGTTCTTTGACAGCGTCTTCTGGAAACTGTGGGCGACGACTTTCGCTTTTCAGCGCTGGAGCAGCTTGGCCGAGATGCGGCGTTACGCGCTCCGCTTCATGCACCTGCTGCCGGGTTTCAATCAGTTGAAGGGCATCTTGCGCACCGTTTATAACCAGTACGACTCGGTGATTCTTCCGATCGAGAGTTGGCTGCGGAAACACGGTGTTAAGTTTGTTATGAATACACCGGTGACCGACATCGATTTTGATATCGAGGACGGCAAAAAGCGCGTTGGCGCTCTTCACTTTCTAGCGCAAGGGGTTGCGCAGAAGATCACGCTGGGTGCTGACGATTTTCTCTTCGTGACGTTGGGGTCGATGGTGGAAAGCGCCGGCATCGGCAACATGAGCAACCCTGCACCGCTGTTGCCGAAAAGCCCTACCGGCGCTTGGGCACTGTGGGAGCGCATCGCTTCCAAGGACGCATCATTCGGCCGTCCGGCGGTCTTCAGCGGCCACGTGGATCGATCGAAATGGATGTCGTTCACCGCCACCCTCAACGACCCAACCTTTTTTGAGCACATGGAACGGTTCACCGGGAACAAACCCGGAACCGGTGGCCTGGTGACGATAACCGACTCGAATTGGTTCATGTCCGTGGTGCTTGCGCACCAGCCGCACTTCCGCAGCCAGCCGGCGGACACGTTCGTGTTCTGGGGCGACGGTTTGCTGCCCGATAAGCCTGGCAACTACGTGCCGAAGCCGATGTCACAATGCAGCGGTGCTGAGATCCTACAGGAGTTGTTCTCGCATCTGGGAGTTGTCGAACTCATGCGTCCGGTAATGGATAAGGTCGTCAACTGTAAACCGTGCATGATGCCTTACATTGACAGCCAGTTCCTGCCACGCACCAAGGGCGACCGTCCGCACGTGATTCCCGAAGGCGCCAAGAACTTCGCGTTCCTCGGTCAGTTCGTCGAAGTGCCACATGACTGCGTCTTCACAGTGGAATACTCGGTACGCACCGCGCAGACGGCGGTATTCGGTCTATTCGATGTTGCGCGCGAGGTATCGCCGATCTATCGCGGCGATCATGACATCCATGTGTTGATTCACGCCCTACAGGCGTTGATTCGCTAGGTCGATGACACTGGTTAGGTCAGCGTCACTGCACCGTCACCATGCCCGTGTTGCCATCGACGGTGATCGTGCTACCTTCGCGTATGCGCCGCGTTGCACCGCTCACCGATACCGCAGCAGGAATGCCGAGTTCGCGCGCGACGATCGCAGCGTGCGAGATGGCGGCGCCTGTTTCGACGACTACCGCACCCGCTGCGAGAAAAAGCGGTCCCCAAGAAGCATCGGTCGTTTCGGCAACGATTACTTCTCCCGCTTGAAGTTCACTGTCCACATCCAGGGAGGTGACGATGCGGGCGCGGCCGCTGTAGCGCCCGGGCGAGACGCCGATTCCCGTCAGTTGCGTGCCGGCGACAGCAATCTCGGCCTTCTCGCCGCCACGATCCTTGAACGCAGACAGTGGCGGCGGTTCACCTTCGAACACGAAAGGCGGCTCTTTGTTTTTCAGCATGTCAAGCTCCGCTGCGCGTTGCGCGATCAACGCGCCAAACGCCACCGGATTGGCCACGAACGTATCCGCCTCGCCATCCGTCACCAGCAGAACTTGCTCCCAGCAAGGCAACAAGCCGCGCCTCACCAAGCGCTGCCCTAGCTCGCGCACCGCTGCGCGCGCTGCGTCGATCAGCATCGTGCAATGCATCTTGCCGCGCTCACGCGCCGCGACATAGTCGCCCACGCTGCCCGCGGCCGCCACGAATCGGCCCTGCACCTCAGCGTTGCCCGCCAGCCGGCGCGTAATCTCTGCCACCGCACCTTCACGCTCGGCCTCCAGACTGGCCGCGCGCCGGTTGGGTGACGCCGCATCCGGTGCATGCCGAGCACGCTCGAGCATGCGCAAAGGTATGTCAGGATGGCTAGCGAATGTCGGCGAACGGAACTCCCAGACACTCGGGCCACTGAACCCCCACCGGTCGATGAATGCCTCCCACTCGGCCAAGAATGCCTTGGCGGCAGGGTCGATGTTCGCACGCAAGCGGCCGAGCAATCCCTCGACGCCTTGATCGAAAGCCGTCGTGAGCAGCGGGGAGGCGCTTACTCTGCGTGAGAGCTCCCAAAGCTCGCGAGAAGGCGAAGCAGAATCCACGTCGCCTACCGCGGCGGACACTTTCACCGCGAGATCGCCGGCACCGGCCGTCTGGGCGACCTGCGCAATCAAGCTCGTCAGCACATTGGCGCCGCGACTATTCAGCACGTGCCGCTTGAAGAGATAGCGCGCTTCCGGTCTGAGCGATCTGAAGAAGTGAAGCAACTGCGCGTCGGACAGAGTTGCAAGATTCGGCTGCCCCGTAAGTACCCTATCGAGACGTTCACGGTCCTGCTTAGTCAGCGCCTTCGGATCAGTCACGAACAGTGACTTCAGCCACTTACTCAGTGCCGCCGTGCGCTCGGCATTCTGATCGCGCGGATCGGCCCTATGCGGGGGCACGTTGGGATAATCGCCAAAGAACGAATGGTCGATCGCCTCGACGCTCATTCCGGGGATGCGAATGGCAAGCACGCGCACCACCGACATGTTGATGTAAACGTAGCCACCAAAGCAGCCAATAACCTCGCACTCGCCCGGAGGCTTGAATTCGTCCGGTGTGAAAGCGCCGATCTCGCAAAAGGCATCGCGCCAGCCGGACTCCCAGGCATGCACGCCATAAGCCGTCCAGGTCAATGGCGAGGCTGCTTCGACGAACACCTCTCCGATGTTGCCGCGTGTAAAGACAGGGAACCGCGCGCTTGCTTCGCTGTCTCCTACCCAGAGTTTGCCTGTCATCGCCGTCGCCATTGCCTCCAACAGATAAGGCAAATTAACGCTCACTGGGCGCGAGCGCTTTGATCCAAGGCAAGAACGTGAAGTATCTCTGTCGACTAGCTGGTTTGCGCTAGATCAAAGCGAGGTTGCAGACGGACGGCAGACTGGCCGAATGACAAGGAGAGTTTGGCTTTGCGACGACGAACCCAGCGCGCGCTTCCCGGTATTCACGCGCGGCAATGTCGGTGAGGTCTTCAGCGAAGTCGTGTCACCGCTTACCTGGAGCGCTTTTGGTCCGCATGCTTGGGAAGCAGGGTGGCGCGATGCGTTCTGCGAGATCGGGCTGTTCACACCGGACGAATTCAAACCGCCGGGACAATGCGAAATCGTCGGTTGCTTCGGTGGCTACATTTATATCAACATGTCGGTGACGCGCGTGCTCGCATGCCGCATCCCCGGGCTTACGGTCGAAGCGATCGACAAGTCGTTATTCGGTGACTACCCGGATATTCCCCCCTATCGGCCCGATCCTCGCGATCAAAACGCCGAGCGCACCGCGCAAGCCGCCACCTGGCTACAGTCTCTGTTCGCTGACGACCCGAAACCAGTCACCGATTGCGATCGGTTGCGTATCGATGCACTGCTCGCGGCGCAACCGGATCTTTCAACGCTTCCCGATGTGGCGCTGCTCGATCGTTGCCGCAGTTTGGCAGCGGAAGAGCGCTATCATTTCAAGCGCCACGTGATCAACACCTACGGCGCGAATGTGCTTGCTAGTGTCATTGCGCAGATCGCGCAGGCTACCGGTGCCGGCGAGCTCGTGCCAAAGATCACCGCCGCGGTAGGCGGCGTTGATTCTGCCAATCAGTCTCTCGAGCTTTGGGATCTGTCACGCCGCGTCAAGACCTCAGCTTTGCTCGGCGCCGCCTTTGACACGGGAGTGCATGGTTTGCTTGAGCGCCTGCGCACCGCCACCGCACCAGAGGCGAGCGCTTTTCTCGCGCAGTGGGACGCATTCATCCAACGGTGGGGCGCGATCGGACCCAACGTGTGGGAATTCCGTTCACCCACCTATCGCTCACAACCCGAGATCGCGTTGCGCATGCTTGAGCGAGCACGTCACGCATCCGACGCAGCTTCTCCGCATGAACGCTCGCTCAAGCTCAGCGCGGAGCGCGAGCAGGCTACCAGGGAGATTGCGCAGAGGCTGGAGGCAAATAGTGAGGTTCGCGGACAGTTTTTGGCGGCAGCGCGCTCGGTCGGCCGCTTCATGGCCGCGCGCGAACGCAGCAAACATCATTGCGCCCTCGTCATCGACGCGGCCCGCGCGCCGTTGCATGAATGGGGGCAACGCCTGGTGCGGCGTGGACTGGTGTCGCGCTGGGAACATGTGCTGTTGGTGACCAACGACGAGGCCGACGCCTTCCTAGCCGATCCGGGCGCGTATCGGGGGCGGATCGGCGAGCGTGCCGCGCAACTCGAAGAACTGAAGCGCAAAGAACCGCCCTTCGTGTTCGAAGGCGAACCGCCGCCTTTGGCCGCGTTCACAGATCGCATCGGCACAAAGCCCAAGCATGGCCGCGCCAGCGTGCAACTTGCCGGCATCGGCGTATCGCCGGGGCGCTACACCGGCCGTGCCCGTATCGTCACTTCGATTGCCGAGGACAGCGCGCTCGAACCGGGTGAGATCATCGTCGCCGTCACCACAGACGCGTCGTGGGGCCCGCTGTTCTTGACGGCGGGAGCCATCGTAGTGGAAACGGGCGCGGCCATCTCCCATGCGGCAATCGTCGCGCGCGAGTTGGGCATCCCGGCAGCCGTGTCGGTGACCGGTGCAACGCAGCATATCCCGCAGGGAGCGATCATTACCGTCGATGGCAACAAAGGCACGGTTGATCTGCACTGATGCCGTGCTGACTACGCGTTGAACGCTAACTCCCCTTCTCCTCAAAGCTTGGTCGTCGCGCTCGACGGCGCCTGTACGCTCACGCGCGAGGAGCTCGGCAGCAAGGCGTGGGGCATTAACCGCATTCGCCTGCTCGGGCTGCCGGCGCCCCCCGCAATCACGATTACCACGTTGGCTTGCCGTGAGCACGAGGCCAACGGCGGTGTACCCGAGAGTTTGTGGGCGCAAATCGTACAGCATATGCAGTTCGTGGAGACCGGGGTAGGCCGGCGGTTTGGCGACGCACAACGTCCGCTGCTGGTGTCGGTACGCTCCGGTGCCGCGCACAGCATGCCGGGGATGATGGACACGGTGCTCAACCTGGGCATCAATGCGGATGTGGCAGCAAGTCTGGCCGCGCAAAGCGGTGATGCGCGCTACGCTGCGGAAACGCACGAACGTTTCGTCGAACAGTACCGCAAGGTGGTCCTGCGCGATCCTTTGGGTGCGATTCCCGCTGACCCTTGGGCGCAGCTGCGCGCGGCGGTGGCCGCGGTGTTCGACTCATGGCATTCGCAGCGTGCGCGCGTCTATCGGCGCAATCGCGGCCTCTCCGACCAGGGCGGCACGGCGGTAACCATCCAAGCGATGGTGTTCGGCAATCTCGACACGCAATCCGGCACGGGCGTGTTGTTTAGCCGCAACCCAATCACCGGCGAACCACCGCCGTGGGGCGAATGGCTCGCACGCGGCCAAGGCGAGGATGTCGTGTCCGGCCGTTACACGCCCGAACCGCTGGACGCGCTGCGCCAAAGCATGCCCGCAGTACACGCTGAATTGCTTCGCGCCACGGCGCAGCTAGAGGCTGACGCCGGAGATTTGCAGGACATCGAATTTACTGTGGAGTCGGGCCGCCTCTGGCTGCTGCAGTCGCGCGTAGCGAAGCGCTCACCGCAGGCCGCGCTGCGAACAGCTGTTGCGTTCGCCGAAGAGGGGTTGATCTCCAAAGAAGCTGCGCTGCGCCGGCTCACGCTCGATCAGGTACTGCAGATGCCCGCCTTGCGGCTGGCGCCAAAAGCTGCCGAAACGTTGCCGCTGGTGCAAGGCCAGGCGGCCTGCCCGGGTGTGGCGAGCGGGGTGGTGGTTGTTGATGCGGACGAGGCCGAGTTGCGCGCACGCCATGGCGAAGCGGTGATCCTGGCACGGCCGAACACCAGTCCGGAAGACTTGCGCGGCATCATCGCTGCCCACGCCTTGATGACTGAACAAGGCGGCGCCACATCGCACGCCGCGGTGCTGAGCCGTGAACTCGGCCGGCCTTGCGTCGTGGGTTGCGGATCAAATACTGTAACTGCCCTAGCCGGCCAAAGCGTCACGCTCGACGGTGCAAGCGGGCGCGTTTGGGCCGGCAACTTGGCGCTTGGGACAAACGAAGAGAGCCTTGACGACGACGCACACAAGCTGCTGCAGTGGGGCGCACCGCTCATCGCGTTGCAACTGCTGCGTCCAGACCAAGCCCCCGCCGGCGTGATCGACCTCGACGCCGCCGGCGAAGAGTGGCGCGCAGCGCTGCGGCCGGGCGCGACGCTACGCGGGCGTGTCTTGGATACGGTGCAAGGCATTCGCGCAGCGCTCACATCAGGCGCCCGTGCAGCGGTGGTACACAAGCGTTTGCCTGCCATGGTGGCTTGCCTGCAAACGCCGGCGCCAAGAACGGAAGCGCGAGCGGCGATTGCGTCTGAGGCGGGCACAGCGGTGACGGAACTCGCTTTGCTGCGCCTGATCGCGCTCAAGGGCCAAGCAAGCGAAGCGATCCTCGCTGACGCCCTTGGAATAGCGGAGGCTAGCGCGCTCTACGCTCCGCTGTGCGACCAGCACTTATGCAGCAAGATCGACGCGGGTCTGCGTTTGACGGCCACCGGGCGCGAACGGTTGGCGCGATTGTTAGCCGAAGAACGCGCGCGCGTCGACCCGGCGGCGCTGCTCTCGGCGTATGAAGACTTCTGCACTCTTAACGCCGAAGTCAAGCAGATCATGACGGCCTGGCAGATGAAGAACAACGCGATGGTGAACGACCATACCGACGCCGGATACGATCAAGCAGTGCTAAAACGCCTCGCTGACGTACACCAGCGTGCCACGCCGCTGCTCAACCGCCTGACCAAACTGGCGCCGCGACTAGGCGGCTATGCTGACCGGCTTGCGCGCGCCGCTGCGCGCGTAGCCGCCGGCGAGTTGAGCTATGTGGCTAAGATCATCGCCGATAGCTACCACACCGTTTGGTTTGAGTTGCACGAAGATTTGCTCGCCCTCGCCGGTCTATCGCGCGCTACCCTGGCACAGGCGCACGCCACCCGTGCTGGCTAAGGAGGGTCCGAAGCCGAGCGCCTAACGCATCAGCGGTTATCTGCCATGGCCTGGTGCTGCCGCCATCGTTTGGCTTGCGCGATCGCAATGCGGATCGCTCTGCCTTCATCGTAACCCTCTTCAAGGAAAGCGTTCGCGATTTCAATCGCCTTGGCGCGCACCAGCGGATCGAGATGACGCATCGAAACGGGGTAGTAAGCGCTGTTCCAAGGCATAGTCAATCGCCCTAGCTCGATACCTGCGCAAGCATTAGCTCGAAGATGAGACTACATGACATTTTTGGCTGTATACAGCCACCCTGTAACGCTATTTTTGAATCCTGCTGCCGCGCCGCGGCCGGCTGCTGGTATCCCGCTTGCGCTTGGCGCTGACGCGCTGCGCTAGCTGCGCGATCGACTCACGCAGTTCCTCGAGCATGGCCTCCGCGCTCGCGCGCGTGTCCTCCCATGCATGCGCGGTATGCTCGCGCAGCAACGCCAATTGCTCCTGGGCGGCGCTGCGCTGCTCAGCCAGTTTGTCCAACTGGCTTTGCACTTCGCGGCTCAATTGGGTACCCGCGTCCTTGGCGAGACCGCCCAACTCTTCTAACTTATCCTCCCAGTGGCGCAGTTGTTCCTCAAGCTGCTCGCGCAGCGAAAGTTTCGCTTGTTCTTCAGATTGACCCGATCCCTCACGCAGCATGCGATCGATCTCCGCTTCAGCCCGCAGCCAGTTCTCAAGCGCGTCGCCACCGAAGCCCTCATGCTCGGCGCGGAAATAAGCCGCCTCTTCGATCATGTGATGCCGCTGCTCCGAGGAAACCCCTGCGCGGCGCGTATGGTTTGTCATGACATACTCCTTCCAGCGCGACTCGCGTAGCTTAACCGCCGCGCCGAACACAGATTTGACTTGGATCAACGCTTGGCCGCTCATCGGCGCTCGACGCCTCGCAGCCGCTTCAGCCAAGCATCCACCATACCCCAAATCCGTTCCATCAGCCTCGCATGCCAGCGCCGCCGCTGCCATGCCGCGCTGTCCAGCTCGAGGCTTTCGCCGAAATCGGCGACAAACATATCTGCCACCTGCCGCGCCATCTGTACATCGTCCAACTCTTGATTTGCCTCCAAGTTCCAGCGCAGGTTCCAATGATCTAAGTTGCTCGAGCCGATGCTGACCCAGTCGTCGCACAGCAACACCTTCGCGTGCATGAAGCGCGGCTGAAACTCGTACACACGCACACCGTTCGCCAGCAGCCGTGCGTAAAAGCGCCGGCCCGCCCAGCGCGCCGAAGGGTGATCGGTATTCGCCCCTGGCAGCAGCAGACGAACGTCCGCCCCACGCTGCGCCGCATGCCGCAGTTCGCGCCGCAAGCGGCGCGAGGGCACAAAGTACGCGGTCGCCAGCCACACGCGCCGCTCGGCCCGGGCGATATGGCGCACGACCGAGCGAGTGATGTCATTGCGCGCACGCAAACCGCTGCTCGCCACCACCCTGCCCCACACCCCTTGCGCTCGCTCAACTGCTCTCAGCGGCGTCACGTGCAACGCTTTGCCGGTCGCTTCCGCCCAAGTCGTAGCGAACAGCTCCAGCCAATCGTCCACCACGGGCCCCGTAATCCGCAGCATCGTTTCCCGCCAAGGCGGTGCCGACGCGGGCTCGAAGGCATCTGTGATTCCAGCGCCGCCTGCGAAGGCCACTGCGCCGTCGACGAGCAGGAGTTTGCGATGATTGCGCAGCAAATTACGCAGCCACTTCGCATGATGCAAAGCGTTATAGAAGGCGAGCCTCACACCGGCAGAAGTAAGGCGATTGCGATCCGCGCCTTTAAGGTGCAGCGCCCCGAACGCGTCCAGCAACAGGCAGACCGCGACGCCGCGCTGCGCAGCCAACTGCAAAGCCGTGATGAACCGATCGCTTACGCGCCCGGACTCGAACAGATACGATTCCATTAGTACGGACCGTTGCGCCGCCTCGATGGCATTCAGCATGCTCGGAAAGAAAACCGGCCCGTCGATCAGCAGCTCGAAGCTGTTGCCTGCGCGCCAGGGGAAATGATAGCTCGATTGCCGCCGCGTCATGCAGGCCCGCCCGATGCGATCTTTACCGCGGCTTGATCTGCGTCAGTACGGCACCGCAGAAACCGTTCAAGAATGTTCGCAGTTCGATGCACGTCTAGTCTATGGTGAACCAATCGACACTAAGTCTATTCGCATTGCAGTCCAGCCGCGAGTTGGGCGGAGCGATCGCCAACGCTTTGGGCATCGCCTTGTCGCCCCACGAAGAGCGCGAGTTCGACGATGGCGAGCACAAAGCGCGACCGCTGGTCAGCGTGCGCGGGCAGGACGTTTTCGTGATCGAATCGCTCTACGGCGACGCACGGCGCAGCGTCAACGACAAGCTCTGCCGCCTACTGTTTTTCGTCGGCGCTTTGGTAGACGCCGCTGCCCGCTCGGTTACCGTGGTGGCGCCCTATCTTTGTTATGCCCGCAAGGACCAAAAATCCCAAGCGCGCGATCCCGTCACGACGCGCTACGTCGCGCGCCTATTCGAAGCGGTCGGCACTCATCGGATAGTGACTGTTGACGTGCACAACTTGGCCGCCTATCAAAACGCATTCCGCTGCGCTACCGAGCACCTGGAAGCGAACAAACTCCTGGTCGATTACTTCGCACGCAACTTGCACGGCGGCGACGC
>CAZAWU010000060.1:16997-18763 GCA_964488915.1 uncultured Burkholderiales bacterium
AAGTCGTCCAGCGTTACGAGTTTGGCGTAATCGGTCTCGGGAATATCGACGCGCAGGCGATCGTGCAGAGCAATCAGGAAATTGAGCCAGTCCATAGAGTCGAGGTCGACCTGCTCGCGCAGCGGTTTAGTGGGGTTGAGTTCGCCCGCCTCTATCTCGGGAGCGATTGTCCTCAGTGCGCCGAGAACTACAGCGCGCAGTTCGACTTCATTCACCTTGGCCCGCCAGCCGCTCTGGCGTTTGCAGCAAATCGCGCAGTGCCGCGAGAAACAGGGCCCCGCGGTGACCGTCGCTGACTCGATGATCAGCCGATAAGCTGATCGTCACAACCGAGGCGACGCCCAATTGCTCATCGATCACCCAGGGCCGCCGGCGCACGCGCCCACATCCCACCAGCGCCACTTGCGGGGGATAGATCACGCCAAACACTGTGTCTACCCCTTGATCACCGAGATTGGTCATGGTGACGGTCGATTCCGCTAACTCGGAACTTCTAAGCGAACCGGCGCGCGTGCGCTTGACCAAATCGGCGAGCTCGCGCATCAACGTGTCCAAGCTTTTCTGATCAGCATCGTGGATGGCCGGAGCGATCAACCCGCCTTGACGCAACGATACCGCGACGCCAACATGAATGCCCGACCCGGCCTCAAAGCCACCGTCCCGCCAAAAGCCGTTCAATTCGGGAAACGCCCTCAGTGCGAGCGCGACCGCTTTGATGTACAGCGGCGCGAGCAGCAAGCGCTCGTTGATCGGCCGCGCTGCATTGATCTCGCTCAGCCATTGCGTCGCCCGCGTCAGCAGGACGTCCTCGGCCAAATAGTAGTGCGGGATCTCTCGCTTAGAGCGCGCCATTGCCGCGGCAATGATGCGGCGCATTTCGGCGGCCTTGTCTTTTTCAGCCGAGCGCTGCGCCGCTGGCGGCACCGCAGCGGCTTGCTCGACATCCGCCACACTGATGGCTGCGTCAGCGCCCGTGCCGGTGATGCTATCCAAATCAACGCCCAGTTCCTCAGCTCGCTTGCGCGCGGCCGGCGAGACCCGGCGGCGGGCCGTTGCCGCCGATTCCGCGCTCATTAGCACCGGCGCGCCTAAAGGAACAGGTGGTGGTGGCGCTTGCACTGGCACCCTTGCATGGGCAGCTTTCCATTGTGTCGCCTGCTCCTTGCTCTCCCCAGGCTCAAGCAACAGCGCCATCGGCGCGCCAACCGTCATGACCGCATCGGGTTCGACTAGCAACTCGAATACCGTGCCTTCGTCCCAGCTCTCGATGTCGACCGCCGCTTTGGCCGTGTCGACCACCGCGACGACATCGCCCTTGGCGACGCGGTCGCCGGGTTTGATACGCCATTCAAGCAGTTTGCCCTCCTCGATGTCGGCGCCAAGGTAAGGCAACTTGAACTCGATCATTGCTCAGTGTCCGAACAGCGCGCGGGCGGCGGCGACGATCTCCGGCACTTGCGGCAGCGCCGCTTCCTCGAGATGCTTGGGATAGGGTATCGGCACTTCTTCGCTGCACACCCGCGCGACCGGCGCATCGAGGTCGTAGAAGGCTTGCTCCATGATGCGTGCGCTGATCTCGGCGGATAAGCTGCCGCTGCGCCAACCTTCGTCGACGATGACCGCGCGGCGTGTTTTGCGTACCGATGCGAGGAAAGTCTCGGCGTCGAGCGGGCGCAATACGCGCAAGTCCACGACTTCGGCCTCAATACCATGCTGCGCCAGTTCCTGTGCCGCCTGCAGCGCTTTCGGCAGCATACCGCCGTAAG
>CAZAWU010000060.1:18863-20381 GCA_964488915.1 uncultured Burkholderiales bacterium
GGGCGCATCCCGCCGAGCGCAGCGCCAATGCCGGCGCCGACGAACGCGAGTTCGGACAGCGGCGTGTCGCGCACGCGCTCGGCGCCGAACTCCTCGAGCAGCCCCTTCGTCACTGCGTACGAACCGCCGTAGCGGCCGACATCCTCGCCCATGACGAACACGCGCCCGTCGCGCCGCAGGGCATCGCGTATGCCTTCGCGCAGCGCGTCGCGGTAGGTGAGTGTGCGCGAGCCGGTCATTGCGTGTACACGTCGCGCGTCAAGTCGGCGACTGCTTCCCACTGCCCGGCTTCGGCGAACGCCACGGCGGCTTCGACTTCGGCCAACACGTCGCGATCGATTGCCAGAAAATCTTCCTCGCTCATGAGTCCCGCCTGCTTGAGTTGGCCGGTGAAGTTGTGAATTGGCCCGCGCTTCTTCCACTCTTCCACCTCCGACTTGTCGCGGTACAGTTCCGGATCGAACATCGAATGCGCGCGGAAGCGGTAGGTGCGCAGCTCGAGAAAATATGGCTTGCCGCTCTCACGCACGTAGGCGGTTGCGGCCTTGGCTGCTTCGTACACGGCGAGCACATCCATGCCGTCGACGCTGGCGCTGGTAACGTTGTAGCTCGCCGCCTTCTTCGCCAGATCGGTTTGCGATTCGGAACGCGTCAGAGCCGTACCCATCGCGTACAAGTTGTTTTCGCAGCAGAACAACACCGGCAAATGCCAGAGCGCTGCCAAGTTCATCGATTCGTGAAATACCCCCTCGGCTATTGCCCCCTCACCAAATATACACACCACTACTGGCCTGATACCCTGTAAGTTGTTGGCCAACGCCAAACCGGTTGCGATCGGCAAACCAGCGCCGACGATGGCATTGCCGCCGTAGAAGCGCGTGGCGGCATCGAACAAATGCATCGAGCCGCCGCGCCCGCGGCTGCAGCCCTCGCGCTTACCGAACATCTCCGCCATGATGGCGTTCATGCTGATGCCGCGCAGCAGTGCGTGGCCGTGTTCGCGATAAGTGGCCACCACCGGGTCCTCGGGGCGCAAGTTCGCCATGATGCCGGTCGCCACCGCCTCTTCGCCGATATAGAGATGTAGGAAGCCGCGGATCTTGCCCTCGCCGTACAACTGCGCGCAGCGTTCTTCCATGCGGCGGATGCGCTGCATGTCGCGCACCAGCCTCAGGCAGAAATCGCGGCCGTACTCGCGCACGCCGCGGCTCATGCCCCGGCCTCCAGCGTCGAGATATCGCCTTCCGGCAAACCGAGTTCGCGCGCCTTCAGCAAGCGCCGCATGATCTTGCCGCTGCGCGTGCGCGGCAGCACCGGCAGGAACGCGATTTCTTTCGGGGCCACCGCGGCGCCCAGACGCTTGCGCGCATGGCCGAGCAATTCCAGCTTCAACGCCTCGTTCGCCTCGAAACTAGGCTTGAGCGAGACGAACGCCTTGACTACTTCGCCCATCATGGGGTCGGGCTTGCCGATGACGCCGGCTTCCGCCACCGCGGCGTGCTCCATCAGCGCGCTTTC
>CAZAWU010000061.1:0-20350 GCA_964488915.1 uncultured Burkholderiales bacterium
TCCCGCCTGCATGGATGCTCACATAAGTAGCATTAAGAGTGAAGCACTACACTAGCGTGCTGCGGCCAGCCACGGTGGAGTACTTCGTTAACCCACTCGAGCGAGCAAGTCGCATTCGGATCGCGCCGGAACAACACGCGGTCAGCCAAGCGTTCCAATTGACCATCGAGGTGATCAAATTCGATGGCACGACTTGCGGCGACAACTTGTTGTGCGTGGTGAAACTGTCTTGGCGTGAAGCCGTGGTGCGCCAGTTGCTCGAGGGCGCGCTCGCATGCCGCGTGCGCGTCGTTCGCATCGCGGGCGCCAGCCTCCAATTCGAGCATCAAGGCGCTGGCGTCACTGTAGCGCAGCACTTGCGTGGCCACGTTCCAAGCGGGGTGCCCGGCCCCGTTCCGCAAACCAGACAAGCGCGCGCGCGCCGCATCGGCCAGCAAACATTGCAGAATTTCTGCTGCGTCGTCCGGTTGCTGGTGCGGCGCTGGCATGGGCAGTATCCAGAGCGAGCGCACGCCGTCGGCGATGCAAAACTCGCGCCGCGCGCCGCTGGCAAAGCGCGGGGTTGATTCCCAATCCAGCGCGCTTGCCGCGGGCAGACGCGAAAGCGGTTGCGCGGCCGCTTCAATTTGACCATGATCGATTGCTCCAACGCCAAACACGAATACGCGATCACCGCGCGCACTACGCCGCCAGAAACGCTGCAAGGAAGCCGCCGTTGCTGCTGCGGTGGACCCCGACAGCGGTTGTGCGATTGCGTGACTTGGCCAGATCGTCTCGACCACGGCTTGCTCCGTGCAGTCTGCTTGCGACGTACGCGATAGCGCGTCTTCAACTTGGATGCGCTCGCGCTCGGCAGCGATTGATGCGTCAGTGAATTGCACCTCAAGGAGCATCCGCGCGAATTGCTCAAGCAGGCGAACCGCCTTCCCCGCCGACACCAGGCCTGTCAGCGCGATGTGCTCGCGCCCAGTGTAGGCGTTGACTGCGCTTCCCATCTCGTCGAACGCCGCCGTCCCCGCGCCAGCATCAAACAGCAAGTGTTCGACCAAGTGCGCGTAACCGGCCTCCTCGGCCGTCTGGGCGCGCACACCGCTCACCACGCACAGCGCCAGCGCGGCTTGCGTTGTACCGGTTCGCGGGTTCGTGGCGATGCTCACGCCGTTCGCGAGTTGCGTGAACTGCACTTAGCGTTTCTTCCGTTCAATTAAAGCCACAGCATGCGCACCACTTTCGTGCTTCAGCAAATGCCGGTGCACGCTCGTTGTGCGTTCTTCGATGTTGCATAACGCTGCGATCGGCGCTCTCACGCGGTGCATGCAAGATTCGTTCACTGCAACGCTCCCTGGCACGTTGCTTGCAACGCACCACTCGAGGGTGCACGCAGAGCGTCGCGCCTCGTAAGGAAGACTAGGGTTCCGGTTGGCGACAACGTCTGGTCCGAGAGTTTTCCGGCCGCGCGCGGCTCGCACCGCAACCGGCTCCACGGCGGGATAAAAGCCCGGGAGGTCGCGCCGAGTTCCGGTCGCCCTCTGCTTGCTTTTAAGTCCACAACTGGAGTCCATTATGCGCGACTATCTAAAACGACTGCGTTCAGCGTTCCTGCTTTTTTCCGCTTTCTGTCTGGTTGCACCCGGTGCAGCTCTCAGCGAAGTCAAAGTGGGTGTCAGCGATTGGCCAGGCTGGGTGGCCTGGTATGTGGCCGAGCAAAAGGGTTTCTTCAAGAAGCACGGCGCAAGCGTCAAGCTCGTATGGTTTCCGAACTATACGGACTCCATCTCCGCGCTCTCTTCCGGCCAGTTGGACGCCAACTGTCAAACGTGGAGCGACACCATGGCGCCGCTCGCCAAAGGGATCGCTCTGAAGACCATTCTCGTCAACGACAATTCCGCCGGCAACGATGCGCTCATGGTCAGTCCCAAGATCAAGAGCTTCGCTGATCTGAAGGGCAAGAAAGTCGCTTTGGAGCAATTTAGTATCTCGCACTTCGTACTAGTGACGGCGCTTACGGCTAACAACATGAACCTGGCTGACGTGGAAGTCGTCAATCTCCCGGCCGGCGATGCCGCTGCGGCATTCCTCGCCGGGCGCGTCGAGGCGGCGGTGGTGTGGAATCCATGGGTGAATCAGATCCAAACCAGCGGTAAGGGCAAAGCCTTGTTTACTTCCAAGGATATGCCGGGCTTAGTGCCTGATCTGCTAGTCGCCCAGGAAAAGTCGATCGCCACGAACCGGAAGGACTTCCTCGGCATGATCAAGGCGTGGTATGACACCGAAGCGTACATCCGCAGCAACCCGGACGAAGCGGCGAAGATCATGTCCAAAGTGGTGGGGCTGAAGCCGCAGGAATATAAGGTGTTCCTGCCCGGCACACGCTTCTTCGGTCAGAAAGAGAACCTGCAGGCGCTGGGTGCGGCTAGCGAAAAGCAGTCCTTGCTGGCGGTCGCGCCAACGATCGAAAAATTTCTCAAAGACAACAAGCTGCTGGAAGGTGACGTCGATTTCGCGAAAGGCATCGATGCGTCGCTGGTAGCGGAAGCCGCCAAACGCTAGCGGGGCCGGCACCGAGGCGAGCACCATGCAACCGGCCCGTTGGTGGGTGATCCGCGGCGCGTTACCGTCGAGCGAGTATTGGGCGCTCGCGCTGATCGGCATGTTGCTGCCGCTGCTCGCTTGGTTGCTGTTGTCGAGCGCCGGCTGGGTGCCCAAGACGTTTCTGCCGACGCCTTGGGAAGTCTTGCAGCGTGCACGCGAGTGGTTGCTGGAAGACGAATTGCTGAGTCATATGTGGATCAGCATCTATCGCGTGAGCGCCGGATTTCTGCTCTCAGCGTTGCTGGCTATTCCGCTCGGGCTTTGGATCGGCACCTATAAGCCGGTGCAGGCACTGTTCGAGCCACTCACCGATTTTGTGCGCTACATGCCGGCGGTGGCGTTTGTGCCATTGGTGATGATCTGGGTCGGTATCGAGGAAAGCGCAAAGATTGCCATCATCTTCATCGGCACTTTCTTCCAGATGGTGCTGATGGTGGCCGAAGACGTGCGCAGAGTGCCGATGACGCAGATCGAAGCGGCGCAGACCATGGGCGCAACACGCGGGGAAATCATGCAAATGGTGATCTTTCAGTCGGCCAAGCCCGCTATTCTCGATACGTTGCGCGTGACGATGGGGTGGGCATGGACCTACCTGGTCGTGGCCGAGCTGGTCGCCGCCAACTCCGGCATCGGCTACTCGATTCTCAAAGCGCAGCGCTTCCTGCAAACCGACAAGATCTTCGTTGGCATCATGCTGATTGGCTTGATCGGTCTGCTCACCGATCAATTGTTCCGCTGGGTACATCGCCGGCGTTTTCCCTGGTTGTACCGTAAGTCATGAACACCAAGATTCGAATCGAGGCGGCGCAGAAAGTGTTTCGCGACGGTACGCGGGATGTGTGCGCACTTAACGGCGTTTCCCTGGACATCGGCGCAAACGAGTTCGTCACCTTGGTAGGCGCCTCCGGCTGCGGCAAGTCGACTTTACTGCGTGCCATTGGTGGCCTGGAAACGCTCAGCGCTGGCAACATTGCGGTGGATGAACGCACCGTTAGCGGGCCGGGCGTCGAGCGCGCCATGGTGTTTCAGCACTACAGCTTATATCCCTGGTTAACCGTGAGCGAGAACATCCGCTTCAGCCGCCAGTTCGCCGTCAACCGGTGCGATGCGACCAGCATCGACGTGGAGATTGCTTCGGGCCGGGCTGACGCGCTGTTGCGGCTGATGGGTTTGCAGGCGTTCGCGCACGCTTACCCGAATCAGCTCTCAGGCGGGATGCAGCAGCGCACGGCCATCGCCCGGGCACTTATGTCGAAGCCCAGCATATTGCTAATGGACGAGCCTTTTGGCGCGCTTGATGCGCAGACGCGCGAGTTGATGCACGATCTGCTCCTGCACGTGTTCAACGTCGAAAATACCACCATCGTATTCGTGACGCACGATGTGGACGAAGCGATCTATTTGGGCCAGCGCGTGGTGGTGATGGCGCCGAACCCGGGCCGCATCGATTCGATCGTACCGGTGCCGTTGCCGGCGCAGCGCGAGCAGGACATGAAACTCTCACCGCAGTTTCTTGAACTCAAGAAGCAAATACTGGAACGTATCCGCGCCACCTCCGGCTTGGGCAGCAGCAAAGATCTGCTCGAACAGCTTACCCGCGAGGCGGCCTCTGCCTAACCCAATACCATAGATGGAGTCGACATGAGTAAATCAAACAATTTTGCACGCAACACCTACTTTTCGCGCTCGTCCGGCACGCGCGGCCATCACCCGGATTTTCATCGCAAAGAATCGCTCGGCTGGAAAGCGATGCACCGTGAAGCGGATTTGCCGCGCGTCAAATGGGACGCGGAAGTCAAGCGCGGACTCGAACTCGGCCTGCCCGGTGCCGACAGCATTCAAGACAAGAGCATTCCCACATTCTCGCGCGGCGAACTACCGCACTTCGCCGGGATCAACACCTTTATGAAAGCGCCGTATCTGGAAGATGTGCGCGAGTGCGGCAAGTTTGATGTGGCGGTGCTCGGCGTGCCCTTCGATGGCGGCACGACTTACCGCCCTGGCACGCGCTTCGGCCCGCAAGGCATCCGCCGCATTTCCGCGCTCTACACGCCGTACAACTACGAGATGGGCGTTGACTTACGCGAGCAGATGACGTTGTGTGACATCGGCGATGTGTTCACTATCCCAGCCAATCTGGAAAAGACTTTCGATCAGATCTCCAACGCGACCGCGCATGTGTTTGCCTCCGGCGCCTTGCCGATCATTTTGGGCGGCGATCATTCGATCGGCTTTCCGACCGTGCGCGGCATCGCCAGCATGACGGACAAGCGCATCGGCATCATTCACTTCGATCGCCATGCGGACATTCAAGAGAAAGATCTCGACGAGCGCATGCACACCACGCCCTGGTTTCACGCGACCAACTTGCCCAACGTGCGCGCGGAAAACTTGGTGCAGATCGGCATCGGCGGCTGGCAGGTGCCGCGCGAAGCGGTGGCCGAAGCGCGCAAGCGCGGCACCAATATTTTGACGATGAACGATTTCGAGAAGTACGGCGCCGACAAAATCATTGAGATCGCGCTCGAAACCGCCTGGAAAGGGTGCGACGCAGTGTATATCAGCTTCGACATCGACAGCGTCGATTGCGGTTTCGTGCCAGGCACCGGCTGGCCGGAGCCGGGCGGTTTCCTGCCGCGCGAGATTCTTTATCTGTTGCAGGGTGTCGCGAAAGAAGGTATCTGCGGCATGGAAGTCGTGGAAGTCTCGCCGCCGTACGACATCTCCGACATCACTTCGCTGCTGGCATTGCGCGGTATCGTCGACGTGCTCGGCACTGTGGTCGCGCACGGCAAGATGGGCGCGCATCGCAAGGTCATTCGAGGCTGGAGCGCCTAACAAGCGGGCTCGCGCGTGATGGCTCAAACACAAGAACTGCTGGGACTGATGGGCATGGTGCTGCTGCTCGGCCTCAGGCATGGGCTGGACCCCGATCACCTCGCCGCGATCGATTCCTTGGCGCGCTGCAACCGCGCCGAGCGGCCGGCCTTGTCGCGTTGGGCGGGCGTGCTATTTTCACTTGGGCACGGTGCCGTGGTGTTGATCATCGCGGCGGTAGTAGGGACCGGCGCGTTTCAAGTCACTGTCCCAGAGTCGTTGGAACCGCTGGGCGCGGCGATTTCTATCCTATTCCTGACGGCGCTCGGCTTAGTGAACGCTAAAGCAGCACTGCTGCCGGGAAACGCGAGCGCGGTGAGGCCGCAGGGACTACGCGGAGCATGGTTCGCGGCCCTCACTCGCACCAGCCATCCGGTGGTCATCGCCTGCACCGGTGCGTTGTTCGCGCTGTCATTCGACACGGTCAGTCAAGCGGTGATGTTCTCCGTCGCCGCGCGTCACAGCGCAGGCTGGGGGCACGCGTTGGCTGCCGGCGCGGTGTTCACATTGGGCATGGTAATCGCTGACGGCATTAACGGCGCTTGCATCGCGCGTGTGCTTCAGCGCGCCGACCGCCACGCAGCGCTCGCCGCGCGCTCTCTCACCGGGGCGATTGCGGTACTGAGTTTGAGCATTGCGGCCGCCGGGGTGTGGCGCCTCAGCGATACAGTGGATGCGCTGCCGGAGTTTGGAATCATCCCGGGCTTGTGCTTAATCGGTGCGACGCTTGCGCTCTTGCTGTTGCCCGGGCAAAGAGGTGAGGGAATTGGTGGCCAGAATGGCCGTTCGAAGCAGCGTTCATCGCTCGCTGCCGGTCAGATATCTTTGGCCAGCTCTTGTGCGAAACCCAAATAGCTCGACGGCTTGAGCTCCAGCAACCGGCGCTTGTCTGCCTCCGGCATCTTCAACCCAGCGACGAAAGCATGCAGCGCCTCGCGCGTAATGCCTTGCCCGCGAGTGAGCGCTTTGAGTTGATCGTAGGCGTCGGCGATGCCGTGGCGGCGCATGACCGTTTGCACGGCTTCGGCGAGCACTTCCCAGCTTTGCTCGAGTTCGCTACGCATGCGTGCCCGATCCGCTTCGAGTTTGTTTAACCCGCGCAGGCACGAGTCGTACGCCAGCGCGCAGTAACCGAGCGCGCTGCCGAGATTGCGCAGCACGGTGGAGTCGGTCAAGTCGCGCTGCCAGCGCGAGATCGGCAGCTTCTCGCTGAAGTGCCTTAGTAGCGCGTTGGCCACACCCAGATTTCCTTCGGAGTTCTCGAAGTCGATCGGGTTGACTTTGTGCGGCATGGTGGAAGAGCCGACTTCGCCCGCGACCAGCTTCTGCTTAAAGTAGCCGAGCGAAATATAACCCCACACGTCGCGGTCGAGATCGATGAGTACGGTGTTGACATGCGCGAGCGCATCGCACAGTTCCGCGAGGCTATCGTGCGGTTCGATCTGAATGGTGTAGTCATTGAACTGCAAGCCGAGCCCTTCGACGAAGCTGCGGCACAGTTTGGGCCAGTCGATGTCGGGATAAGCGACGAGGTGCGCGTTGTAGTTGCCGACTGCGCCGTTCATCTTTCCGGTTAGCGCAATCGCAGCGCAGCGCTCGCGCTGCGTGCGCAAACGGTGCACGACGTTTGCCAGTTCCTTACCCATGGTGGTGGGCGAGGCCGGTTGGCCGTGTGTGCGCGAAAGCATGGCGGCGTCTGCGAGTTCATGCGCGAGCTGCCGCAAGCGCGCGATCAACGCATCCAGCGCCGGAAGCACGACCGCGCTGCGCGCCTCTTCCAGCATGAGCGCATAGGCGAGGTTGTTGATGTCCTCCGAGGTGCAGGCGAAGTGCACGAACTGCACGGCGGCTTTCAGTGCGCTTACTCCAGGCTCGGCGTTCTGTGCAAAGCGCTCGGCCAGCCAGTACTCCAGCGCTTTGACGTCGTGGTTGGTGCGCTGCTCGATCTGCTTTACCGCCGCCGCATCTGCGTCGGTGAACTTAGCGATGATCTGCTCCAAAAGAGCGTGATCTCCGGGCGCCAGTTTGGGGCCGTCGGGCAGTTCGCGCGCCAGCGTTTGCAGCCAGGCAATCTCCACCCGAGCGCGGTACTTGATGAGCGCCGCCTCGCTGAAGTAGTTGCGCAGTGCTGCAAGCTTAGCGGTGTAGCGCCCGTCGAGCGGGGACAGCGCGGTGAGAGCGGCGAGATCCATGGAAGACTGAAATTTTATCACGCGCCGCTCACTGATTCGGTGCGCATCGCACCCTGCTTCGACTCTGTCGCCGCAAAAGAACACGGCCGCCGTTGCTCTTTCCTTTCAAGGTGCGCGCAGCGCACGCTCGATCAACGACTCCGCGTCTAGTAGAAGCGCGGGGGCAGGGGGTTCCCCGCACCTTGTATAATTCTTTTGGCAACAAGCGCCCGCCTTAGCAAGAACAATGAAGCTCATCTACACGCCGACCAGCCCCTACGCACGCAAAGTGCGCATCGTCATGGCGGAAAAGCGCATCGAGTGCGAGCTGCAGAACGAGCAGGTGAACGTGCTGGACTCACCAGTGTTTCGCTTCAATCCGCTCGGCAAAGTGCCGGTGCTGATTCTGGACGACGGCACGGCGATTTACGATTCACCGGTGATCGTCGATTACCTCGATAACGTGACGCCGGTCGGCAAACTTATCCCCGAGCCCACGCGCAGCCGCATACACGTCAAGAGCTGGGAAGCGCTGGCCGACGGCATCATCGATGCGGCGGTGAGCATCGTCATGGAAAGGCGCCGCGTGCCCGCTCAGCAAAGCGAGGAATGGGTCACGCGTCAACGTCAAAAGCTCGACTACGGCTTGAAAGCGCTGTCGCAAGAACTCGGCGAGAAGGACTATTGCACCGGGGTGACGTTCAATCTCGCCGATATCGTCACCGGCTGCGCCTTGTTTTATCTCGACTTACGCTTCGGCGAGATCGATTGGCGCGAGGAATACGACAATCTAGCGCGGTTGGCCGAGAAGCTCGGCAAGCGCAAGTCCTTTCGCGAAACAGCGCCGCCGCCGAGCTGAGAGCGCGCGGCGCGCGCTAGCGCGGCCCAGAGCCGATTCCCTCTTTCTTGAGCGCGTCCGCCAGGCGGTTGTGCAGTTGCGGCAGTAGTTGCGCCACGTTCGATTCGGTGAACTTCATCAGTTTGACGCTGATCGCCGGTTGCTCTTGCGCGAGTTTGCGCCCGATCGGGCTCTCGTAAAAAGCGATCAGTTCGAGGATCTCGTCGTGCGTAAAGTGCTCGTCGTAAATCGGCGCTTGTTGGTCGACAATGCCGCCGTCGGCAAAGAATTTCTCCTCGACGAACTTTTCTAGCTCCTGCCGCACCGCCTGGATCGCCCGGTCGGGCAGGGACGGCTGATTGCGGCGCAGTTGCTCCAGCATGCGCTCGATCATGCGTAGGGTGGCTTGCTGCCCGATGCGCTTTGAGCCGCTTAGCTGCTGCAGCTTGAGGATGTCGAGACGTTTAGCTTCGGTCAGCTCCTCGGCCGACGCGCCAAGGGCTAGCAAAGCCGCCAACGCCATTGTCACCGCGCGCCGCGACCACGCGAACTTTTCCATGAGAAATCTCCTACTGAATGATGCCGCCGCCTAAACAGACATCGCCATCGTACAGCACGACCGACTGGCCCGGTGTGATCGCGCGCTGCGGTTGAACAAAATGCGCGTGCAGCATGGCGCTGTCGTCGGGTTGGTAAGCGATGCGGCAGGACGCGTCGCTTTGCCGGTAGCGCGTCTTCGCGCCATAGGGCGCGTCCGGCACCGGCGTATCGCCGACCCACGCCAAGTCGGCCGCGAGCAACTCGCTCTTTAGCAATAGCGGATGATCGTGGCCTTGCACGACGATGAGCGTGTTCTCGTCGATGCGTTTGTCGGCGACGAACCACGCCGCGCCATTTGCGGCCTTCATGCCACCGATGCCCAAGCCCTGGCGCTGACCGATGGTGTAGTAGCTCAAACCCATGTGCTCGCCGACGCGTTTGCCTTCGGGGGTGAGCATCGGGCCTGGCGTGCGCGGCAGGTAGCGCGCGAGGAATTCGCGAAACGGCCGCTCGCCGATGAAGCAGATGCCGGTAGAATCCTTCTTGGCGTGATTGGCGAGACCGGCCTCGCGCGCAATCTCGCGTACGATGCTCTTGCGCAACTCGCCGACGGGAAAAAGACTTTTCGCCAGTTGCGCTTGCGTCAGGCGATGCAGGAAGTAGCTCTGATCCTTGCTTGCATCGGCGCCGCGCAGTAGTTGGTGCCGCTCGCCCGGCTGCGTTGCGTGCAGCACGCGCGCGTAGTGGCCAGTGGCGATACAGTCCGCGCCGAGCTTCATCGCATAGTCGAGGAACGCCCTGAATTTGATCTCTGCGTTGCACAGCACGTCCGGATTCGGCGTGCGCCCGGCACGGTACTCGCGCAAGAACTCGGCGAATACGCGGTCTTTGTACTCAGCGGCGAAGTTGACAGCTTCGATATCGATGCCGATCTTCTCCGCGGCCGCGACGGCGTCGATCAAATCCTCGCGCGTGGAGCAGTACTCGTCGTCGTCATCGTCTTCCCAGTTCTTCATGAATAGACCGACGACTTCATGGCCTTGCCGCTTGAGCAAGAGCGCGGCCACGGACGAATCGACCCCGCCGGACAGACCGACCACGATGCGTTTGCGCTGCGCCTTCACCGATGCATCCAACTCACAACCAACTGCGTACAAGATCGGAAGGGTAGCGCTGGCCGCGCAAATAGTCGTCGATGCACGCGAGCACCAGCGGGCTGCGGTGGCGTTCGCGTTGCGCGGCGATCTCCTCGCGTGTCAGCCAGAGCGCCTGGACGATGCCCTCATCGAGTTGCGCTGGTGCGACGGGCGGCTCGGTGTGGCCCGTGAAGGCGAAGCGTAGGTAAGTCAGTCCGCTGTCGGCGGCTTGGTAGTGATAGACACCGACGAGTGCGGTGGGGGTAAAGCGATGGCCGGTTTCTTCCAACGCTTCGCGCGCGACGGCGGTGAGCAAGCTTTCGCCGACTTCTAGATGACCGGCGGGTTGATTGAGTCGCAGCGGGCCGTCGCGCTCGGTGCGCTCTTCGACCAGCAGGAATCGCCCGGCGCGCTCGGCGACGGCGGCAACGGTGATGCGCGGCCGCTCGCTCATCGGTATACTAGAGCGAGAATATTACGGTCATTGAGAATGCAAGACATTTGTAGAGCTATAGAGGAATCAGTACTGAACAAATGCGGGCAAGAAACGCACAAACGGCGAGTTGACAAGCAGTGAGCATGCCGCTTAAAACATCAGCCTAAAAATCAGATCACCTATGCGAACCATCCGCGTCATTATCGCGCTAATCGCCCTGTTGAGTGGCGCAGCAGCGCTCGCGCACAAACCCAGCGACAGCTACCTCACGCTCAAAGTCGAGGACAAGAACGTCATCGGTCAATGGGACATCGCGTTGCGCGATCTGGATTTCGCTATCGGCTTGGACGCCAACGGCGACGCCGACATCACCTGGGGCGAAGTCAAAGCCAAACACAATGAGATCGCCGCCTACGCACTCGCGCGCCTCGGCCTCGCGGTGGACGGCGCCGAGTGCCCGAGCGAAGCGCGCGAGCATCTGATCGACAACCACAGCGACGGCGCTTACGCCGTGCTGCGCTTCGCCGCCGAGTGCCCGAAGCGCGTGCGCAACTTGGACGTCAAGTATCAACTGTTTTTCGATCTCGATCCGCAGCATAAGGGCTTGCTCAATTTCGAGATCGGCGGCGTGACCCGCACCGCCATTTTCAGCACCGACGCTGCCAGTCAAACGTTCCAGTTTGAGAAAGTCTCGCGCTGGCGGCAGTTTTGGGAGTTCGTGTGGGAGGGCGTGCACCACATCTGGATCGGCTACGACCATATTCTGTTCCTGGTGTCGCTGCTGCTGCCTGCGGTGTTCTTCCTGCAAGGGCGCGCGTGGCGGCCGGTGGGCGGTTTCGGCGAAGCGTTTTGGGATGTGTTCAAGATCGTCACTTCCTTCACCGTCGCGCACTCGATCACGCTCAGTCTCGCCGCGCTCGGCGTCGTGCGGCTACCCTCGCGCTTGGTGGAATCCGCCATCGCCGCCTCGGTGGTTCTTGCCGCGCTCAACAACATTTGGCCGGTGGTGCACAAGCGGCGCTGGGTGGTGGCGTTCCTATTCGGCTTGATTCACGGTTTCGGTTTCGCGAGCGTGCTCGGCGATTTAGGCTTGCCGCGCAATGCGCTGGTGTTGGCGTTGGTGGGTTTCAACGTCGGCGTGGAACTGGGGCAGCTTGCCATCGTTGCCGCGTTCTTACCCGTTGCCTACCTATTGCGTAGCACGCAACTTTACCGGCGTGTGGTCTTCGTCGGTGGCTCGCTTGCGATCGTGCTGTTGGCCGCGCTATGGTTTGTCGAGCGCGCTGCTAACATGCGCATCATCTCTACTTGATTGACGCTCAACAACCTTGAGCGCCGTGATAGCGTAGGCTGAGATCAGCGAACCCAACGCGGCATGCCTATGTCTCGGGGCGTTGGGGCTTTCGTTCGCTTGCCCGAAGGTGCCACTTGCCGTGTGACTTCGAGGCTACCCCTGAAACCGCCAATCCGGATCAGGCAATTGGGCAAACACGCGCCGCAGGCCTTCGCCCCACTGCGCGTGAATCATCGCGAAGTAGGGATCGTCCTCGAGCAGGCGTTTCTGCATAGCAAGCTTGAAGCTGTCGCGCGTGGTGACGGCCAAGTCGATCGGCATGCCCACCGAGATATTGCTGCGCATGGTTGAATCGAAAGACACCAGCACGCATTTGGTCGCTTCGATCAGCGGCGTATGCGGCTTGATCACGCGATCGATAATCGGCCGCCCGTACTTGGTTTCGCCGATCTGGAAGAACGGCGTGTCACTGCCGGCCTCGATGAAATTGCCTTCGCTATAGACCAAGAATAGCCGCTGCTGCTCACCCTTGAGCTGCCCCCCGACGATGAAAGAGGCGCTGGAATCGACGTTGGCTTGCGACAAATATGCGGCGTCGCGCTGGCGCACTTGGCGTAACGATTCGCCAATGAGCGTGACTACTTCGAACATCGACTGCGCGTTCCAGATGTTGAGCGAACCATCGGAATGCCGTGCCTGCATTTCCAACAGATTGATCGCATTCTGCGTGATCGATAAGTTGCCAGAACTCATGATCACGATCAAACGGTCGTCCGGGCGATCTAGAATTTTCATTTTGCGAAAGCTGGAGATCTGATCGACGCCCGCGTTGGTGCGCGAGTCCGACGCGAACACCATGCCTTCGTCCAGCAGCAGGGCAACACAATAAGTCATGCGAACAATCCGGTGAGCCGGGACGGCCAAACCGGCAGGATAGCAAATCCGCGTCCCGTCGGACGCTCCTGCGATCGAGCGGCAACACGGCCTGCACTAAACGGGATTCCAACGCAGATCGAGCGTGAACGGAAAATGCCGATTGATGGGTTCCGGCTTCAGGCGCAGCTCGCCGGGGGTGTGCCCGTGGTTCCAAAAGCGGGCGACGCGCCTGGCTTCGGCTTCGTTGGCGTTGACGGGAAAGCTCTCGTAGTTGCGCCCGCCCGGATGCACGACATGAAAGGTGCAGCCGCCGATGGCGCGCTCGCTCCAGGAGTCGACAATGTCGAAAACCAGGGGCGAGTGCACCCCGACGGTCGGATGCAGAGCGGAGGGAGGCGACCAGGCCCGGTAGCGCACGCCGCCGACGAATTCGCCATGTGTGCCAGTGGGTTGCAGCGGCACCGCGCGGCCATTGCATGCGAGCGCATGACGCGGCCCGGTCATGCCGGTGACTTTAACTTGCAAGCGCTCGACCGACGAGTCGACATAGCGCGAGGTGCCGGCGCGCGAGACTTCTTCGCCCAGGACATGCCACGGCTCGATCGCTTGGCGCAATTCGAGCTGAACGCCTTCATATGCCACCGTACCGTAGCGCGGGAAACGAAATTCGATGAACGGAGCGAACCAAGCTTGATCGAAAGCGTATCCAGCCGCACGCAAATCGCGGGCGACATCGGCGATGTCCTGCGCAACGAAGTGCGGCAGCATCCAGCGGTCATGCAAGGCGGTGCCCCAGTTAACCAGCGGCGCGGTATACGGCTTGCTCCAAAAACGCGCTGCGAGGGCGCGCAGCAGCAACGCCTGCAACAAGCTCATGTGCGGGTGCGGCGGCATCTCGAAAGCGCGAAACTCGACCAAGCCCAGCCGCCCAGTCGACCCGTCCGGCGAGTAGAGTTTGTCGATGGAAAACTCCGCGCGATGCGTGTTGCCGGTCATGTCCACCAGCAGGTGGCGAAGCAGCCGGTCCACCAGCCACAGCCGTTTGCTCTCTTCGCCGGTCTTCGTGTGCAGTTGCAGCTGCTGGAATGCGATTTCGAGCTCGTACAGCCTGTCATCGCGCGCCTCATCGACCCGCGGGGCTTGGCTGGTGGGGCCGACAAATAGGCCGGAAAAGAGGTAAGACAGCGCGGGGTGGTTTTGCCAGTAAGTGATCAGGCTTTGCAGCAGGTCGGGGCGGCGCAGAAACGGACTATCGCCCGGCGTCGCACCGCCGAGTGTGACGTGATTGCCGCCGCCGGTGCCGCTGTGGCGTCCATCGAGCATGAACTTCTCCGTGCCCAGGCGGACGCTGCGCGCTTCTTCGTACAACGCAATGGTATTGTCGCGCAGTGCTTTCCACGAGGCTGCCGGGTGCACGTTTACTTCGATGACGCCGGGATCGGGCGTCACGCTGATACATTGCAAGCGCGGATCGCGCGGGGGCGCGTAACCCTCGATGCGCAGCGCGATATCGGTCGCTTCCGCAGCGCGCTCGATGGCGGCGATCAGATTGACAAAGTCTTCAAGCCGTTTGACCGGCGGCAGAAACACGTACACGCAGCCGTGGCGCGGCTCGACGCACAGTGCGGTGCGCACGACTTCTTTCGGTTTTGGCGCGGCGGCAGGCTTGGCGCGCCTATGTCGCGCTTTTTCGGCGGCGCTGTGCGCATCGTGCAGCGCACTGCGCGCGTCGAAGGGATCGCGATCGAAATCCGGTTCCACCTCTTCCGGCAGCAGCTCCGGCAAGGAGGCAATCGGCAGGCGAAACCCCAGCGGCGAGTCGCCGGCGAGCAAATAAACCTGTTCGCGCCGCACCGGCCAGGCGGACGTGCGCCAGTGTGTCGCGGCGGGCTGCTCCGGAACTTCTCTGGCTTGCAGCGGCAAGACGTATCCGGCGGGGTGCTCCAGTCCGCGAGCGAGCAACTGCCTGAGCCGAGAGCGCTCGTCGTAGTCCTTCAGCGGCGCTGTGTGCGGATCCACGTTCGGTGGCAACTTGCCTTCGATCTGCAACAGCACGAGAGGATCTTCGAACGCGGCCACGATGGAGCGCTCGTCCAACCCCAAGTTGGCGGCGATTGCCTGGCATAGGCGCTCGGCGTCCGCGAGTTGCGCTTTTCCGACTTCGCCCGCAATTCGTTTGAGGTTGCGCCATACCGGTACGCCATCGTCTCGCCAATAGATGCTGAGCGCCCAGCGCGGCAGCGGCTCGCCCGGGTACCATTTGCCTTGACCATGAAACAGCAGTGCGCCGGGGGCAAAGCGGCGTTGCAAGCGCCATGCTAGCTGTTGCGCAAGCGTCCACTTCTTCGGCGACAGGGCGGTGTAGTTCCACTCTTCGCCGTCCATGTCATCGACCGACACGAAGGTGGGTTCCCCGCCATGTGTCAGGCGCACATCGCCTGCCACCAACTCCTGGTCGACCTGCGCGGCGAGCGTGTCGATGGCGCGCCACTGTTCGGCAGAGTAGGGTTTTGTCACTCGCGGGTCTTCGTGTATGCGCGTGACGTTCATCTCAAAGGCCAGCGTCGACTCGCAGACGTCGGTGCTGCCGCTGACCGGGGCGGCGCTGGAGGGAAACGCCGTGCAGGCGAGCGGAATGTGGCCTTCCCCGGCCATCAGGCCCGACGTTGGATCCAAGCCAATCCAACCGGCGCCGGGAATATAAACTTCCGCCCAGGCGTGCAGATCGGTGAAGTCTCGGCTCGGGCCGGCGGGCCCATCCAGCGGCACTTGGTCTGCCGCTAGCTGAATCAGATAACCCGAGACGAAGCGCGCAGCCAACCCCACGTGCCGCAGCACTTGCACCAACAGCCAGCTCGAATCGCGGCATGAGCCGCTGCCCAGTTGCAGGGTTTCGTCCGGGCGCTGAATGCCGGGTTCCATGCGCACCAAGTAACGAATCTGCTGCTGGATGCGTTGGTTGACGTGCACCAAAAAATCGACACTGCTGGTGTCCGGCGCAAACTGATGTGCGCGAAACTCCCGCAGCCATGATTCGAGCTGCGGCCCTGTTTCCTCAAGCTCGAGATAGGGAGCAAGCTCCAGCTTCAACTGCTGCGGGTAGGTGAATGGAAACTTCTCCGCGTAAGGTTCAACAAAGAAATCGAATGGGTTGATGATGGTCATGTCCGCCACCAGATCAACCACGATCTCAAGCGCTTTGGTTTTCTCCGGAAACACGACCCGGGCAACGTAGTTGCCGTAAGGATCTTGCTGCAGATTGAGGAAATGCCCGGCCGGGGCGACGCGCATCGAATAGCTCGCGATCGGGGTGCGCGTATGCGCGGCGGGCCGCAAGCGGATTTCATGCGGTGACAAGCCGACCGGGCGGTCAAAAGTATAGGCA
This sequence comes from uncultured Burkholderiales bacterium, assembly GCA_964488915.1. Taxonomy (GTDB): domain Bacteria; phylum Pseudomonadota; class Gammaproteobacteria; order Burkholderiales; family JALYOK01; genus CADEHE01. Next base: position 16,146 of record CAZAWU010000061.1, read on the forward strand.
GTGCGATGATGCACCGCGACGCGAATAGTCAAGTCGGACCCTCTATGGCGCGTGAGCCTGCGCGCGCATTTATTGATATACCGGCGCGAGGAACTGGTTGTCGATCTCGCCGTTGAGCGCCGCGATCTGTTGCAGGAATTGCATAAGGTATTCGTGCAGGCCGATCGTGATGATTTTTTCCATGCGGCAGTAGTGTAGCTGCGAATGGATTTCGCCGGCGAGGCGCTCCGCCTCGATCGATTCGTCGTGGTTCAATTCCTGCAGCAATTCGTAGATCTCGTTCATGCAAGTGTGCAGCGAGCGCGGAATGTCGTCGCGCAAGATGAGCAGTTCGGCGACTTTGAGCGGGGTGATCACCGCGCGGTATACCTTGCGGTAGGCTTCGAACGAGCCGACCGAGCGCAGCAGCGCGCCCCATTGGTAGTAGTCCACCGCGCCGCCGACATCGGCAACGCTCGGCAGCAGCGTGTGGTACTTTACGTCGAGGATGCGCGCGGTATTGTCCGCCCGCTCCAAAAAAGTCGACAGCCGGATAAAACGATAGCCTTCATCGCGCAGCATGGTGCCGAAGGTGATGCCGCGGAACAACTGCGAGCGCATTTTCACCCACTCGAAGAAGCTGCCTAAGCCGGAGCCGGTCATCGAATCGAACGACACGGTTTTCATTTGCAGCCAAGTGTCGTTCAAGCATTCCCACATTTCGGAGCTGATGGCGCCGCGCTGCGCGCGGCCGTTCTCGCGCGATTTCTTGATGCATGAGTGGATGCTGGAAGGGTTGCTCGGATCGAGCACCATGAACTTGAGAACATTGTCGGTGGCCAGTTCCGGGTGCGTTTGATAGAAGGGGGTGACCAGGCCGGTGATCACCAGCGGCACCACCCATGGCTGAGCCCAATCTTGTCCGGGTTGCAGCGGCGCGTAAGGCAGTAGCGACATCCGGTGCGTCACGTCCAAGATGCGCGCCACATTTTCCGCGCGCTCCATATGGCGCGACATCCAGAAAAGATCGTTGGCCGTGCGGCTCAGCATCGCTATTGCTCCAACACCCAAGTGTCTTTGGTGCCGCCGCCTTGGGACGAGTTGACCACCAGCGAGCCTTCCTTGAGCGCGACGCGCGTCAAGCCGCCGGGAACGATAGTCACCGTCTTGCCGGAGAGCACAAACGGGCGCAGATCCACGTGGCGCGGCGCTATTCCCGATTCGACATAAGTCGGGCAAGTCGAAAGAGCGAGCGTCGGCTGCGCGATGTAATTGTCGGGCGACGCCAAAATGCGATCGCGAAACTCGGCGCGTTGGGATGCCGTTGAGCTGGGACCTACCAACATGCCGTAGCCACCTGAGCCGTGCACCTCTTTCACGACTAGTTCCCCGAGGTGAGCGAGGGTATAGTGCAAGTCTTCCTTCTTGCCCAGGTCGTAAGTCGGCACATTGTTGAGTATGGGCTGCTCACCCAAGTAGAACTCGATCAACGTTGGGACGAAAGGGTAGATCGACTTATCGTCCGCCACGCCGGTGCCGACAGCGTTAGCTAGACTCACACGGCCGTTGCGATACACCTCAAGCAGGCCGGGCACACCCAGCATGGAATCAGGCCGAAACACGGTGGGATCGAGAAAATCGTCGTCGATTCTTCGGTAAATCACGTCGACTTGCTTCGGACCGCGCGTGGTGCGCATGCAGACGAAGCCGTCGCGCACGAATAGATCTTGGCCCTCCACCAACTCGATGCCCATTTGCTGCGCCAGAAATGTATGCTCGAAATAGGCACTGTTGAATGAGCCGGCGGTCAGCAGCACCACGGTGGGTTCGGACGCTCCTGACGGCGCGACCGCGCGCAAATTCGCCAGAAGCAAGTCGGGGTAGTGATCGACCGGAGCAACGGAGTGTTTGGCAAACAATTCAGGGAATAGCCGCATCATGACTTTGCGGTTTTCCAGCACGTAGGATACGCCCGAGGGCACGCGCAGGTTATCTTCCAGTACGTAGTACTCGCCCGCGCCCGCCCGCACCAAGTCTATGCCGGCGATGTGCGCGTAAATGCCCGCGGGCACGTCGACGCCGTGCATCACGCTGCGATACTGACTGTTGCGCAGGACTTTCTCGCGCGGCACCAAGCCCTTCTGGAACACGGCCTGCTCGTGATAGATGTCGTGCAAGAACATGTTCAGCGCTCTTACGCGCTGCACTAGGCCACGCTCGAGCAGCCGCCATTCTTCCGATGGGATGATGCGCGGGACGATGTCAAACGGGATCAAGCGCTCCGTCGCGTCTTGCTCGCCGTACACCGCGAAGGTGATGCCGACGCGGTGAAACAGCATTTCCGCCTCGGTGCGTTTGTGTCCGATGCGCTCGGGCGGCATGGCGGCGAGCCAATCCGCATAGGTGCGGTAATGCGGCCGCACTTGATCGGAGGCGTCTCGCAGTTCGTCGTAGTACATCGGATGGGAGATGCGCTGAATCTGCATTCGAATGAGCCGCTTCGATAGGAGCAATCGGCATACCAGTCGTTTGCTTGCCGCCAACGGGCGATAGCGCGTGCGATATGCACCTCAATCAACCATACGGCCACGCAGCGCACCAAGATCGTGCGCGAGGGAGCTCGCGCTGACAATACTACGCTCATTGCTATTTAGCTTTTGGGGGATGCCCAATCCCTGATCCCTAGGCGGGGGATTTGCGCAAGATTGCGTTATCAGTCGATTTTCAGCGTCGCCCGAAGAGCCTACGACCGCATTGCGGCGCCCGCTCCACGCCCAGGACGCGCGCGCCAGCCTGGTAAAATAGCGCTTCGTCAACGTTGCTCCACCAGAGCGAAACTACTTCAGAGGCCGATATGTATCAGCACATCAAGGTTCCAACGCAAGGCACTAAGATCAAAGTGCGCTCCGATTTTTCGCTCGACGTGCCTAACGATCCGATCATTCCGTATATCGAGGGTGATGGGACCGGCGTGGACATCACACCGGTGATGGTCAAAGTCGTTGATGCGGCGGTGCAAAAGGCTTACGGCGGCAAGCGCAAGATCGCGTGGATGGAAGTCTATTCCGGCGAGAAGTCGTGCAAAGTGTACGGCGAGAACGTCTGGCTACCGGATGAGACGCTGCAGGTCGTCAAAGACTACGTGGTGTCGATTAAAGGGCCTTTGACGACGCCCGTGGGCGGCGGCATCCGCTCAATAAATGTTGCACTGCGGCAAGAATTGGACCTTTACGTCTGCCTGCGCCCGGTGCGCTGGTTTACCGGGGTGCCGAGCCCGGTGAAGGAACCACACAAGACCGATATGGTGATCTTCCGCGAGAACTCGGAGGACATCTATGCCGGCATCGAATGGGAAGCGGAAAGCGAAAACGCCAAGAAAGTCATCGCTTTTCTGCAGAACGAAATGCGCGTGAAGAAGATACGCTTTCCGGCAACGTCAGGCATCGGCATCAAGCCTGTTTCGCGCGAAGGCACGGAGCGCCTGGTGCGCCGCGCCATTCAGTACACGATACAGAACAAGCGCCGCTCGCTGACGCTGGTGCACAAAGGCAACATCATGAAGTTTACCGAGGGCGCGTTCAAGAATTGGGGCTATGAATTGGCCAAGCGCGAATTCGGTGCGGAGTTGCTGGACGGTGGACCGTGGATGAAGCTGCCGAACGGGATTGTCATTAAGGACGTCATCGCGGATGCATTTTTACAGCAGATTCTGCTGCGCCCGGACGAATACGACGTGATCGCGACCATGAATTTGAACGGCGACTACATTTCCGACGCGCTGGCCGCACAGGTGGGCGGCATCGGCATCGCGCCGGGCGCGAATTTGAGCGATACGGTGGCGATGTTCGAGGCCACGCACGGTACCGCGCCCAAGTACGCGGGCAAGGACTACGTCAACCCCGGCTCGCTCATCTTGTCGGCGGAAATGATGCTGCGCCACATGGGCTGGGTCGAGGCGGCGGATTTGATCATCAACTCGATGAGCAAGGCGATCGAGCAGAAGACCGTGACCTACGATTTCGCGCGGTTGATGACCGGGGCGACGCAGGTTTCTTGCTCCGGTTTCGGCGACGCGATGATCGCCAAGATGGGCTAAGCGCCCCAGGAGGACAGCGCTGCGCGACGTTTGCTGCAAGCAACAAAAACCGCCCCTGCGGGACTCCGCGCGAAGCGCGCGGCGCGAGGGGCGGTTAAGTTCTTGTTTGGTTTGGCTATCGAGAGCGCCT
>CAZAWU010000062.1:0-20294 GCA_964488915.1 uncultured Burkholderiales bacterium
TGGTGGCGCTAGCCGCGCAGCGCGGCGTTCAAGTTCTCGCTTTGACCGATCACGACGACACCAGCGGGCTCGATTGTGCCGAGCAAGCGGCGCGCGCGTTGAGTGTTACGTTCATCCCAGGTGTAGAGATTTCCGCAGGCTGGCATGGCCAATCGGTGCACATCGTCGGCGTTTACATCGATCCTTCGCATCCGGTGCTGGCACGCGAGCTGGCGGGCATCCGCGCGGGACGCTTGCAGCGCGCCGAGCGCATCGCGGCGCAACTGGAAGCGGCCGGTATTCGCGGCGCGCTCGCAGGGGCCGTGCGCCACGCGCAGCACTCTAATTTGATCGGCCGCGCGCATTTTGCACGGTTCTTAGCCGAGCAGGGCTACGCCGCGGATAGTCAAGCTGTGTTCCAACGCTACTTGGTGCCGGGTAAACCGGGCTATGTCGCGCACGAGTGGGCCGAAGTGACTGAGGCGGTGCAATGGATAGGCGCGGCGGGCGGCACGGCCATTCTCGCGCATCCGGGGCGCTACCCGTTCGGCGCGGCGGTGATGAACGAGTTGGTGCAACGTTTCAAGCAAGCCGGTGGCGCGGCCATCGAAGTCGTCACCAGTGCGCACGACGCGGGACAGGTGCGCCGCTTCGCGGCGCTGGCGCGCGAATACGGGCTGCTCGCTTCGCACGGCTCCGATTTTCATGACCCTAACTTCGACCCGTTCGGGCCAGGCAAAGTCGGCGAGTTGCCGCTCGAGTGCAGTCCGGTTTGGGCCAGTTGGCCCCAACTGGCGCACTGAGGTTTATTTCCAGTCGTGGATCTCGACCTCGCACGTATTCTGCAGATCGCATCGGTTGCGGCGATTCCGATCGTTCTCGCCATTACCATGCATGAAGCGGCGCATGGCTACGTCGCGAAGCTGTTCGGCGATTCCACCGCGTATCGACTCGGCCGTGTGAGCCTAAATCCGGTGCGCCACATCGATCCCATCGGCACCGTAGCGCTGCCTCTGCTGACGCTCGCCATGGGCGGCATGCTCTTCGGTTGGGCCAAGCCGGTGCCGGTCGACTTTGGCAAACTTCACCACCCCAAGCGCGACATGCTGTGGGTTGCCGCGGCGGGGCCGGGCGCGAATCTGATCATGCTGCTGTTTTGGGCGCTGATCGTTAAGATTGCGTTGATGATTCCCGGCAATGGCTATGCTGAGCCCATGCGGCTTATGGGCGAAATCGGCATGCGTATCAACGCGGTGCTGATGGTCCTGAATCTGATTCCATTGCCCCCACTAGACGGCGGGCGCATCGCTGTCAGCCTGTTGCCGCGCGATTTAGCGCTGCCCTTGGCGCGCATGGAGCCGTACGGATTGATCATCTTGGTCGTGCTCCTTTTTAGCGGCATGCTGGGCCGGCTAATCAATCCCCTGATCGACGCTACAATGCGCAGCGTCGGCGCCCTCGTCGGCGTTTGATCCACACGAGCAGAAAACATGTTCCCCGACCGTGTCCTCTCCGGCATGCGCCCAACCGGCAGTTTGCACTTGGGCCATTACCACGGTGTGCTGCGCAATTGGGTCAAGCTGCAGCACGAATTCGAGTGTTACTTCTTCGTCGCTGACTGGCACGCGCTGACTACGCACTACGAAGATCCGAGCGTCATACACGACAGCGTGTGGGACATGGTGGTCGACTGGCTCGCTGCTGGGGTGGATCCGGTGCAGGCCACGCTATTCGTGCAGTCGCGCGTACCGGAGCACGCCGAACTGCATTTGCTGTTGTCGATGATCACGCCGCTGTCGTGGCTGGAACGCGTGCCGACGTACAAAGATCAGCAAGAGAAACTGAGCGATCACGACTTGAGCACTTACGGTTTTCTCGGCTACCCGCTGCTGCAAAGCGCGGACATTCTGATCTACCGCGCCAACCGCGTGCCGGTAGGCGAGGATCAAGTCGCGCACGTCGAGTTGACGCGCGAAGTCGCGCGCCGCTTCAATCACATTTACGGGCGCGAACCGGACTTTGAAGAAAAAGCCGAAGCCGCGGTCAAGCGCTTAGGTTCGCGCCGCGCGCGCCTGTACCGGGAACTGCGCACGCGCTACCAGGAGCAGGGTGACGCCGAGGCGCTGGAGTCGGCGCGCGCACTGCTGCAAGAAACGCAGAATCTCACCATGGCCGACCGCGAGCGCTTGTTCGGCTACGTCGAAGGCGGCGGCAAAGTCATTCTGCCGGAACCGCAAGCGCTGCTGACCGAGGCTTCGCGCATGCCCGGTTTGGATGGGCAGAAGATGTCGAAGTCTTACGGCAACACCATTTCGCTGCGCGAAGACAGCGACTCGGTGGTGAAGAAGATCCGCACCATGCCGACCGATCCCGCACGGGTGCGCCGCACCGACGCGGGCGATCCGGAGAAGTGCCCGGTGTGGGCGTTCCACCAGGTCTACTCGTCGACAGAGACGAGGCAATGGGCCAATCAAGGCTGCCGCAGCGCCGGCATCGGCTGCCTCGAATGCAAGCAACCGGTGATCGACGCGGTGCTGGCCGAACAGAAGCCGATGCGCGAGCGCGCGCAGCCCTATCTCGAAGACCCGACGCTGGTGCGCAACATCATCGCCAACGGTTGCGAGCGTGCCTCCGCCGTGGCGCAGGACACTATGCGCGAAGTGCGCGATGCCATCGGCTTGACTTATAGCTGAGCGCCACCGCTGTGCGGGCTACGGGAGCATGCATGAAACGGTATGAGCGTCTGATCGCGGTGTTGGCAGGTTCGCTCTTGCTGTGCGCGTGCGCGCCCGGTGGCGGTAACCGCCCAATGGCGCAAATGCAGGGCGACTGCGCCAACTATGAGATGGACGTGGCGCGCGAGCGCGCGCTCGCGCAGACACCCGGCACCGCGCTCACCGCGGCGGCGAGCATGCAAGAGGCGATGGCGCCAATGCCGCTCGACCAAAAAGCGATCGTCAACTTGCTGCCGCAAAGCGCAGTCGCTTTCCGCCGTGCGCCGGAACGGCGGCAGGAATCCAGTGATCGTTACGGTGGCATGCTGGTGCTGCGCGTGCCGGTGGACGGGTCATATCGCATCGGCACCAGTACGGCCGCGTGGGTTGACGTGCTCGCCAGCACTGGCGCGGCAGTGCGTCCGGCGAAGTTCGAAATGCAAACGGCGTGCAAGGATGTATTCAAGACCGTAGTGTTCCCGTTGCGCGCGGATGAGGTTTACACACTGCAACTTTCCGCCAGCCGCACGCAAGCGTTGCCGGTTTACGTTGTCCCGCATACGCGCGAAAGTCCACCGCGCTAGGATTACTGCGTCAAGTAATACCTTGACAATTAGATTCCGTAAGATTCGACAGCGTATACACAATTATGTATAGGCCAGGCCGCAAGGATCAGGAACCTGTCAACAAGGCGCACTTGCCGGCGGCGAGCAGGTACGACATCGCTTCCTGGATATTGGCGGGCGTGGCGTTGTTCCTGGTGCTGCGCCTGGGTCTCCTGCCCGCGCTTATCGGCGGCTTGCTCGTGCACGAACTGGTGCACTTGATGTCACCGCGCGTGGCGCGCATCGGCAGCGTGGGGCGCTACGGGGCCAAGCTGGTCGTGGTCAGCCTGATCGCTAGCGTTGTAATTCTCGCCATCACCGGATTGGTCATGGGGTTGATGGTTTTCTTCCGCAGCGAAAGCGGTAACTTGCCGGCGCTGCTGCAAAAGATGGCGACCATCATCGAAAGCTCGCGCGAGTCGCTGCCGCTGTGGGTGCAAACCTACCTGCCCGAGGACGCAACAACGATCAAGCAAAAGGTGGTCGATTGGCTGCGCGAGCACGCTTCCGATCTGCGCGTGCTCGGCGGTGATACCGCGCGCGCTTTGACTTACGCTTTGATCGGCATGATCGTCGGTGCGCTGATTTCACTCACCGAAGTGCGCGCGCGCTTTCACTTCGGCCCACTCGCGCAGGCGCTGCTGACGCGTCTGCAGTATCTCGCTTTCGCGTTCCGCCGTATCGTGTTCGCTCAGGTGCGTATTTCGGCGCTGAACACCACTCTCACGGCCATCTACTTGGCGATCGTGCTGCCGCTGTTTGGCATCAATTTGCCGCTGTTGAAGACGATGATCGTGGTGACTTTTCTGGTCGGGTTGATGCCGATCCTAGGCAACTTGATTTCCAACACCGTGATCGTCGTCATCAGCCTAAGCGTGTCGCTCGTGGTGGCGATCGCCTCGCTGGCCTTTTTGGTCATCATCCACAAGCTGGAGTACTTCATCAACGCGCGCATCGTCGGCACGCAGATCCACGCTGCCGCTTGGGAGCTGCTGCTCGCGTTGCTGGTGATGGAAGCGGCGTTCGGCATTCCGGGGCTGATTGCGGCGCCGATCTTCTACGCCTATGTGAAGAAAGAGCTAGTGGAGCGCGGTTTGATTTGATTATCGGCCGCACGCCGTTTGATGTTCGGCCGCGCTGGCGTGGGTATACAATGGCGGCTCGATGCCCCGCTCAAGGCGCGTTCCTTGCCTGCCGGTGGAGCCTCCCCGACTTGGCTTATAATGCTCACGAATGACTGAAAGCGCGACGCTACCGCTGATCGTAGAACCGGTGGCGCGAGTGCGCGGCGAGCTGCTCGCCGAAATGCCCGCGGATCTGTACATTCCGCCGGAGGCGCTGCGTGTCTTCCTAGAAGCGTTCGAGGGGCCGCTAGATCTGCTGCTGTACCTGATACGCAAGAACTCGCTCGATATTCTCGACATCCCCATGGCGCAGTTGACGCGCCAGTACATGGAGTATGTCGAAGTGATGCGGGCCACGCACTTGGAATTGGCGGCAGAGTACTTGGTAATGGCAGCGGTGCTAATCGAGATCAAATCGCGCATGCTGTTACCGCGGCCGAAGGCGATCGAGAACGACGAGACCGACCCGCGCGCCGAGTTGGTGCGCCGCCTGCTCGAATACGAGCAGATGAAGCAGGCCGCGCAGAAGTTGGACGCTCTGCCGCAAATGGGGCGCGATTTTGGCGCTGTGACGGTGTGGGTGGAGCAGGTACTGGCGCAGCGTTTGCCGGACGTACACCCGGTCGATCTGCGTGATGCCTGGCTCGCGGTTTTGGCGCGTGCGCGCATCAACCAGCACCACCGCGTACGCCGCGACGAACTATCGGTGCGCGAGCACATGACGCGCGTGCTGCGCCGCTTGCGCGGAGTGCAGTTTCTGCAGTTCATCGAATTGTTCGACGCCGAGGTGAGCGTGCCGGTGGTGGTAGTCAACTTTTTGGCGATTCTGGAGTTGATCAAAGAAGGCCTGGTGAGCGTGACGCAAAGCGAACCGTTTGCGCCGATCTATGTGCGCTTGACCGAGTTGGAACTGGCCGCGTGAACGCGGATGGCAGCCCCATGAGCGACAATCTGGTGCTCACCTCCGAGAGCGTGCCGCCGGAGGCCGATGTGCAAGCGGCCAAGCGCGTCCTGGAAGCGGTGCTGCTGGCGAGCCAAGAGCCGCTGTCCTCGAGCGAGCTGCGGCGCGTGTTCGACAACGAGTTGAGCGCCGATACGCTGCGCAAGCTGCTGGAAGAGCTGCGCCAGGATTGGCACGGCCGCGGCGTCGAGTTGGTGCAGGTCGCCACCGGCTGGCGTTTCCAAACGCGGCTCGAATATCAAAAGTTCATCGAACGCTTGCGCCCCGAGCGGCCGCTGCGCTATTCGCGCGCAGTGATGGAAACGCTTGCCATTATCGCCTACCGCCAGCCGGTCACGCGCGGGGACATCGAGGACATTCGCGGCGTGAGTGTATCTTCGCAGATTCTCAAAACGCTGGAAGCGCGCGGGTGGATCGACGTGGTCGGCCATAAAGAGGTGCCTGGCCGGCCGGCCTTGTTTGCGACGACCAAGGCTTTGCTCGACGATCTTGGTCTGCGCTCCCTGCAAGAGTTGCCGCCGTTGACGCAGCTCGAAGAACTCGAAGCGCGCGCTGCCGGGATCGAGACGCCCGCCAGCGATGACGCGGGCGCCGAACCGGCGCTGTTGAGCGTTGAATCAAACAGCTCTGACCAAGCGCACTCGCACGCCGCAACTGCTGCCTTTGACCAAGAAGACGAGGCATCCAATTCCGAAGGCGCCGGGCCAGGCGCCGCCACCCAAACCGAATCCGATTTCGCCACCACCGAAACATCGCATTGAGACCGAACCACTCGAAGAACCGCAACGGCGACGCCGACTCCAATTCGCAAAAACTGCACAAGCTGCTGGCGCAATCGGGCTTAGGCTCGCGCCGCGGTATGGAGCAGTTGATTGAAGAGGGCAAAGTCAGCGTCAACGGTCAACCCGCCACTGTGGCCACACGCGTTTCGCCGAACGATACCGTAATGGTCGACGGCAAGCGCGTCAATTTGCGCTTTGGCGTGTCGCAGCCGCGTGTGCTGCTCTATCACAAACCTGAGGGTGAGATCGTCAGCCGCGACGATCCGGAAGGACGCGAGTCGGTTTTCGACAAGCTACCGGCTATCCACAACGGGCGCTGGATCGCGTGCGGGCGCTTGGACATCAACACCAGCGGCCTGCTCATCTTCACCAACCACGGTGAGCTAGCTAATAGTTTGACGCATCCGCGCTTTCAGTTGGAGCGCGAATACGCCGTGCGCCTGCTCGGGCGCTTGACCGACGATCAGTTCGATCAGCTCGAAGCCGGCATCGAGCTTGAAGATGGTCCCGCGCACCTGCACTCGATCGAAGACCGAGGCGGCGAGGGGGCAAATCACTGGTATCACGTCATCATCAAGGAAGGGCGCAACCGCGAAGTGCGGCGTTTGTTCGAGGCGATCGGCCTGACGGTGAGTCGGCTCATCCGCGTGCGTTTCGGCAATTTGGAAATGCCGCCGTACTTGAAGCGCGGTCAGATCAAAGAGCTCAGCAACGACCAAGTGCGCGAGGTAATGCAGTGGGCCGGCGTCAAAGGCGGGGGTGGCGGCAACGCGCAGGGCAGAGAGCGCCAGCGTGGGCAACAACAGCAAGGGCAGCGCCAGCGCGGAGATGCGCAGCCGCATTTTGGCAGCCACCTTTCAGGGTTAGGCGTAATGTCAGGCGGCGGCATGGGGCAAGGCGAGCGGCGCCCTCGCCGTGGCCAACAGGGGCAAGGCCAGCAACGGCGCGGCCGCGCGGGCGGGCGTCCCATAGGACCGATGGACATGGGCAACGAAGAGCGCCGCCAGCATTCCGCCGGCGGCGGCCGCGGCCCGCAGAACCAGCAGCGGCGCGGCGAACAGCGCCGCGCGCGCGGCAACGGGCCCCCGCAGATGCAGCGGGAAAACAAACCGCCGGCCGTCAACGCGGTCGATGGCGAGCGGCGCGGTTCGCGCCGGCGGCGCAAACGCGGCGGTTCACGCGAGGGGCGCATCGAGCAAGCGAACCAACGCCCACAAACGCAGGGCAATATGCAGCCAGTGGAAGCCGCCGCCAGCGCAGCGACGCCCGGCAACGAACGCGTTCAAGCGCCGCTAGTGGACGAGTTCGGCGATCGCAACTTCAATGTGGCGTTGCCCGAGGCGGCTAACCAAGATCCTCGTAGCGCAGCAAGAAGACCAAATCGTCGCCGCCGGAGACCGGTAACCACGTAAACGCGAGGCGGGGAAACGCCGCTTCCAGCGCGGCGCGATTGTCCCCGACTTCCACCACCAGCAAGCCTTCGACGGCCAGGTGTTCGCGCGCGTACGCGATGATCTGGCGCGTGTGGTTCAATCCATCCGCTCCGCTTGCCAGCGCAAACTCCGGCTCGTGCCGATACTCCTGCGGCAGTGCCGCCATTGCCGCGGCCGTGACATAGGGCGGATTGGAGATGATCAGATCGTAGCGCTGCGCCGGTAAGCCGGCGAACAAGTCCGACTGAAACAAGCGCACGCGCGTCTGCAATCCATAGTCGTCGACGTTGCGCCGCGCCACATCCAGCGCATCGGTCGAGATGTCGGACGCATCGACGCTGGCTTCCGGGAAAGCTAGCGCTGCCAGAATCGCCAAGCAGCCCGACCCGGTGCAAACGTCGAGCACGCGCGTCACCTGCGCGCTATCGACCACCCAGGGCGTCAGACCCTCGCGCAGCAACTCCGCGATGAACGAGCGCGGCACGATGACGCGCTCGTCGACGAAGAAGCGGTAGTCCCCGAGCCACGCCTCGCGCGTAATGTAGGCCGCCGGCAAGCGCAGGTCCACACGCCGCCTCAGCACCTCATCGAGTTGCACGCGTTCCTGCGGCAGCAAACGCGCGTCGAGGAAGGCTTCAAGCCGGTCGAGCGGTAAGTGCAACGCGTGCAACAACAGGTATGCGGCCTCGTCGTACGCGTTGGTGGAGCCGTGACCGAAAGCAAGACCGCCCGCGCCGAAGCGCGTCACGGCGTAACGCAGCCAGTCGCGCAGCGTCATCAGATGTTCTTGCAGCGAAACGTCAGCCGCCATCGCTGTGACTGCAGCGCTCACGCGAGCAGCCGCGCAAGCGTGCGCTGGTAGATCTGCGCCAGCGGTTCGATGTCTGCCAGCGGCACGCACTCGTTGATCTTGTGAATGCTGGCGTTGGTGGGTCCAAATTCGACCAACTCGCCGCTGATTTCGGCGAGGAAGCGCCCATCGGAAGTGCCGCCGGTGGTGGAGATTTGCGCCTGCACACCGGTGGTTTCGTGGATCGCCGCGCTGATCGTTTCCACCAGATGGCCGCACTCGGTCAGGAAAGGTTTGGCGCCTAATTCCCAGGCAATGTTGTAGGCGAGCTTGTGCTGATCGAGAATGTCGCGCACGCGCTGTTGCAAGTCCTCCGGCGTGCTGGCCGTGGAGAAACGGAAATTGAACAGCACCGTCACTTCGCCCGGGATGACGTTGGTCGCGCCGGTGCCGGCATGCATGTTTGAAACCTGCCAAGTCGTCGGCGGAAAGTACTCGTTGCCCTCGTCCCATTTGGTTGCGGCCAATGCGGCGAGCGCCGGCGCCAAGCGATGCACTGGGTTGTCGGCCAAGTGTGGATAAGCCACGTGGCCTTGCACGCCTTTGACGGTGAGCTTGGCCGAGAGCGAACCGCGCCGGCCGTTTTTCACCGTGTCGCCCAAGCGCTCGACGCACGTGGGTTCACCGACGATGCAAAAGTCGATCTTCTCGCCGCGTGCCTTGAGCGCATCGACGACCATTACTGTGCCATCTACCGCGGGGCCTTCTTCATCCGACGTAATCAATAGGCCTATCGAGCCAGGAGTATTGGGGCGTTCGGAGAGCAAATTCTCGGTCGCTCGGATGAACGCGGCGATCGAAGTCTTCATGTCCGCTGCTCCGCGTCCAAAAAGCTTGCCCTCACGCACAGTCGGCACGAACGGATCGCTATGCCACTGCTCCAGCGGCCCGGTGGGCACCACGTCGGTGTGGCCGGCAAACACGACCAGGGGGCGCGCCTTGCCACGCCGCGCCCACAGATTGGTCACGCCGTTGGCCGCAAAGCTTTCGCAGACGAAACCGAGCGGCGCCAAGCGCGCCGCGATGATGCGTTGGCACTCGGCATCGTTGGGCGTGACCGAGCGTTGTCGTATGAGTTCTTGTGCGAGTTCTAGTGTGGATTGCATGTGTGCCTGCGGCTCGTTTAGCGCGCATTCTACTGCGCCCGACTCTGGGCAACGTTGGCGATATTGACATTCTTGCTGACCCACAACAACAATGCAGCGCAAACCCATGAGATAGGAGCGAGAGAAGATGAAGCAGCATGTTTTGGTGCGGTTGCTCGCGGGTTGTTTGCTCGCGGTCGCGGGCGGCGCTTGGTCGGCGGCCGATGTCGACGGCGCACGCCTGCAGAACGCGTTGCGCGAGCCAGGCAACTGGGCCACTTATCACGGCCAATATCAGTCTTGGCACTACAGCGGGTTGGATCAAATCAACACCGCTAACGTGCATCGCTTAAAAGAAGCCTGGTCGCATGTCGCCTCGCGTTCGGTGCGCGGCTTGCAAGGTTTCCCGCTGGCCGTCGACGGCGTGCTCTACTACGTTAGCCCGTATAACCAAATGTACGCGCTCGACGGCGCAACCGGCGAAATGCTGTGGACCTACAAGCAAAAACTGAACGAGGAACTGGTCTCGAAACAGACCCATTCGCCGTATAACCGCGGTATCGCCGCCGGCTACGGGCTCGTCTACATGGGCACGCTCGATGGCAAGCTGGTCGCCGTCGATGCGAAAAGCGGTCAACTGAAATGGGAAACGAAACTCATCAATTCCGAGAAGCTGACGGTGGGCTTTACCGGCGCGCCGCTGCTGGTGCGGGATAAAGTCATTATCGGCTCGCAGGGCGGTGAGTGGCCCTACCGCGGCCCGATCTTCGGCGTCAACGCCAAAACCGGCGAGAAAGTCTGGGAGTTCCTCACCGTGGGCGGCAACGACGGCACGGATTCCGACGTGCGCTCGAGCTCATGGGGCGGCGATTCGTGGAAAACCGGTGGTGGCGGCGGCTGGATGGCCGGCAGCTACGATCCCGAGACCAACACCGTGTGGTGGGGCACCGGCAATCCGGCGCCGCTGTACGACTGGGCCGGAGCCGATTGGAAAACCGCGGGACCACGCCCTGGAGACAACTTGTACACCTCCTCGATCATCATGCTCGATCCGGATTCCGGCAAGCTGAAGAGCTATTTCCAAGTGCTGCCGCACGATGCTTGGGATTACGATCCCGCTTCGGGAGAGTTGATGCACATCGACCGTGGCGGCAAGAAGTACGTGGTGCATCCGTCCAAGAACGGCTACGTCTACGTGCTCGACCGCGGCAGCATGAAGTACGTCAGCGCTTATCCGGGCGTGGACAACATCAACTTCATGACCGGCGTCGACAAGAATGGACACCCGGTCGGCCGGCGCGATCTCAAGGAAGGAAAACACGAAAACCTCTGCCCCGCGATCGCCGGCGGCTATAGCTGGAACGCCGGCTCCTATAGCCCGAAGACCGGACTCATGTACAAAGTGGGTTTCGAGTGGTGCATCGATCTGGAAGTCGTGAAAACGACGCCGATTCTGGAACCGATGGCGCAACTAAACATCGGCGCGAACTTTAAGTTCGTCGCGCCCAAAGACGGCCCGGCGCGCGGCCACATTCGCGCGCGCGATCCGATCAGCGGCAAAGTCGTGTACGAAATCCCGTATATGAAAGCGCCGCCGCACGCCGGTTTGCTCACCACCGCCGGCAACTTATTGGTGGTGCCGGAGGCCGATGGGTGGCTGCGTGTGTATAACTCCGCCAACGGGCAGCTGCTGTGGAGCCACAACAACGGCCAGGGACATAACGGCGGCACCATCAGTTACATGGCCAAGGGCAAGCAGTACGTTGCCGTCATGACCGGCTGGGGTAGCTTGGTCGGCGATGGCTACGGCGAGCTATGGGGCGAGCCGTGGCTCAGCATGCCGAAAGATTCCGGCGTGGTGAAAGTGTTCGCGCTCGATTGACGAACATGAGAGCCCGGGGGGTTGCGGCGATTCTGGCGCTTTGCGGCGGCGTCAACGCGCAGGAGCAAGCCGCCGGCAGCGCGCAGCCGCTCGACGTGAAGAA
Source organism: uncultured Burkholderiales bacterium (assembly GCA_964488915.1). GTDB lineage: Bacteria > Pseudomonadota > Gammaproteobacteria > Burkholderiales > JALYOK01 > CADEHE01. Next base: position 11,519 of record CAZAWU010000062.1, read on the forward strand.
CTTGTTTCGCAACGTGTGCGGCTTTTGCCACGAAGACTATGGCCGCAAGCAAGGCAAAGGCCCGCAACTCATGAACAGCGCGAACAGCGACGAATTCTTATTCAACCGCATCAAGAAGGGCAGCCCGCAAAAGGGCATGGCATCGTTCAGTTGGCTAACGGATGAGCAAATCAATGAAGTGGTTGCGTTCATTCGCCGGCTTCAACCGGATGTGGAGCCGCGATAGCGTAATCGTGTAGGTTGCAGATTAGATGCAGCCAAGCTGCGCTTGCGTCAGCGCTTCGGTCTGCGTTGCTTTTGCGTTGTGGCGGCCGGCGCTATCGGCACGGCCTGGGCCGCTTGAGGCTTGTGGCGCGCCCAGATTTACGCCAAGCTAATGCAACGTCTCAAAAACCTCGAAGAGGTAAGTAGCCATGGCGGCGTGCGTAGCGAAAGTGGTTTGGGAGCGGGGAGAGCAAAATTTCGTCGACGGCAAGTACAGCCGCCGGCACTTCTGGCGTTTTGACGGCGGCGCCGAGGTGTTGGGTTCATCTTCGCCCGATGTGGTGCGCCCGCCGTTGTCCGATCCGGCCGGGGTGGACCCGGAGGAGGCGTTTCTCGCTTCGCTTGCGAGTTGTCACATGTTGTGGTTTCTAGCGCTCGCCGCCAAGCGCAAGTTTTGCGTCGATCGCTACGCCGACGCGGTGGAAGGGGTGTTGGGCAGGAATGCAACCGGCAAAGTCGCGCTGCTCAAGGTGACGCTGCGCCCGCAGATGAGGTTTTCCGGTGCGAACCTGCCGACTCGCACGGACATCGAAGCGCTGCATCACCAGGCGCACGATCTTTGTTTCATCGCCAACTCGGTGACCAGCGAGGTGCGCATCGAACCGATCTACAACGATGCATGACTGTGCGGCTAGGCGCTACGCTGCCGCAGGGTGCCGCAGTCGCGCGACATTCCGCTGATCACCGCCGGGGGCGAAAGTGCGCTCCTCGAACTCGATCACGCCAGCGCGATCGATGGTGACCAGCGTCGAGCAGCGTGTGCCGTAGCCGTCGCGTTGAATGAAGATCGGTGCGAGCTCTCGCTCCAGCGCCAAACCTACGCCGGTATCCGGCAATTCCTCATCGCGCGCTGTTGCGCGATCGCGCAACAGCGCAAAGATCTTTTCGCGCGGCAAAGCGCTGCCTCCGGCGAGCATCGCGGTCAAAGCAGTCTTGCTGCGTGTCACCTTTGGCCATGGAGTATCCGGCAAATGATTGCTTACAGCCTTAATACCAAAGCTAACCTCTAAAGAGTATAAGCTTCGGCTGGAGAAAATCGCGGCGGTGTTTCCGTCCCACATGAGCAAGTTGAAGTCGTTATAAGCGGCGCTTTGCGCGGCGAGTTGCTGGGCGTGCGCAGCGGCGTTTTGCGAGCCTAGGAGGAAATCGCGCGGCAGCGCACCGCGCGAGGGTGCGCCGGGCTTGAACGCCTTGGGATCGCGAAAGTTGGTGAGTGCGGCGAAGCGGCCGCTGCGCGCGATGCCCAACCAGGTGCCGCCTTCCTGCAAGTCGCGCCCGGCGAACAATTGTGGATGATCGTCCCACCAGTTCGCGGTGGCAGTGGGGCGCGCGAAGAACTCGTCGCGGTTAGCGGCGACGATGAGCTTGTAGTCGGGGTGTGCTTCGACAGCGACGAGCAGGAGGCACATAGTGTTAATTTAGCGCGGGGGTGGCTTGCGCCCCCCCAGCCCCCCGCGCTTGCTTCGCTTAGCAGGGTGCCTGATCGAGGTGCGGACGATGGACGAATTTTTGTTGGCGTCGTGAATGCGTCGATTGAAATACACCATCGCACGCAACACAACTAGGCACGGCGCAAAACGAAGCAAGCGCGGGGGGCTGGGGGGGCGCAAGCCACCCCCGCGCATCGTCTCAATCCCGCAACAACTCGTTAATGCTGGTCTTCGCACGGGTCTTTGCATCGACTTGCTTCACGATCACGGCACAGTACAAGCTGTACTTGCCGTCCGGCGACGGCAAATTGCCGGAGACCACGACCGAGCCGGGCGGGATCTTGCCATACTGAACTTCGCCGGTAGCGCGGTTGTAGATCTTGGTGCTTTGGCCGACGTACACGCCCATCGAGATCACCGAGCCTTCGCCGACGATGACGCCCTCGACGATTTCCGAGCGCGCGCCAATGAAGCAGTTGTCCTCGATAATGGTGGGGTTGGCTTGCACCGGCTCGAGCACCCCGCCGATGCCGACGCCGCCCGACAGATGCACATTCTTACCGATCTGCGCGCAGGAGCCGACCGTCGCCCAGGTGTCCACCATCGTGCCTTCGTCGACGTAGGCGCCGATATTCACGTACGAGGGCATGAGCACGACATTCTTCGCTACGAAGGAACCGTGGCGCGCGAACGCCGGCGGCACCACGCGGTAGCCGCCGCGCTGGAAATCAGCGTTGGTGAACTTGGCAAACTTGGAGTCGACTTTGTCGAAGTAATGCGTACTGCCGCCGGCCATGATCTCGTTGTCCTTCAAGCGAAACGAGAGCAGCACCGCTTTTTTGACCCATTGATGCGTTACCCACTCGCCGCTGACTTTTTCGGCGCAGCGCAGGGTGCCAGCGTTGAGTTGGTCGAGCACGTTCGCGACTGCCGCTTTCACCTCGCCCGGCGCGGAAGCCGGGCTGATTTCAGTGCGGCGTTCGAATGCGTTCTCAATGACGCTTTGCAAATTGCTCATGCAATCCTCTCTCGGTGGGGGTTCGGTACTCGTAAAACCAGCGTTCGCGTTTTTTGCACGGACGGGTGACTATTCAATCAGACGCCCTAAAGCTTGCGCGCGAAGTCGCGCACGCGGCTGGCGGCTTCTTCGCAGTCGTCCAGAGTGTGCACCATAGCCAACCGCACATAGTTGGTGCCAGGGTTGATACCGTGCGCTTCGCGCGCTAGAAAACTCCCGGGTAGCACGGTGATGTGCTGCTGTTCGAACAGGCGCCGCGCGAACTCGGTGTCGGCGATCGGCGTATGCACCCAGAAGTAAAACGCCGCTTCCGGCTTGCGCAGCGGCAGCACCGGATTGACGATTTCGTGAAACAGCTGGAACTTCTCTTTGTACAGGCGCCGGTTCTCGATGACATGCGCTTCGTCTTGCCACGCCGTGATGCTGGCGGCTTGTACCGCCGGGCTCATGGCGCTGCCGTGATAAGTACGGTAGCGGCCGAAGGCTTTGATGAGATCGGCGTCGCCGCAGACGAAGCCCGAGCGCATGCCCGGCACGTTGGAGCGCTTCGAGAGGCTGCTGAAGGCGACGAGATTGCGGTATTCGGCTCGGCCTAGCTCTTGCGACGCTTCCAGGCTGCCGAGCGGCGGTTGCGCGGTGTCGAGATAGATCTCGCTGTAGCACTCATCGGAGGCGATGACGAAGCCGTATTTATCGCTGAGAGTAAAAAGAGTGCGCCACTCTTCCAAAGTCATGACGTTACCGGTTGGATTGGATGGCGAACAGACGAACAGTAATTGTGTGCGCGCCCACACCTCTGCAGGGACCGCGGCGAAATCCAGGCGAAAGCCGTTGGCTTCAGTCGTATTGACGAAGTAAGGCTTGGCGCCCGCCAGCAGCGCGGCGCCCTCGTAGATTTGGTAGAACGGATTAGGGCAGACGACCGTTGCACCCGGCTGGGTACGATCCACGATCACTTGCGCAAGCGCGAACAGCGCTTCGCGGCTGCCGAGCACGGGCAATACTTGCGTGGCCGCATCGACCCGATCCAAGCGGTAACGCCGCCGCAACCATCCCGCGATCGCGTGCCGCAGTTCGTCCGATCCGAGCGTCAGCGGGTAACTCGCCAGCCCGGCGAGATTGTCGGCGAGCGACTGGCAGATGAATGCCGGCGTCTCGTGCTTCGGCTCGCCGATGGACAGTACGATATGCTTGAGTGCCGGATTGGGCTTGGCGCCAGCGAGCAGCGCGCGCAGCCTTTCGAACGGGTAGGGCTGCAACAGCTGTAAATCTGGATTCATGCAAGAGCGGAGAAGCAAAACGGACATTATAAGTGAGTCGCGCACGGCGGTCGCGCTTCAGTCAGCATGCAGCCCGGTATCGCCAATCAGCACGCGAAGCGCAGCGCTGCCATAGCGAGCCTGCTCGGCGGCGCCGCGTTGTGGGGCATCGTTTGGTATCCCTATCGCCTCTTGGCGCAGGGCGGCATCGATGGCGCGCCGGCTACGCTGCTGACTTATCTAGTCGCGTTGCTGTTCGTCAGCGTGTTGCGCTTCAGCGTTTGGCTGGAGCTGCGCCGCCAGCCGTGGCTCATGCTCGGCATCGCGTTGGCAGCGGGCTGGTCGATCGTTGCGTACGTGGTTGCGATCTTGCAAGCGGAGGTCGTGCGCGTGTTGTTGCTGTTCTACCTCGCGCCGGTGTGGACGTTGCCGCTAGCACGCCTGTTCCTGCGGGAGACAACGCCGCCTTCGGGCTATGTCGTGCTGGCCGTGGCGGTCGCTGGCGCCATGCTTATGCTTTGGGATGGCGGCAGCGCCGTGCCGTTGCCGGGATCGTTGGGCGAATGGCTCGGCTTGAGTGCGGGCGTAGCGTTTGCCTTTTCCAACATCTGCGTGCGCAAGGCGCATTCCAGCGGCATTCTCGCCAAGTCCGCCGCGGTGTGGGTCGGCGCCGTGGGGATGGCGGCACTGGTGTGCACTGTGCAGCCCGACAGCTTGCGCGCGCTGCCGCAGGCGCTGCCGGCGCAATGGCCGCTGGTGGTGGGCATCGGCGCGGCCGTGCTCGTCATGAGTTTGATGATCCAGTATGGCTTTACTCATCTGCCTTCCAGCCAAGCGATGGTGATCCTGTTGTTCGAGCTTATCGTCGCGGCCGCAGCGGCGTATTGGCTCGCCGGCGAGACGTTGTCGGCGCGCGACTGGATCGGCGGCGCGATGATCATCGGCGCGGGTCTTTACTCCGATCGGCTTGCGCCGCGCTCCGATGGAGCGCAACAGCGATCCGGCGAAGGCAGAAACGTGTGACAGGCCATGAGCGTGTTAGCGGGGTGCACAACGTCGCGAACGGATAGCCGCGGAAGCCGACGCCGAAATTCGGCGCAGACGTTGGCACGCGGTTTGCCCTGCCGACATTGCGGCCAGGAATAAAAACTGCTTCAAAGCCGCCGTCCAAACCCACTACCAGGGAAGTTTCCTGTCTTCTAGGTGGTGAGTGAATTCTGTTAAGCGGGAGAGGTAAGCTATATCGAGCTCGATACGATATACGTAATTTACGTATATACGTATATTGCGTATAATACTGATCTATGAAAGCTGTCTTCATTGAACTGCCTGCGTTCGAGAGACATCGAAGTGATTACCTCGACGACGAAGCGCTGCTAGCGTTGCAGAATCTGTTGATGAAGAACCCAGCGGCCGGCGACTTGATTCCGGAAACCGGCGGTTTGCGCAAACTTCGTTTCGCCGATGTGCCCCGCGGCAAGGGCAAGCGCGGCGGATTGCGCGTCATCTACTACTGGTGGGATTCGGGTACGCAGTTCTGGTTGTTCACTTTGTACGACAAGGATGAAGCGACCGATCTAACGCCCAAGCAGCGCAAGGCATTGAAGGAACTAGTCAAAGCGGAAGTGGAAGCAAGGAGAAAGGCATGAAGAGCAAACCGAAAGCGAAAACGGCGAGCAAGCGTGATCTGTTCGGGGAACTCATGGAAGGCATAGCGGCCTTGTCCGAAGCGCGCCTAGGCAAGCGGACTTTGCGCACCCACGCTGTTGAGTACAAGCCGGCGCCAGAAATCACTCCGCGCGAGCTAATCCGCGTGCGTGAGCGACTGAATCTTTCGCGTGGATTGTTTGCCGCCTACTTGCGCACCAATGTACGCACGCTGGAGAATTGGGAACAGGGTCGGGCCAAGCCGAACGCGCAAGCCGCACTGCTAATCAACCTGGTTAAGCGCTACCCCGACACAGTTAAACGCTTGGCAGCGATTTAGGCCGCTGCCCGCTGCTCGTTAGCCGAGCACGCGAGTTGGTCGCATGCCCGGAACTGCTCCTTCGCGGCTCGGCGACACGCTAAACACAGAGCCGCGATTCCCGACATGACGTTTCGCGAAGAAGTTGGCACGCGAGGGCGGGAGCTAACGCTCAGATAGGCTCTGCAATTCGTCGCCAGAGTCGCCGCTCGCCCCCAAACTTCACGCCTCAAACCCGTCGTTCGCGGCGGCGCCTCGACTTCCCCGCGCCCACTCGAAGGTTCCAAGCGCGGCGACATCACCTCCTAAGCACATGAATAGCCCGAGCCATCCCGGCCAAACGCGAGTTTTTCATTTAATCACGCTCGCCAGAGATGCACGCTTGATACTTCGCCACCTTAGCGATAGATTGATCGCTCGGCGAAAAGGGGCGCTCAAAAACCCTATCCCTATGACAAGACATCCAGCACCGCGCACAGCTCACCTGAAAGTCGCGAGGCGGTACGGGATCTAAGCAACTTCTGCCGCGCGAAAAGCACGTAATCGAGGGGCGATCGTTCAGAGCAGGCGGGAAGGATGATCCTCACCAGGTTTGCGACGGCGGTTCTTCAGGAGCCGAGATCGCGGCGAAGCACGGCGTTCCGGGAGGCAGCGTGACACGAGACAAAAGAACCACTCGAGGCCAGGCGCAGCGGCAGTCGAGCGACGCCTTCATCAGTCATGCTTCGGCAGACGCGCCTCTCGTCGACCGGCTCGAAAGCAGCCTCCAAGCGCAGGGCTTCTCGGTCTGGGTCGACCGTGCGCAGATCCGGGGCGGCAGCCGCCTGGCTCCCGATTTGATGCGCGGGTTGCTGCAGTGCAGGAACGTAGTCGTCCTGTGGTCGAGCGACGCCGCGAAGTCGGAATGGGTCAACACCGAGTGGACCTCGATAGTCAACTACAACCACCAAAAGGATACGACCGACAAGAAAGGCATCATCCCCTGCCGCCTCGACCAGACGCCTCTGGCGCTGTTCCTGCTGAACTACGTCTTCTGCGACTTCAGGTCATCGTACGAGGCCGGATTGCGCTGCCTGGTCGACGCGTTGCGCGGCAGCGTCGTGGCAACGCCGCCTCCGGCACACTGGGAGCGCGAGCGCGTCGTCGATGAAATACTCGCCGGGCAGTCCCGCGTGCTCGAGTTGCTCGGCACGGGCGACCTTCCCGGCGCGAAGCGTCAGCAGCAGAAGCTCGACCCGATCGTTGCTGCCGCTCGCGGCCAGGTGCGCGAAGACCTTAACTTATTGATCCTCGAGGGCTATCAAAGAAAGAACGAATACATGTTGCGCCACTGGGACCAAATCCAATCGGGGCAATCCCCGCAGGACGATGTCCTGAACGAAGCGCTCGACGCGTTCTTCAAGGCGCTTTCGATCCAGCCCGACAACCCATCAGCGCTGAACGGGATCGGGAGCGTGTTCTTGTTGCGCCGTGACCTTGACGCAGCCGATTTCTACATCCGGCGGGCGGTAGATCGAGCCAAGCAAGAAGGCCTGTCGTACGACGCCGCGGCGCTCGATCTCGGACTCGTTCGACGACTGAAGGGCGGGCGCAAGCCCGAGCCGGCAAAGGGCTCCCGTTCAAATCGACGGTGACATTCTCGCCCGCGGTAGGCGCACCCACGACTTCGCGGAAATCGAACGGCAGCAACCGCGCCATTTCGAGGCCGACGGCCCGGAGCGCTGTGGAGCGCAGTGGGAGGTAGTTTGCCGGAGCTGAAAGCTGCATACCTTCCCAAAGCTGTTCGCTCGGCGCGCGGCGACTCGCCAAACACAAGGCCGCGGTTCCCGACATAGAATTTCAAGGAAGAAGATGGCACGCGATTTGTGGCGCCGACATTCTACCGAGCCGACCGAGTTTCTCTAAAGTTGACACTCGAACCCAACTGCATGGAAAAAACTTGCCGTTCGTGGTTCGTGGTGACGTTCCGATTTCGGGTAACGACCCGCTGAGGTAAGCGTGCAGCCCGCAGCTTCCGACGCAAGGCGCGTTTGCCTGAATCCGCTCATCGACAACATCACGCAACTGGCGCGGGCCGCCCGTCTGAGCTTGAGCTATTCGGCACTTTCGCCGAACGTGGCGCTGGTGAGCCCCACAGCGAACGCCAGCGCACGATCCAGCAGCGCAAGCTTGTCGGGAGACAGCGAACCAATAAAGTTGGTAAGGGAGCTCTTCGGCAAACTCATCAACTCATCGCAGTGGATACTGCTCTCGTGCTTTAAACCCTCGCCGACTCCGACGTCAACTTGGGTATGCAAACCATCTCGACGCGTGTAGATCGGTGCGCATATTGCGGACGAGAACGAGGAATCGATGAGGAGCTGTCGGCTGACTACCACAAAGACTCGCTGCCGGCGTGGGTCTCGCGAGGAAGGGTGTTGAACCAGATACAGCTCACCTCGCTTCACAGCGGAACCTGGTAGGAGAGGGCGTCCTCGGCTTCGGCATTTAGTTCCGCGGCGTGAGCATTGATTACGGCCAAGTCGGCTGCATCTTCCCCTGGTCGCGGCCACGCCAAGTAGGCGCGCAGCGCCGCAGTCACCAATGCGCTACGTTCGGGCGGGTTAGGGGCTCGGCGGTCCAAAGCAGCTTTGATGTCGGCCGGTAGCGTGACAACGGTTTCAGTATTCATAAAACCCATCTTACGGCGACTCGCCTGAGGCGGCAAGCACGGCGAAGAAAGCGGACGGGAACTGCACCTTCAAACCCGGGCCTTCACTCTGCGAAACGCCGCGAAAGCAGCCGTCTGAACCGCCCCGGGAAATCTGGAGACCGTTTGGTTTGAGTTAAACAACACTCA
>CAZAWU010000063.1:0-10643 GCA_964488915.1 uncultured Burkholderiales bacterium
TTTGACAAAGATCGAGGTCTTGGCGTCGCGCACATCGCGATCGATGACGAAGTTGATCCCAGTCGTGCGCGATAGGAACTCGAACACGGTCTTGAGGTTGGCGTCCTTGAATTCGATCGACACCGGCTTGGTGTAGATCGACTTGACCGTCAAGGTTTCCGCGGGTGGCGTGGGCGGATCGAGTTGAGCCAGCAATGCTTGTGCACGAGTTTCGAACGGTGCGGTTTTGAGCATACGCTTCAGGCGCGCGGCGGCCTCGGTTCGATCCGTCTGTGCGAGTTTTTCGATTTCGTCGAGCTGCCGCGCCGTCTGTTGGCGCACTCGGACCTCTTTGAGCAGGGTATGCGCTTGCGCGTGGTGGGGATCCGTGCGCAGCGCTGACATTGCCGCCGCTTCCGCTTGCGCGAAGCGTCCCGCATCGAGGTGCGTGCGCGCCTCTTGCATACGCATGAAGGTGACGTTCATTTGCTCTTGCAGGGCACGCAGGCGTGCTTCCTTTGCGTGCGACTCCGCTGCTGGCGTGCGCGGTGCGGTAACGGCCACGGTCTTTCGGGCGTGCTGCGGTGACGACGATTTGCCTGTGACAATCTCGGGGGCGGCCGGTGCCGTGGCGCTACCGTCGAGGATTTCCGCAGGCGGCCCTTCATCGTGTTCCAGTGCCGCACAGCCGGTGAGTGTGCCGGTTAGGGCAACGGTTACCATTAGAGTAAAGCGGCCGATGTTATTCATTTTTGTTCGATAGTCAGCGACTGGACCTGGTTTAAAGGAAGATAGCGAAAACGTAGCACGCGAGCTTCGATTTTCTCGAGAACGTAGTGGCGCTCCAATGTGGCGCCCTCGCGCGTTTCGATCGCACGTTCGCCCAGCTGCAGAAAGACGATCTCTGGCTCGCCGCCGTGCTGCAAGCGGCCAACGTAGCGAAAGGGCAGTGCTGGCGCTTGCGGCGGTGGTGGCGGGGTTGGCTCAGGCACCAGGATCGGTGAGGGATTGGGCGTCGAAGTCGGCCCGTCCTGCTTCCACTGTTTGGCAGAGAACAAGTCTTGGTGCGCCGTTTCCGACAAGCTGCGGTTGATGGAGAAGTCCGGGGAAGGCTGACTCGACGCCGTTTTGGCAAGGGCAATTTGGTGCGAGGCAACGCGCGGCGAGTCGTTGGGCGCGGCTGTGCGTGACCCAGCAACGGCGTCAACTAATCCGTCCTGCGGCATGTATGCCCACCACGCACTAAGCGCCGACACGATCAGGGCCGAAGGCAGGATGGGCTTCACCTAACCGCCCTTCAACATGAACAAGGAGAACTGCACCGTGCATGCGGTTTCGGCATGGTCGGCGCGGGTGCGCTCAAAGCTAACGTCGTCCAAGGCAAGCGTTGGTGTCTCGCGCAATACGCGCGCTACGAAACCGCGGATGTCCTCGTACTTGCCACGCAGCGGAAAGCGCAACTCGTAGCGAACCAGCCGGGAGCTGCCGGTTCGATCGACGCGATACTCGCCTCTAGGCAAGCGCAGGTTGAAGGCGTGTGCCGCGGCGTGAATCTGGCGCAGTTGCTGGGTACTCGATGCTTCCACCGGAAACTTACGGTAAAACGCTCCCAGTTCAGTGGCGACACGCAAGGCAGCGTCGGGCTGAGCGCTTGGTGCGGTTGAGCGGTTCGCGGCAAGCTGCTGGAGGCGCGCCTCGAGCTGCGCCGCTCGCGTCAAAGCCGGACGTACTGCAGAAGCATAGTAAACGCAACAAAACACTGAAAGTCCCAAGCCCACGGCGCCCAGCAGGCCGAGACGATGAAACCACCGCTGTAACAGGATATGCACTTTCATTGCATACGCCGCCAGCGCGAGACGATCTCGAAGCGAATCGGTTGCTCGGGCTGGTCGTCCCTGAGCTCATGTGTCACCAGTACGCTGTCGCGCAAGCCCCTGCTTGCGTTTAGCTCGTCCAAATATGTCAGCAGTGCGGGAAAGTTGCGTGCTTCGCCGCTCAAGCGCACCTCCCCGTTGACCGCGCTCGGTTCGAGGTTCAGCAGGATAATGTCATCGTTCTGAAAGCCCTCCAGAGAGCCAAAAAGAGTGTCCCAAGGAACGACAAGGCGGTCGCGCACTGACAGTGCTTGCTTGATCTCGCGCTCGGGCACTGGATTCGAACGCGAGTTGATTCGCGCGGATTGGTTAGGACGTTGGCGCGGTGCAATGCGCTCCTGCAGGTTTTGTACTTGCGCTTGCGCGGCAAGGTGCTCTCTCGAGACGTGCACGCTGAGGATCAAAGCGGCAAGTAGCGCGAGCGTGCCAGTGGGAGTAATACTCCTGCGCCAGTCGGAAGCGCCCCTTTGAACAAAGTTGATGTCAAGCCTTTTCATGCTTACGTCCCTAACGCGGCGATCGGACCTAGCCATCGGCACGTGCGTGGTGAAAGCAACTCAAGATCGGCCGCCCCGTGCAGGGACTCGGCCGCTGCTTCGCTGGCACAGTAGACAAAGGTTTTTGGCACAGTGCCGGCAAGGTTGTTGTCCCGGTCGAGAACGTGCCCGAGTGAGCGAGCAGGGTCTGCACGTAAGGCATGAACTTGAACGCTGCTCCACGTACCACGGTCAAGCCGCACGACTGTGGCGCAGTCGGACTCCACTACGACGAAGCGCGCTGCGCTGTGCAGACGGCGGCGCAGGGCGTTGAACGCAGCGACAGCAATGGGAGTAACGGTTCTAGCTTGCAGGCGCCTTGGCGCCAGTACCTCTCTCAACATCTCGAGCAGCTGCTCGTCGACCGCAGCGGCGACAACGGTAGAACCGGTTTCACAGGCACTGACTTGCCAGTTATCAGCGAGGTTGCCGAAGCGGTGGCGCAGAGTGATTTCCGCGTAGGCTAGTTGCTCAGCCGTCAAGGCGATCGCGTTGTTGGCGGGCGCTGCAGCCATATGAGCTAGGCGCGAGGACAACACGATAGAGGCTGGACTGTGTCGAACCTCGGCGGCAGCAAGCGCTTCGGCCAATGCGGTTCTGATTGTCGCAACAAGATCGTGGCTGTCGTCGCGCGTGACTTGAATCATGCGCGCCGCAGTCACCTGCTTGCGCAGACGCCCCGCCACGCGCAACACGCAGACTTCGTGTCGAGCGAGGTATATATGCACCCGCTCAGTGGACAAAGGTGACACGATTGACTTCCTGCAGCGTGGTTTGTCCCTGAGCGACCAGGCTGAGCGCTGCGGCGCGCAAGAACACTGTGCCGCTTTGCGTCGCTAAGCGCTTGAGTTGACCGATTGGCTGGTGCGTGAGAAACGCTTCGCGCAGCTCGTCGCTGAGCGTAAGCAACTCGCCAATCGCCCGTCGGCCGCGATAGCCCGTCCCGCGACATTGCGCACATCCGTGCCCAGCGACGAAGTCATAGTGACGAGTGTCGACGTGTTCGAGGCCAGAGTCCCGCAACAACAGCGTCGCCGGTGTGACCGGTTTGACGCACGACTGGCACACGAGTCGGACCAGTCGTTGAGCCAGAATGCCGTTTAGAGCCGAGTAGAAGCTCGTGACATCGATGCCCATGTGAGTGAAGCGATACAGCACGTCGAAGATATTGTTGGCGTGCACAGTGGTGAATACCAGGTGTCCGGTAAGACCTGCCTGAATTGCGATCTGCGCCGTCTCGTTATCGCGAATTTCGCCTACCATGATTGTGTCCGGGTCATGCCGCAAGACTGAGCGTAGCCCCCGGGCGAACGTCAGCCCCTTCTTTTCATTGACCGGAATCTGGAGAATGCCAGGCAGTTGATACTCGACTGGATCTTCAATGGTGATAATCTTGTCTTCGCCGTTGTTGATTTCGCTGACGGCGGCGTAGAGGGTCGTTGTCTTTCCGCTGCCGGTAGGGCCAGTGACTAGCACCATGCCGTAGGGCTCGCGGATGAGGCGCGCCATGCGTTCGAGTGTTCCCGAGTCGAAGCCAAGCGTCGTCAATCGTAGCGAACTTAGCTGTCCGCTGAGCGAGTTTTTGTCCAATATGCGCAGCACCGCGTCTTCGCCGAACAAGCTCGGCATGATCGAAACGCGAAAATCCACTTCGCGTCCGCGAACCGAGACTTTGAAACGGCCGTCTTGCGGGATGCGGCGCTCGGCAATGTCGAGGCCGGCGACGACCTTGATGCGCGAAATCACTTGTTCGGCGTAGCTGCGGTCCAAACGAGCGCCTGCGCGGCTAAGCACACCGTCGATGCGATACTTCAAGACCAGTCCTTCGGCATCAGTCTCGAAGTGCACGTCGCTTGCTCCAAGTTTTAGTGCGTCGTACAAGGTCGAGTTGACAACCTTGACGACTGGGCTCGCGTCCTCGTTGATGCGCAGAAGTGAGAGCTCCTCCAGCGTCGGGTCGTCCGATTGTGCGCGATTCGGCGTAGGCATCGCCGAGTGCAGGGCTTGTATGTTCTCCTCATGCTGGGACAGATACGCCAACACATCGGCTTTCGATGCCAAAACCCAATCAAATGCAAACGGCAGACGCGCCTCACCCCACGCCAGCAGATCCAGGTCGAAAGGGTCTGCGAACACCAGCAGGAGCTGGTCGTCGCGCCGCAGCGGGACGCACTGCCGCTGAAGCGCCTCGCTAAACGCAAGCAACTCAAACGCCGGGTCGCACGTCCGCATGGCCGGGAGGGCGATGATCGGATAATGAAAAGCCTCACCGAGCAGACGCGTAACCTCTTCGGGCGGCAGGCCTAAGCGTTGCTGCATGATTTCGGTCACATCTCTACCGCTGCTGCGTGCTTCGGCGCGCAGTGTGTCGAACTCATGAGGCGCCAGACCTTGCATGTGTAGCAGTTTAGTGAGATGAGAAGTGGTCATTGGATGCTGCTCACCAACTCGAAGATCGGAAAGTACATGAGAATCACAATCGCCCCGATGACGATGCCGATGACGGTCATCAACAAAGGTTCGAACAGGCGCGTGAACAGCTCTACCGTGCGCGCGAGTTCTTGGTCCATGAATAGAGCGATACGCTCCAACATGACCCCCATTTCTCCGCTGCGCTCGCCTACGCGCAGCATGCGCACCGAAACGGGTGTCGTGAGAGCGTGCTCGTGCAACGCGCGCGAGAGCGACCCCCCTTCGCTAACCCGCTTGGCAGCGGCGCGCAGGTTGTGCTTGAGCCAGGGATAGGCGAGCAGACCTTCTGCCAGACTGAGCGCCTGCAAAATCGGAAGGCCCGAGTTGAGTAACATCGCCACGGTACGGTAGAAGCGCGCAAGATAGTAAACGCGTATGCGCTCGGCGAAGATGGGCAAGCGCGCGATGCCGCTTGCTAGCCGCGCTCGCGTAGCGGGCCGGCTGAGACCATACCCGATCAACGCTAGTACGACGACTCCGATGGCCAGCAGCGAAGCGGCGTGCGCCTCGGCAAACTGTCCCCAGTGCATGAGCAACGAGGAGAGTAGCGGCAGGGACTGGCTCCGTTCATCATAGATTTGACTGAACTTGGGTACCACGTAGAACAGTAGGAAAGCAGCAACCATGCCGGAGACTAGGAGCAGCAGCACGGGATATATCGATGCGCTGATGACCTGGCTGCGCAGTTTGTCTAGTTGCGACTGGTAGGTGATGAAGCGCGTCAATGCTTGTGCAAGGTCGCCCGTGCGCTCGCTGGCGCGGATGCTCGCCACAAACAACTCAGAGAAAATTTGCGGATGACGTTGCAGGGCATCCGACAGCGGGCGGCCATGGCGCATGTCTTCGGCCAAGCCGGCGAGAATGCCGCGTACCAGTGGCCGCGACTCCTTCTCGAGCAGCGCCTCAACCGAGTCTACGAGTGTCAGCCCGGCATCCAGCAGCGCCGCGAGTTCCTGACTAAAAGCCACGAGATCAAGCCGCTGTGCGTGCCAGGGCAAACGCAAGCCCCTGAGCTCACGCACGCCCAATATGGCAAGTCCGCGATGTTCGGCCGCTTTGTGAGCGTCTTGCTTGGAAGGCGCCTCCAACTCCAGATGGACTACGGCCTGCATCTTGTCGATGCCTTTGACAGCAAATCGCATGTGCTTAGCGCAGCGAGGAGTTACCAGTTACCGATGTCTTCGGCTTCGGCGCTGCCACCGGGTTTGCCGTCTCGGCCGAGGGAGTAGATGTCGTATTCGCCGTGCTCTCCGGGATAGCGATAGGTGTATGGGTGTCCCCAGGGATCTAAGGGGACTGCCTTACGCAGATAGGGGCCGCTCCATCTAGTTTCGCCGTCAGGGGCTTGCACAAGAGCGGCTAATCCTTGTTCAACGGACGGGTAGTGCTGCGTGTCGAGGCGATATTGATCGAGCGCCTTCTCGAAAGCGTCGATCTGTGCGCGTACCGTCTTGACCTCGGACTGGCCAATCTGAGAAAAGAAGCGCGGTGCCACGAAACCGGCTAGCAGTCCAATAATGACCATCACTACCAACAACTCTAGAAGCGTGAAGCCCGTTTGAATTTTTGTTCTTGTCGCCATGGCTAAGGCTTAACTGAAAGCTAAGGTCAGCTTAGAAGGCAAGCACCTCTAGTGCAAGAAGCGGCGCTGAGAGGATCGCGGCGCCGCTCAGGGGTGGGGCTGGCTAGCGCCCGCGTAGCTCTATCGGCTCGGGCGGCAGCGCACTGCCCCACGCAGCGCTGCGAGGCCGACCAGGCAGAGCAGCAGTGAAGAAGGCAGTGGTATTTCATCTGGAGGGACAGCGTCGAACACGCGGATACGGTCGAGCAGTAGTGCAGAGGGGTTCAAGTCACGTTCAGTGATAGCGGCGCCTGGGTACCAGCCGTTTGCTATCACCCAAGAAATTTCACCGGTGTAGCTGCTTGCGAACTCGAGATTGAAATTGAGCCAATCGTTCGGTTGACTCGTTTCGCTTGCGCGAGGTGTATGGGGGTAGGGAATGAGGCCGCCCTGACCCTGGCGCGTACCCGCAGTCCAGATGTCGGTGAGGAGGTAACAAACACCAGCTGTCGGAGCAATCGACACACTTGTCACCACGCTGGTACAGCCGGTGGTGGTCATATCGCCGATGCCGAGCAACGCGAAATCGTTGCCGTAGCTAGGATTCATGAAGTCATAACCGGTGAATGCCCAACGGAAGTTGAGCGTCTCTCCCGCATCAATCACGAATTCGCGCGAGAGAACCGCACCGCGCGAGGCGCGATTCACGCGATTGGACCCATCGGCGTAGAGACCTTGCTGCGGGGCGGGCGGAACACCAGGACCGGTTGGATCCAGAGTATTCACGTTCAGGATCGGGGCAAGGTTAAACGCTTGCGAGGGGTTGAGACGCGCGCCACCGGTGTCCACAGCAAGAGGATCGTCTAAGCGCAAAAACGTGCTGCCGTGAAACGCCGTGTAGGTGCGATCCCCCTGGATGCCATTGCCATGCGCATCGAACGTGGTTTCGGCGCCCCACTGACCCCTTACGGCGAAATTCACCCCGGGGCTATTCAGTGGATTGGTGGTCTCAAAACTGTGAAAGAACGCGACGGCGGATGCTTGCGTGCTGATGATTGCGGCTGCGCATGCCACAGCCAGCGACAAGCGGCGCTGGTGGTTGTTCGTCATAAGGCACACCCTTTGTTCAAGTCGTTTTGCTGGGTTTGAATAGCTATCTGCAAGAAACGCACCACCAAACTACGGGAATGCTCGTCCTCCACGAATATCGAGTGGCGCAGCGCCGGTCGTCGGCTTTGAATAAACCGTGACACGTTGGCCGAACGGGCGTTCATGTAAAACCGGGCGACGGTGCGGCGCAGGTGCAACTCAGTAATTCGACAACGCTTGTCAAAGATGGAAGTGATTTAAAAACAGTTGAGTATGACGCATTTCTCGACGTAGTCATATGTACTCAACAGGACCTGAGCTCGAGTAAAGCAAAGCGACATGGGCAAACCAGAAAAAATCGAGATACGGTGGCTATCTAACGGATTTGACGATATTTTGTGGCTTCGACGCCATGTAAAGACCATCGACAAGACTTCCTGGCCGATCTGCTTGCGATTGCCAAGAGCACATGTTGAACAACGCGAATGCAACGTTTCAACTGTCGCCGCTCCCTTCCCGAGATGGAACGCTTCTTGCGCTTGGTGTGGAAAAGGTGCGTCCCGACAGCGTGCGGGATGGCCAGACCAATTAGAACAGTCAAGAACGAAAGGTTTGGAAATGCTCAAGCCCAATTTGCGCTCCTCGCTTGTGGCGCTAGCGCTCGCGAGTGCAGTTACTCCCAGTCAGGCCGCAACCATTACCGCTGACGTTGTCGCACTGGATCAAGTCCAGGTGTACAACCGTTTCGGCGCATTCAATCCAGTCGGGATGATGTACGCACTGCGCCGCGACGTTGTGGTCGAGAGTCCCGGCGATACAAATCATGGCAAGACGCTGGATCAAGTGGGGGCACTAAGCGGATATCAGTGCAAGGTACGCCTACGCGACGGTAAACGCCCGCGCCCACTCGTTCTACGCGGCAACGTCGGAGATACCCTACGCGTCAAGTTCACGAACTTGTTGTGCGGTTCGCTAAGCCCGGTTACGCATGAAGAGGAGCTTGAGGGGGGCGGAGGTACCGCTACAGTAAATGACCGTCCGAAGACCGGAATCGCTACCTTTTCAGTCATGGGACTTACTCTGGCGAACGGTGGCAACAACGCCAAGACCGCTGGCATCGTCGGCATCGCGCAAGGTGCTTCGCACACATACAACTTCGGCCTCGAGCGTGAAGGTACGCACCTTATTTTCGACAACGGCATTCCGGCGGGCGGTGAAGCTGATGGGGGTGGGATCGATCTCGGCCTGATCGGCGCGGTAAATATCGAACCGGCCGGAAGCACGTGGTATCGAAGTCAAGTCACTAGCAGTGAGTTGGCATGGGCGACGAATCCGGATGGTACGCTGAACTACGGCGCAACCTATCCGCTTGGTCATCCGCGCGCGGGAGACCCAATTCTCAATATCCTGCGCGGTACCGAGATCATTCACTCGGATTTGAACGCTGTCATAACCGGCTTCTCGGAGCCTGACGATGGCGTAGAAGCCACATCGGAGGGCCCGTTTCGAGAGTTCACGGTGGTCTTTCACGACGAGATGAAAGCAGTACAAGCTTTTGAAGTGCTCGATGGCGAGTCCTTCCACGGCGTTCGCGACGGCTTTGGCGTCAACTATGGTGCGCAGTCGATGGGCGCAGCGCTAGTCTCGACGCGCGAGCACATCGGGCCGGGCGCCAACTGTGCCGAGTGTGCCTACGAGGAAATGTATTTGTCTTCTTGGGCGCTCGGTGACCCGGCGCTACTGGCAGCATACCCGGACGATCCATCCAACGTGCACCATAGTTACTTGGGCGATCGCGTGAAATTCCGGAATCTGCACGCGGGGCCGAAGGAAACGCACGTGTTCCACCTGCATGCCCATCAGTGGCTCGCGCAAGAAGGCGGAGCCAATTCGACTTACTTGGACAGTCAGAGTATCGGGCCGCGCCAGGGATTCACCTACGAGATCACCTATGGCGGATCGGGCAACCGGAACGGCACGGTGGGCGACTCGATTTTCCACTGTCACCTCTATCCGCACTTCGCACAGGGGATGTGGGAGCTTTGGCGTGTGCATGATGTGTACGAGGACGGTACGCGCTTTTTGCCTGACGGCGAACTGGGTCAGGGTACCGACCCAATGAGTGGAGCAACGGCAGGCGGCACGCCGATTCCCGCTGTGATTCCCATGCCGGGACAAGCTGTGCCCCCCAAGCCTACCTATCCACTGGCAGTGGCCAACCCGGACCCGAACAACGACGGTATCTGGGACGTCAATCCCGGGTACCCGTTTTTCGTTGCCGGCAAGGCAGGCCATCGCGCACCGCAAGCCCCGATGGACCTAGTGACTGACGGTGGCGTGCCTCGGCATATCCTCACTGGCGGCACCCGAGTAACGCCGGCTACTGCCGCGAGTGGTGAGATCTCTGTAGGGCAGGCCGTGTCGTTGGGCGACTTCAGCATGCGCTTAGACAGCGTCAATATGCAGATTCTTCCCGCTGACGGCACACCGCTCGAGAAAGCAGCCATGGCGTTTCATGCTGCCGCCACCGGGCATCCGACCACCACGCCGGAGGGGCAACCTGCGGTATTCAAGGTGAACGGCAAGGCGCCGCAGCCTGGCGCACCATTTGCCGATCCTTGTCCTGCGAATGCCAACTACCGTGACTATCACGTGTCGGCGGTACAGTTAAGTCTCGTGGTCAACAAAGCGGGCTGGCACGATCCGCAGGCGCGCATAAACGTACTCACCGCGGATGTGGCGGCGTACGAAGGGCAAAAGCGCACGGCTGAGCCTTTCTATTTCCGCGCACATTCGGGCGATTGTATTCGCTATCACCACCAGAATCGGCTGCCGATCGTGCTCGCCAAGGATGATTTTCAAGTGGAGTCGCCCACAGACGTGATCGGTCAGCACATTCACTTGGTGAAGTTCGACGTGACTTCCTCCGATGGCTCCGCCAACGGCTGGAACTACGAGGACGCGACGTTCTCCAAGGAGGCGCTGCAGGAACGGATCGACGCAGTAAACGCGCCCGGGGGCTCGGTGAGCGATCCATATGCAACGGGCCAGCAGCTGGCGGCGACGGCAACATGGCAAACGACGATGCAGCGCTGGTACGCAGATCCGCTCCTCAATGGTCCGGCAAATGAT
>CAZAWU010000063.1:10743-20163 GCA_964488915.1 uncultured Burkholderiales bacterium
GCGGTCGCCGGTCGCAACAACACGGCGGACTATCTGTACCACTTCGGCGGCATCGATTCGATGTGGAATGGCGCGTGGGGCTTCATGCGATCATTTGCCAACCCGCAGACCGTGGATCCGCAAACGCAATCGCCGGTCGATATTGTCACGTTGTCGACCAATCCGAACGGGCGTGACGGTGCCTTGCCAGGCAATATTCAAACCAACAGTTGTCCGGCGAATGCACCCTTAAAGACTTTTGCGGTACAGGCTTGGGCGCTGCGCGATCTGGTACCGAGCCAGAAGCTGGTCTACAACGCCACCTATGGTTTGTATGATGATGGCGGGCTCATCTTGATCCGCTCCGCCGACGAAGCCAAGTATCGCAATGGCAGCAAACAGCCAGAACCGCTTGTGATTCGAGCTAATGCGGGTGACTGCATCGTGTTGTCTCTGACCAACAAGTTCCCGGTGGCGGTACCCGATCCCTTGGACGATGCCGTTCTGCCGCCGCTTTCGGGATTGCGCGTAGACGACTTCCGTCCTTCGAACCGCGTCGGGATTCATGCCCAAATGCTGAGCTATGACGTCCGCATCAACGATGGCGCCAGCGTCGGCTACAACAACGTCCAGACTGCGACACCGAACTCGACCATCGTGTACACCTGGTATGCCGGGAAGTTGGAATTGGACGGTAACAATACGCTGGTTGGGGTGCCGGTAGAATTCGGACCCATTAACCTGCAGCCGGTGGGCGATGTCATCAAGCATGGTGCGCAAGGGCTCATCGGAGCGTTGATCATCGAGCCTGCTGGTGCGACGTACCAGAACCTAGCCGGCACCGCGAATCTGGCGAGCGGTACCGAGGCGAAGATCACCTACCTCGACAACGGAGTGCCGAAGTCGTTCAAAGAGTACGTCTTACTCTATCAAGACGGATTGAACTTGTACCAGAACGGTACGCCTGTGCCCGACAGCCGCGTCTCCGACGCCAACGTGGAGGCGGAAGAGGTTGGGCAAGCGGCAATCAACTATCGTACCGAGCCGTTCTGGGCGCGGCTGACTCATCGCTTCGGCACCTCGATAGGTCCCGACGGCGATTACAACGATATCGTCTTCCCGGCAACGTTCATGCTCGGAGCGGTCGAGACCCCTGTGTTCAAAGCAAACGCCGGAGATGCAGTGCGCTTCAGAGTGCTCTTGCCGACGGGACGCACACGCCAACGCAGTTTCAGCGTGTTCGGCCATGACTACTACGACTTAGGCATGCCCAATTTTGGTTCCGCGGGTGCTAGCTTGCTGGCGCCGGGCAAGGCCATCACTGCAGAGTTGATCGGCGGCGCCAAGCCGGGAACATGGCTGTACCGCGACGGACCGGCGCATTTGTTTGCGCACGGCGCCTGGGGTCGCTTTGAAGTAGCGCCTTAGCTTGGGTGCCTACCCCGTTTCCGCCGCGAGAAATGCTCGCGGCGGGGGCGAAAACAGTCCAGGTGTGCTACAAAAAAGCAGCATCGTCCTTCAGCGTTTCTCCGAGTGTCCAGACGTTTCTTTTCCGCTCTAACTCTTGCTGTCCTATCCAGTGCCGGCCACGCAGCGGATGCCGACGCCAACCAGCCTGATGCTAGCGGCGTCGGTGTGGAGTTTGCGCCTCAGCGCCAAGTGGGCCTGGCAAATGCGAGCATCAGCAGTTATCAGCTGAGATTCAAACTCGCCGACAAAGCGACCGGCTACCCCATCACAGGCATGCATCCGTCCGCTTGGGTGCAAGAGCGGGTGGAAGGCGAGGAGTTTGTGTGCCGAGATCGCATCAAATCGCTACTACGCGGTGGCGTCAGTACCAAAGCCGACGCTGATCTGAATGGCTTTTACATTGTCACCCTGAACGCCGACCATAGCGTCGCGATACTCAACCCGCTGGTGCGCTTGGGGACGTCCAATCTTGCCGCACTGATCCGCCTTAAAGATGCTCCCGGCGGTTGGGCGCTAGACGATGCGCGCGGGCGGCTACTCGTTTCGATGCCCAACTCGGGCGAGGTGGCTCTCATTGACGTGAAGTCGCGTGCTTTGACCGGGTATTTGGCGCTTGGCAAGCAGGCACGCAGCCTAGCGCGCGATGCGACATCCGAACTAGTGTGGGCCGGCGCACAGGACGCGATTTACGCTATCGAACCGGGGGTCGCACCTAAGCCCAAGCGAGTTGCGTTGGGCGGCGGCGCCTACCAGGTGCTGGTAGACGGGCAAGGCGATTATGTGTTGGCGGCGGCCCTCGCGGAGAGCGCAACCTATCTTGTCGATGCACGCACGCGAAAGGTTGAGCAGTCCTATCAGCTTGGGCGCAGCAAGTCCGCCACGTATTCCCATCTGAGCAGCGCGTTCTATATCGCGCACGCCGCGCAACCAGTCGTTTCGATCGTGCGGCCGGGACAAGCGCAAGCGCAGCAACTGCAACTGCCCGCCCCAGCGCATATGCTGGCGGTATCGCCGGACGGAAAGTATTTGCTAGCGTTACTGCAGAACGGTGACACGGTGCTCGTGTACGAGACTGCAAGCCACCAACTGATCGGACGTGCGCAGGTTGGCCCCGACGCGGACTACATCGCGTTCGGCAAGGACCATGCATACGTGCGCAACGCCGGGGCGGCGAACGTAAGCTTGTTCCAGATGGCGCAGATCGGCAGCGACCGGAGCATTGCCGTAGCGACAATTACCACCGGCGTCAAAGCGCCCGGAAGTGAAGTCGCCTTTGAAGGTGCTACGCCTTTCGCGCGGTTGCCCGGAGACGATGCCGGCAGCTTGATTCTGAATCCCGCCGACCGGGTCATCTACTACCACGCCGAAGGCATGATGGCGCCGAAGAACTCGTTCAAGACTTACACGGCGCCGCCCTTGGCCATGCTCACCTACGATCGGAGTTTAAGGGAAACGCGGCAGCAAGGGGACTACGAAGCGAGCGCGACGTTGCCAGGAGCAGGCCGTTACGATGTGATGCTTTTTCTCGACAGCCCGCGGATCGCTTCATGCTTCGAGTTGGTCGTGCCTGGAAAGAGGCGCGCGAAGAAGCGCGAGGGCAAGCCGATATTTGAAGCGCTCTATCGCGATCAGAGGTTCAGCGCCGCCCGTTTAGTCCAACTGCGCTTCCAGCTACGCAATAGCGCCGGCAAAGTGATGACGGGACTCAAGCAAGTGCAAGTGCTGGCCTATGAGCGCGGCGGCAATTGGCAGAAGCGGGCGCTGGCCAAGGCTAACCGGCAGGGAGTGCTGAGCGTGGAGTTAAGTTTCCCACGACCGGGTCAGTACGGCTTCATGGTCGAGGGAGGGGGTTTGCGCTTCCGGGACACTGGGCGCGAGCTCATAACCGTGCACGACACTCAGGTCGCGGCGCGAGACTAAGCGCTGTGAGCTTGACCGGGCAGGAGAACTAAGATGCGATGTGCAACACTACTCCTATTGCTGGCAGCGGCGCTCGGCGCTCGCGCGGCCGAAGATCCCCACGCGCACCACAAACACCATCATTCGGCGCACGCGGATCAGACTTCCAAACGGGATGCCGGAATAACGCTGCTGGACCTACCGGTCGAAGACCAGGATGAACGCATTTTGAAGTTCAAGTCGGAGGTGCTGAACGACAAAATCGTGGCGATCAATTTTGTTTTCACTAACTGCACCGCTGTGTGCCCGGTGCAATCTGCGATTCTGTCGAAAGTGCAGCACTTCGTGCAGAAGGATCTCGGCGCGGAAGTCGCGCTGGTTTCCGTCAGTGTCGACCCGCGCACCGATACGCCGGCGCGTCTCAAAGCTTATGCCAAGACGCACGACGCCAAGACCGGTTGGTCGTGGGTAACCGGCAATAAGTCGGAGATCGATCAAATTTTGGTGGGGCTGAAAGCCTATACACCGAACTACATCGATCACCCCGCCATGATCTTGGTCGGTGACGCCAAATCCGGCGCCTGGACGCGCTTCAATGGGTTCCCCGAACCGGAGCGTATCGCGGGACAGATCCGCGCCTTGCTGGCGGCCCGCCGCGCTATGGCTAAACCGCACTAGAAACTCATGCGCACGCTTGCAACGATTTTGCTCTTGGCGTTGTGCGGCGCGGTATGGGGGCAAGCCGCGCCGCGCGACCCCAACAAACCGAACTGGATGACGCTGCCCACGGATGAGGCCGCCCAGCGTACCTACTTCACCGACTTGCCGCTGCTTAATCAAGACGGCCAGCGCGTGCGCTTCTACTCAGACGTGCTCAAGGACCGAGTGGTGATGATCAACTTCATCTTTACTCACTGCCGTAGCGCCTGCCCGGCTCTGGCCAAGACGTTCTCGAAGGTCCAGACAGAACTGGGCCAGCGGCTTGGTCGTGACGTGCATTTGGTCTCCTTGAGCGTCGACGCCGAGCGCGATACGCCCGAGATCCTCAAGCGTTGGTCGCAGCAATTTGACGCCAAGACGGGTTGGACTCTGCTCACAGGCAAGAAGGAAAACGTCGACTGGGTCATCCACAAACTAGGGCAGTGGAACGAAGACTTCGACAAGCACTCACCGCTCATCTTGTTAGCTGACGTGAAGAAGGGGCGCTGGCAGTTCATGCACGGCGCGGCCCCGCCGCACGTACTTGTGGCACAACTCACAAAGCTTTCGACACGGTGACGTTGCGCCTCACGCTAGTGCTTTGCCTATTGTTACTGCGCTTGGCCGAAGCAGCACCGCCGTTGAGCGTGGCCGAGCAGCGCGGTAAGCGCATCTATACCGAGGGCATCGGTCGAAAAGTGATTACCGCGACGCTGGCGGGCCCTGGGCTGAAACTCGACTCACGCGAGTTGGCCTGTGCTAAGTGTCACGGCGAAGATGGCCGCGGCGGGAAAGAAGGAGGGGTGTTTGCGGCGGACATCACCGCAAGCGCCGTAAAACTCGGTGGCGCCAAACGCCCCGCGTACAACGCCAAGACTCTATTAGAGGCGATTACTCAAGGCGTCGGTGCGCACGGTAGTGCTTTGCACTCGATCATGCCACGCTACCGCCTGTCCAAGGGCGACGCAGTCGACTTGCTCGCATATCTCGCGCGCCTTGGCACCGAGCCGGTTCCGGGGGTCACCGATAATGAGATCCGCGTGGCTACACTGCAGCCGCGCCAGGGTGCGCTTGCGCCTGCCGGTGCATCGATCGAGCGCTTGCTCAACGCCTACTTCGAGCGCATCAATTCCAAGGGCGGCATCTACGGTCGACGGTTGACACTGGACGTCATCGCTGCGGATTCCGAGCCGAGTGAAGTGCTGCGTGCACTGCGTGAGGAGCGCGTGCTTTGTATGCTAGCGAATTTGGCGGGCGAGGATAGTGTTGTCGGCGCGTTGCTCAACGCACAGCAGGTACCGGTCCTTGCACCGCTGCGTCCGGCGGCGGAACCTATCGACGATGCAAACCGGAATCATTATTTTGTTTACGCTAGCCTCTATGACCAGGCGCGGGTATTGGTTGATCACGCCGTAGCTACGACTGGCGGCGATGCAAACTTCGGGGTGATTCACGCGGCCGACCCGCTTGCGCGGAGCGCGGCGCAGGGAGCGCGGCAGCAGGTTCGGCAGCACGCGCGCCAAATGGGATTCAGCCACCGGTTCGATGTGCAGCTCGATGCTGCTAGGGTGATGAGTGCCGCGCGCGATCAAGGTATTACGCACCTGTTTTTCTTCGGGCGCAGCAGCGATTTCCAGCAGTTGGCGCACGCAGCGCATGCTCAACGTTATGCGCCGGCTCTGTACGCGAGTGCCGACCTGGTAGGGGTGCAACCGGCGCTAGCTAAACTTAGCGACGAGCTTTACCTGGTTTCCTCGATCTTTCCGGCTGATTTGACCGATGGCGAGGCGCAAGAATTTCTTGAACTGGTCGAGCGGGAGCAGCTGCCAGCGGCGCAGCGTGCATTTTTGTTGCCGGGGTACGCTGGTGCGCGTATGCTCGAAGCGGCACTGCGGCAAAGCGGGCGTGAGCTTACACGTGCGCGATTGCGCGCGAATTTGGAAGGCACCAGCAAGATCGCGACGGGTGTCACGCCGCCGCTCAACTTCAATAGCGGGCGCCGCACCGGAATGGCGAGCGCGGGAATAATGCGATCTCACCGCGCGAGCGCACGCTATGTTCCCGTGCGGGAGTTTCGTGCGCCAGAAGACTGATACTATAACCAGGATACTGACGAGAATCAATGAGGCCGCAATGTCTCAGCCTCTACAGATTAGGGTAAGTTGATCAGCTGACGAAGTTCATGTATTACTTCGCTTGCCGTCAAACCACGTGGCCCCACATCGCGAGCAACCAGCATGTCCGCCGCCAACCCGTGCAAGTGAACCCCGGCCAGCAGCGCCGCCTCGGGTTGCGCACCTTGCGCGAGCAGCGCGGCTAGCAAACCCGCCAGCACGTCACCCATACCCGCGCTCGCCAGACCGGGATTGCCGCTCGGGTTGATGTACCAGTGCCCCTCGGGCGTGGCGCAGACGCTGCCTACGCCTTTGAGCACGACATGCGAGCGGAAGCGGTTGGCGATGCGCAGAGCGCTTTCGACACGGTTGCTTTGCACCGTGGCGGTGTCGATATTCAGCAAGCGCGCGGCCTCCGCCGGATGCGGCGTCATCAATGTCGGCGCGCGGCGCGCGAGCAGGGTGCGCTGCACGTTCGCATCGAGCGCAATGATATTGAGCGCATCTGCATCGATCACCATTGCGTGCGTGGTGAGAACCGCGTTGCGCATCAATTCCACCGCGTCTTCGCTTGTGCCCATACCTGGACCGAGCGCCAAGCA
Source organism: uncultured Burkholderiales bacterium (assembly GCA_964488915.1). Classification (GTDB taxonomy): domain Bacteria; phylum Pseudomonadota; class Gammaproteobacteria; order Burkholderiales; family JALYOK01; genus CADEHE01. Next base: position 17,507 of record CAZAWU010000063.1, read on the forward strand.
CAGCGGAGCGGGTAGGCGCAGCGCCTCTTCGGCGCTGCGCAGCATGAGCTCGGGTTGCAAGAAATCCACGCCGGGGCGCATGGGCGCGAGCAGCCCGGCGTAGACCCGTCCGGCGCCGGCGTGCAACGCGGCGCGCCCGGCGAGCAGCGCTGCGCCAACCATGCCTTTGCCGCCGCCGATCACAGCGACACTGCCGAATGTGCCCTTGTGGCTGTTCTTTAGTCGCGGCGGCAGTACGCCGTGGAGATGCGTGGCGCCGATGGCGTAACCGTCGGCCGGCACAAGTGTTGGCGCATCCAAGCCGAGCGTGTCGACGGTCAATTCGCCGCGATAGTCCGGACCGTCGAGCGTCAACAGACCTGGCTTCAATGCGATGAACGTCACGGTGTGATGCGCGTGCAAGGCGCAGCCCATCACTTGCCCGGTGTCGGCGTTGATGCCGCTGGGCACATCGAGCGCGAGCACCGGCGCGCCGAGCTGCTCCACGCGCGCGATGAGTGCGGCGTAAGGCTCCTCCAGCGCGCGGCGCAAGCCCGTGCCGAACAAGCCATCGACGATCAAATCGTAGTGCTGCGCGGTGAGCTTGCGCTGGGGCAAGGGGCCGCCTTGGTCCTGCAGCGCTTGCAGCGCGCGCCGCGCGTCGGCGGGCAGACGCTGCGCGTCGCCGGTGAACAGCACGTCGGCTTGGTAGGACCATTCGCGCAAATGGCGGGCGACCACGAACGCATCGCCGCCATTGTTACCAGGGCCCGCGAGCAGCAGCACCGCGCGCCCATCGGCGCCGAGCAAGTCGCGCGCGCGCTGCGCGGCGGCGAGCCCGGCGCGCTCCATCAGTTCAATCCCGGGCTGCGTGGTGCGCGCTTGCGCTTCGAGTCTTTGTATCGTTCCCGCGAAATAGAGCGATTGAGCGTCACGCATCAGTGGCGCAAAGTGTAGGACGAGAGCGGTGGCGTGAGTATGGTGTGGCTGCCAGCCGGCAGCGTGTGGGGGTAGTCGCGGCTGTAATGCAGCCCGCGGCTTTCGTGGCGCAACAGGGCGCATTGCACGATCAGGTCGGCCGTTTGCAGCAGATTGCGCAATTCGATCAGATCGTTGCTGACGCGAAAGTTGGCGTAGTACTCATGGACTTCGTCGAACAGCAAGCGGATGCGGTGTTGCGCGCGCTGCAAGCGCTTGTTGGTGCGCACGATGCCAACGTAGTCCCACATGAAGTGACGCAGTTCGTTCCAGTTGTGCGCGATGACAATTTCTTCGTCAGCGTCCACTACGCGGCTTTCGTCCCACTGCGGCAACTCTGGGGATGCAACGTCCGGCTGCTGCAAAATATCCTCGGCGGCCGTCTGTGCGAACACCAAGCATTCGAGCAGAGAGTTGCTGGCCAGGCGGTTGGCGCCGTGCAGTCCGGTGTACGAAACTTCACCGATGGCGTACAAGTTCGCCACATCGCTGCGCCCGCGCTGATCGACGATGACGCCGCCGCACGTGTAATGCGCGGCCGGCACCACGGGAATCGGCTCTTTGGTGATATCGATGCCGAGCTCCAGGCAGCGCGCGTAGATGTTCGGGAAGTGGCTTTTAAGAAAATCTGTGGGCTTCTGTGAGATATCGAGATAAACGCAGTCCAAGCCGCGCTTCTTCATCTCGAAGTCGATGGCGCGCGCGACCACGTCGCGCGGGGCGAGTTCGGCGCGCTGATCGTGCTTGTCCATGAAGCGCTCGCCCGCTTTACCATCCTCGCTGGGCAAGCGCAGCACACCGCCTTCACCGCGCACCGCCTCGGTAATCAAGAACGATTTTGCATGTGGGTGGTACAGGCAAGTCGGGTGAAACTGGATGAATTCCAGGTTCGCCACACGGCAGCCGGCGCGCCAGCCCATCGCAATACCGTCGCCGGTGGCGGTATCCGGATTGGTAGTGTAAAGGTAAACCTTGCCGGTGCCGCCGGTTGCCAGCACCGTATGTTGGGCCGCGAAGGTGACGACTTTGCCGGTCGCGTTGTTGAGCGCGTAGGCGCCCAGGCAGCGATGCTCACGCAAGCCCAGCTTGCCGCTGGTGATGAGGTCGACGGCGATATGTTGCTCGAACACGGTGATGTTCGGGTGTGCTTGAACTTGCTTGGCGAGCGTTTGCTGCACGGCCCAGCCGGTCGCGTCATCGACGTGGATGATGCGGCGCTGGCTGTGGCCACCCTCGCGCGTCAGGTGGTAGCCGATCGCGCTCTCGCTGTCCTTGGTGAACGGCACGCCGCGCTCGATCAGCCAATAGATAGCGTCGCGGCTGCGCTCGATGATGAAGCGCGTCATCGCCTCGTCGCACAAACCGGCACCGGCCACCAGGGTGTCGTGCACGTGCTGGTCGACGCTATCGCCTTCGCTCAAGACGCCGGCGATGCCGCCTTGTGCCCAAGCGCTGGCCCCGCCGATCAAATGCTGCTTGGTTATCAAGGCGACCTTACGCCGGTCAGCCAAGCGCAAAGCCAGCGCGATACCGGCCAAACCGCTGCCGATAACCAGGACGTCAACGCGCGGCACGAGCGCTCCTTGGACTAAGTCCAGGGATTGAACTTATTGATTCTAAGCTGGTCTTTTGCCTATACACGCGTGGAGCCGTTTCTCATGCAGGGATCGACGGGTATACTAACGAGGTTTGATGCTTGC
>CAZAWU010000064.1:0-20138 GCA_964488915.1 uncultured Burkholderiales bacterium
TGCAGCACCCACGCGTGCTTGAAGCGATCGAGGAAATAGGCGTTCTCGATCATGTCGGCGGCGAGCACGACAAACTTCAACACCAGATTTTGGCTGCGTTTGTCGTCGGGCGAGTACAGGGCGGACGCGTCCAAAATCGCACGCACGCTGCCATCCACATCGAGAATGGGCGCGGCGCTGCAAGTAAGCGTAGTATTCGGCGCGCGGAAATGCTCGCGTTTGTGCACGGTAATCGGCACTTTATCAATGATCGTAGTGCCTACGCCGCAGGTGCCTTCGGCGGATTCGGTCCAGACCGAGCCCAAATACAAGCCCGCTTTTTTCAGCTCCTTGTCGAGCGAGGGCTGGCCGACGAAATCGATGGTGACGCCGTCCACGTCGGTTAGCAGTACCACATAATTGGCATCGCGCACGTGCTCGTAGAGGCGGCGCACGCCGTGCCGGGCGATGCGCAGGAACGCCTCGAGCGGTTCCTGCCGTTCACGCAGGCTGGAGCCGGTGAGGATGCGAGGCTGCGCGGTACGCCCCGGATCGAGCCCGTAGCCTTCGAGCGAGCGCTGCCATGAACGCAGCAAGCGGTCCTTCTCTTGGCTCGCGGGCGGTGTGGACGGATCGGACCAGCGGACAGCGGTGTAGACGCGCTCGGCGTGAGCGACACCATCCTTGCGCAGCATGCTTCTCTCCTCCTGAGCGGCGGCGGCTTGTGCTTGTTGGGTAGTTTTACCTTCAGAGCCGCCCTGTGAAAGCTTATACGCTCCGGCTCGCGCAAGCGTCAAGCGGCGTAGTACCGGGCGCGTCCACCCCGTCCAGTAGGGGAAAGGGGGGCGGGGGGTATACTAAGATTTTGCTTGCGCTGCGCCTCGGTGGCTTGACCGGTTGGCAACGTATACTAACGTGTGAATAGGCCACCCCTGATGCGCAGAACGATAATTGCGGTGCCGCCTTCTCGCTCGACGAGCGCCGTCGCTCCGCTCTCCGCTCGACTGAGGGAATTGGAGTTCTAATCTGGAGGCTGCTATGAAACTGCTGTTGGCCGATGACCATGCCCTGTTCCGGCAGGCGTTGCGTCACATCTTGAACGAACTCGGCCCAGACACCGCCATCGTCGAGGCCGAAAGCTTGAGCAAGGCGCTGGCGCTCGCACAAGAACACCCCGATCTCGATCTTGCACTGCTCGACTTGAAGATGCCCGATGTGCGGGGTATCGATTCCGTACACGTGTTTCGCCAGCGTTTTCCGGCGCTGCCGATCGTCGTGCTATCAGCCTCCGAAGACTGCGACGACATCGAAGCGGTACTCGATGCAGGGGCGCTGGGTTTCGTGCCGAAGTCCTCGCCCGCCGCGGTGTTGCTCGGGGCGCTGCGTTTGGTCTTGGAGGGCGGTGTGTACCTGCCGCCGCAGTTGCTCAGCCGCGTGGCGCCAGCGCCGCGTGCGGCGCAGCCCACGAGCCCGGCTTTCGGCGGTCATAGCCGCGTGGACGGCCTAACCGAAAGGCAGATCGAAGTGCTGCGCCTGCTGGAACAGGGAAAATCGAACAAAGAGATTGCACGCGATCTCGCCCTCAGCGAAGGCACTATTAAGATTCACCTGGCGGCGGTGTTCCGTGCGCTGAACGTGCGCAACCGCACCGAGGCCGTTCTCGCCGCGCAACGACTGCACGGCACGCCAGGTTTCGGCACGGGCACGCGCGGGACGCAGTCCCGCGCACTCAATTAGATCTGGGACGTAGTCCCGCGCACTCAACTAAACCCGGGACGCCGTCCTGCGCAGTCAGTTAAACCCGTGACGCAGTCCCGCACGGCGCCAAGAAGTCCGCGCTACTCGCGCGCTGCCGCTGCTAGCGGTGGCGCATCCTGACAAGTCGCCGAGGCGCTGGCGGCGCCGACTGGCCGATACATGCCGTAACGGGTTAGATAGGCGGATTGCACGGAGTAGGCTTCGCGCTCCAGCGTGAGCGCCTCTTTGCAGTTGGTCACAAAAGCCACTCGTGCCGCTTCATTCTGCAGGTAGTGCACCATTTCGTGCACGACGATCGAGCTGTGAAACAGATCGCTTTCTGGATCGAGGCGTTCGTCGACGTAGATTTCGCGCCCGCCCGCGTACCAGCCCAGCACGCGGCACTCACGCCGGTTGCACGCACGCTCCACCATGAAGGCGTGCGGCACGCGCACGAGCTGGGGCGGCTCCGCGGGCGCCGGATACCCGGAGAGCACGACCGCCCACGACAACAATACTTGTAATAAATCGTCCATGTTCTCAGTATCGGTTCCGCGGCGCCGCTCGCGTCGGCAAGAGGAGATAGTCCAGAAGCCGCATGTGCATGGCCATTTCATGCCACTAGGCCATTCGGCATAGAGCGAAAGTTCTAAGCCGTTGACCGGCTTGACGGCGTCGCACGTGATTGCCAAGATGCGGCGAAGGCGGGTACAAGGCGCGCCGTCGCCTCGACTCTCGCCCACTTGGAGACGCATGACTCGCTGGGGGATCAAGAAACGCGTTTTGTTTCTCGCGCTCGCACCCGCGTTGCTGACCGCGCTCGTGCTAATCAGCTACTTCGCGATCGTGCGCTCGCTGGGTGTTGCGGACGAGCAGCGAGCGCATGCGTTGTCGCTGGCCCGCCAGTTCGCTATGCGTGCCGCCGCAGCCGTGCAAAGCGGTGACCGTGCGCAACTCGAGCAACAAGCGCGCTTGTTGCTGCTCGAACAAGGTATGCGGCAAGTTACCGTCACCGATCAGCGTGGGGCGGAGCTGGTACGCTTGGGCAACTCCGCCGCTGCATCGGCCGGCGTGCCTGTGGTCGTGGCGTGGCCGATCGATGATCAGCCGCTTGATCTGAAATCGGCCGCGAGTGGGCAGGAAAGTGCGAGCATGTTCGCTTCCGGTGTGCTCGGAAAAGTGAGCGTCGAAGTTTCGCAGCACGTGGCGTTGCAGCGCTTGTGGCGCGAACTGGGGTTTCTCGTGGCGCTGTGGGTGATCTGTCTATCGGCCGCGGCGGCACTGGCGTTGCGGCTGGGGCGCGAAATTACCCTGCCGATCGGCCGTCTCGCCAAAGCGGTGGAAGGCCTTGCTGCAGGTGACTTGGACACGCGCATTCCGGTGGACTCCGGAGGCGAGTTTGCCAAGCTCGAAAACGGCATCAACGACATGGCGGCGCGCTTGAAAGCATCGCAGGAGAACCTGCAGCGCCGCGTCAACGACGCAACGGCAAATCTGCTCGCGCAGAAAGACGAAGCCGAGCGCGCCAACATGGCGAAGTCGCGTTTTCTCGCAGCGGCCAGCCACGATCTGCGCCAGCCCATGCATGCGCTAATGCTGTTCGTGACCGACCTCAAGCAGCGCATCCACTACCCCGAAGTCAGCCGCATCGTGCACAACATCGAAACTTCGGTGAGCGCGATGGTGAGTCTGTTCAACGCGCTGCTCGACATCTCTCGGCTCGACGCGGGCGTGCTGCATGCCAATCCGGTAGATTTTCCGATCAAGAACTTGTTCGACCGGTTGCGGGTGGAGTTCAGCGGGACCGCGCGCGCCAAAGACATCGAATTTTCGGTGATGCCGTGCAAGCAGATCGTCTGCACCGATCCTCTGCTGTTGGAGCGCATCATCGTCAACCTTGTTTCCAACGCGGTGCGCTACACGACACGTGGCGGTGTCGTGGTGGGTTGCCGCCGTCAGCGCGATTCGGTTCGCATCGAGGTTTGGGACAGCGGCCCCGGGGTGCCGTTGGAGCGCCAGCGCGACATCTTCCAAGAGTTCTTCCAGTTGAGCAATCCCGAACGAGATCGCAGCAAAGGACTCGGGTTAGGGTTGGCGATCGTCGAGCGCATGGCGAAGCTGATCGGCGCGCGCGTTCGGCTGCGCTCGGTAGTAGGCAAGGGTTCGGTCTTCTATCTGAGTGTGCCGCTCGGCTCGGCGGCACGCGTGGTGCGCGAACGAACCGAAGCGGCGGAATTGACCGGGCAGGCGCTCGCCGGCACCTTCGTTGTGGTAATCGACGACGAGGGGCCGATCCTCGAGGGTATGCGTGGGCTATTGGCCGGCTGGCAATGCGAAGTCGCTGCGGTGGAAAGCGAAGCGCTTGCGCTTTCCGTTGTCGAACAAGCGGGCAAGGCGCCCGATGTCATCATTAGCGATTACCGGCTGCGTGAGGAGGCCAACGGTATTGACGTGATCCGTGCTTTGCGTGCGCGCTTCGGCGATTCGATACCCGGAATCCTGGTCACTGGAGATACTGCTCCGGACCGGCTGCGCGAAGCGGAGCAGAGCGGTTTCTATTTGATCCATAAACCGGTGCGTCCCGCCAAGCTACGTACACTGCTGACGCATCTGGTGACGCGCCGCAAGACCAGGCCCGCAGCGCTGGCCAACGCGCATTCGTAGCGGCGCTATTTGGCGCGCATGCGATTGTTCTTGGGATTGTGTTCGACTTCCGCTAAGCCAAGCGCCTCCAGCACGGGCGGGACATAAACACCGAAACGGCCGCGTAGTCCTTTCTTAAGTCCGTACCAACCCTTCACGGGATTGCTAGTCGAGCGGCCCCAAGCTTCCACCGTGCCCTCGGCCGCGGGCTTTTGCTCATCCGCGCCGCCGAGAAGCATCCAGTCGCCATGCTTCTTGAGCATCACGTGCAGATCCTCGATGCAGCGAGCGTGGTAGCGCAACTGCGTCTTGCCGACTTGCACCACAAGCGCGGGTGGCTGCGCGCTGTCGTCTCGGTAAGCTTCGAACTCCGCACTGCCAGGCGGGGTTTTGAGTTTCCAAGGATTCGCGCTCGTGCCGACACCGTTTGCTTTGCTCAAAAGGCACTCCTTTCCGATGAGTGTTTGCGATTCGCCGCACAGGTCTCTATATGCCGCACCACCGCTGGGCGATGGTGGTGAAGTATTCCACCGACTGCTCGATCTTGCTCATATGCGCAAATTCGTCGGTTTGATGCGCTTGCGCAGCTTCGCCCGGACCCAAGATCACAGTGGGCGGCGACTGGAATGCCTTGCGCAGCGCCGCTGCGTCGGTGAAAAACGGCCCCGTGATCGGCTCGGGACGCTTGCCAAGATAGGGCGTGACGGTGTCGAACACGTGTCGCATCCACGGATCGTTCGGATCGGTATAAACGCTTTCGACATCCATCACTGCCTCTAGTTCGACGTCGATGCCGAGGTGGCGCTGCAGATCGGCCTTGATCTTGGCGTGATCTTGGTTAGGCGTGGTGCGCATGTCGATGCCGACCATCGCTTCGTCTGGCACCGAGTTGTAGTTGAGCCCGCCCTGGAATACGCCTACGTTGAGCGAAGGCAACCCCAGCGCCGGATGCGTGTGCGGTTTGCCAAAGTCGTACGTCTCGAGTTTTGCCACGGCGCGCGCAGCCTTGTATACGGCGTTATCGCCCAAGTGGGGCATGGAACCGTGCGCGGTCTTGCCGCGCGTTTTCGCGCACACCCAAAACGCGCCTTTGTGGCCGACCATGGGATAGTTGCCGGTTGGTTCCGCTACCACAATGGCGCCAGCGTGGCCAAGTACGCCTGAGCTTTCCAGATGGTTGGCGCCGCCGCAGCCTTTTTCTTCATCCGCGGTGATGACCACGATCACACCCGGTGAACGCTCGAGCCGTTTCGCCAACTGCTGCATGACGATGGTGAACGCTGCCACGCCTGCCTTCATGTCGCTCACACCGCGCCCGTACATCTTGTCGCCATCGGTCTCGCCGGCAAACGGATCTTTGCTCCACGTTTTCATGCCGAGCGGCACGATATCGATGTGACCGGTGAAGCAGATCGGCTTCTTATCCGCCGAGCCGCCGATGCGCGCCACCAAGCTGGTGCGCTTGTCCGCGAACTCGTGATAGCTGATCTTAAACCCCGCTTGCTCGTAGATGCGGCCGAGATGCTGCGCGCATAAACGTTCATCACCCGGAGGGTTGATGGTGTTGAAACGCACGAGATCTCTGGTGAGTTGTATCGCGCTGGACATGGGCGTGCCTCTTTGAGGGTACGCCCTCAATTCTAAACTCAGCCGCGCCCGTGCGGGAGCTTGAAATCGATGCGCGGCCCAATTGGCACGAAACCCGTCGGGTTAAGTTCTAGAAAACTCGTGAAGTAGCCCTGGCGGATGTGATACTCATTGACTGTTTCTGCGATGCCGGGCCATTGGTACAACTCACGCGTGTAGGCGTAGAGATTCGGATAGTCGACGAGCCGCCGCAGGTTGCAGTTGAACAAAGCGTGGTACACCCACTCGAATCGGATGAGTGTCGGGAAGAGCCGCCAGTCAGCTTCGCTCGGCTGCGTGCCGGCGAGGTAGCGGTGTGTGCCGAGGTGCCCTTCCAGTTCGTCTAGCGCCTCAAAAAAGCTGAGGACCGCTTGCTCGTATGCTGACTGGTTTCGAGCGAAGGCAGCGGCGTAGGCCCCCACGTTGATTGCAGCGCAGATGCGCTCATTCCACTGATCGATCGTAGGGCGCAAGGGTTCGGGGTAGAGATCGATTTCTGGCCGCGTGGCGAATGCGTTGAATGCGCTGTTGAACATGCGCATGATCTCCGCGGATTCATTGTTGACGATGGTTCGTTCGTGCTTGTCCCACAACAAGGGCACCGTGACGCGGCCCCCGTAGCTCGGCACGGCGATGTTGTAAAGCTCGCGCAAGTAGCGCAAGCCGTAAAGCGGATCAGCCTCCTCCGGCGAGAAGCGCCAGCCCTCCTCTTTGACCAAATGATAGTGAACCGCGGTTACACCGATGGCACGCTCAAGACCTTTGAGTGTACGCATGATTAACGTTCGGTGCGCCCATGGGCAACCATACATGACGTAGAGGTGATAGCGGCCGGCCTCGGAGCGAAAGCGCGCACCGGGCTCGGCGCGCACCCAATCGCGGAAAACGGACGGTTCGGGTCTATAGGTGCCGTTTGCAGCGCTGTCAGTGGTTGCGCCGAGGGTCTTCGCTGAAGCGTGCATGATCTTGTCAGGAGGAGGTCACGCTGCCAGCCTATCAGCAGCCAGGCCATGCCGCGCTCAGGAGACACTGAAATTCGCGTAGGGGTTGGACTACCCGCAAAAGCAACCCTCCCCTGGGAAGGGAGAGGGCTATTGGTTGTCTCTGTCGGTCCTGGAGATATTAGTCGTTCGGCAGCGCAAACACGTGCAAAGACCCGCCCTTCGGCAAGTTTTTAAGGTGAGGCGCGCCGCCGTCACCGATGGTTGCCCAGCCGATCCAGCCGCCGAAGCCTGATGGCACCGCAACATATTGCTTACCGTCGACCGCATAAGTGATCGGCCCGCCGACGATGCCGGAGCCAACGCGATGCTTCCATAGCTCTTGGCCGGACTTCGCGTCCAGCGCCATGAACTCTCCTTCCGGGGTGCCGGCGAACACGACATTGCCGCCGGTCACCAACATGCCGCTCATGACCGGGGAGCGCATCTTGACCTGCCACAGTTCATCGCCCGTTTCCGCGTTCATCGCCAGGATGCGTCCGTAGCCGCGCTTGAAGTTGATCGACTTCACGCCCCAATACGGTTCGCCTTTCTTGGCTTCTTGCTGCAAGCTCTGCAAATCCGTCACGCATACTTCGCGCAGCGGCATGTAGACGACGTTGGTTTGCGGGTTGATCGCCATAGGGTTCCACTCTTTGCCGCCGTTCGGCCCGGGGCAGACGTCCATTGCCTTCTTCGTGCGCGTCGGCATTTTCTCCGGATTGACGATCGGCCGGCCATTGTCGTCGAGCTTCGCCCAATTCACTTCGGAAATCGGCTTCGCGTAGATGAACTTGCCGTTGCTGCGATCGATCGCATAGAAGAAGCCGTTTCGATCCGCGTGCACCCACGCTTTTTTGCCGCGCACCGTGGTGAGCACTTGCTCGTTGACACCGTCGTAGTCCCACAGATCGTGCGGCGTGTATTGGAAGTGGAACTTGATTTTGCCGGTGTCAGGATCGAGTGCGAGGGTGGCGTTGGTATACAAATTATCGCCTGGTCGCGCTTCGCCGTCCCAATCCGGTGCAGGATTGCCGGTGCCCCAATACAGCGTGTTGGCGTTGGGATCGTATGCGCCAGTGACCCAGGCTGAGCCGCCGCCATACTTCCATGAATCGCCGCCCCAGGTGTCGTTACCCGGCTCGCCCTTGCCCGGTACAGTGTAGGTGCGCCACACTGATTTGCCGGTCGCCGCGTCGAGCGCTTCGATAAAGCCGCGCACAGGGTACTCACCGTTCGAGGTGCCGACGACGATCTTGCCCTTGACCGCGAGCGGCGCCACGGTGAACGTATAAGCTTCTTGATAGTCACCGAGCTTCTGATCCCACACAACCTTGCCGGTTTTCGCATTGAGGGCGACCACATGCAAATCGAGCGTGGCTAGATAGACGTTCTCGCCATACAGCGCTACGCCGCGATTCACCACATCGCAGCACGCGTACTTCGCCACATCTTCCGGTAGCGTATGATCGTAGCGCCACAGCATTTCGCCGGTCTTGGCGTCGAGCGCGAACAGCTTGCTCCACGACGCGGTGACATACATGACGCCGTTGTTCACCAGCGGCGTGGTGGTCTGGCCGTCGAGTACGCCGAAGGAAAAACTCCACTGCGCGCTCAGCTTTTTCGCGTTGCTCGGATCGATCTGCGCGAGGGGGCTGAAGCGCGTATTGGCGTAGTCACGCCCATAGGTGATCCAATTGTCGGCGTCCTTCGCCGCGTTGAGCAGCATGTCCTCCGTCACCGGCGGTGGTTCGGCGATCGAAAGCAGCGGCGCGAGGCAAGCCGCGGCCAAGCTGACTCGTACAATGCGTTGGTCTCTCATGTGCGATCCTCCTCCTGAATATTGACGCGCTGGGAAACGCCGCGCGGCGCGACCACGTCTGCCTTGTTCGAGTGAGGCACGCGAGCGGCTAACACAATGTTAGCATCGCAATCTCGTTGCGTGGCAACGTTGACAAAACGGAGGCTGCATGCAGATCGTCGATGCGCAACTGCATCTCTGGGGCGCGAACAGTCGAGAACGTCCTTGGCCCGCTGGGCGCGAAGGCGAAGCGCAGCGGCCATACCCCGTAACCAAGGAGGCGCTGTTGTTGGAGATGGATCTCGCTAAGGTCGATCGCGCGATCCTCGTGCCTCCCTCCTGGGAAGGCGATCGCAACGATCTCGCGCTCGAAGCCGCGCGGCTCTACCCCGCGCGCTTTGCCGTGATGGGCCGTTTCGACTTGAAAGACGCCGCTAACCGGAACAAGGTCGCTGCCTGGAAGCGGCAGCCGGGCATGCTCGGCATGCGTTTTACTTTTCACAACGAGCACAACCGACATTTTTTGACCGACGGTTCAGCCGACTGGCTCTGGGCCGCGGCACAGGAGCACGGCGTCCCCGTAATGGTGCTCGCGCCGGGGTCGATGAACCATTTAGAGCGCGTTGCGCGCCAATACCCCGAGCTGAAGCTCACCATTGATCACTCAGGTCTGCCGGTGAATCAGAAGGCGCCGCAAGTGCTGCAGGATCTGCCAAACGTGCTCGCGCTCGCCAACTATCCGAACGTCGCGGTCAAGGCGTCGGGACTACCGGCGCTGTCGACACAAGACTATCCGTTCGGCGACTTGCATGAGACCGCGCGCAAGCTGTTCGATGCCTTCGGTCCGCGCCGCACCTTCTGGGGCACGGACTTGAGCCGCATGCCGTGCACTTACCGCGAGTGCATCGACATGTTCACGAAATCGTTCGCCTGGCTCAAGGGCGAGGATTTAGCGTGGGTCATGGGGCGCGGGGTGCGTGAGTGGGTGGGGTGGAGCGGCTAGTGTAGTGCTTCACTCTTAATGCCACAAAAGATGGCGAGAAATCGAGCCACACCGCGTTGCAAATCCTCGCGAGGTGTTCAACCTCGCTGCGGTTTGCGCCTTGTCTGACTCGATTCTCGCCATTTTTGTTCGTGCTCCCGCCTGCATGGATGCTCACATAAGTAGCACTAAGAGTGAAGCAATACACTAGCATGCGCATCCATCCGCTGACCGCGTCGTGTCACTCCGGCGCAAGCCAGGAATTCAGGGTTTCCTTGCCTCGCGCCTAGATTCCGGCTCGCGCCTGAATGACGGCTAAGGCATGTGCGCGTTCTACCTGATTTCTACCTCGATAAACACGAACTCGTAGTCGTTTGCGTTTACGACGTTGTGCTCAACACCCACCTTGCGAAAATAGGGCTTTCCCGAGCGTAGCTCGGCGAGTTGATTGCCCTCCTTGGTTTCCAGCAACAGCTTGCCGTCGGTTTGCGGCACGACGACGTAGTCATAACCGTGACGGTGCCAGCCTGTTTCGGCGCCTGGAGCGAAACGCCATTCCGTGACGATGGCGCGGTCGTTCTGAATAAGCTGCGTGCCGATAGCTTGAGGGCGGCTGCTGGTCATAGGGGTTCCTCCGTTGGCCGGCTATCGGCCTTTGAATTGCGGTTTGCGTTTTTCGTTGAATGCCGTGATGCCCTCGCGGCGATCGTCCGTGTTCACGAGGTGATTGTAAGCCTCGACTTCGAATCGATACGCGGTGCGAATCTCCATCTGCCCGCCGTAACGGATCGATTTCTTCGCTTGGCGCACTGCCAGCGGCGCATTGGCGGCGATTGCGCTCGCGGTTTCAAGCGCTGCAGATAGCACCTGACCAGGTTCGCATAGGCGATTCACCATTCCCCAAGCGAACGCTTCCTCCGCAGAAAACGGTTTCGCCGTCATGATGACTTCTTTTGCGCGCCGCTCGCCCACCGCACGCGGCAGATTCTGCGTGCCGCCCGCGCCGGGGATGATGCCGAGCGAGGTCTCGGTCAGCGCAAAGCGCGTGGTGCGCACGGCATAAATGAAATCGCACAGGAGCGCGAGTTCGCACCCGCCCGCGTAGGCCGGGCCGTTCACCGCGGCGATCACCGGCAACGGTAGGTCGCCGAGTGCCCAGAAGGCGCGCTCGAACAACTCATGCTGCGCGCGCCACGCTTCTTGCGTCATGCCGTTGCGCTCCTTTAGGTCCGCGCCGGCGCAAAACGCTTGATCGCCCGCGCCGGTGAGGACGGCGCAGCGATAGTCATCCGCGTTTTCGGTCAGGCGCGTCCACAAGTCGAGCATTTCGCGACCCATCGCGGTGTTGAAAGCGTTGCGCACTTCGGGCCGATTCAGGCGGATAAGCAGAACATGCGGCGCTGGAGTTTGGCACTCAAGTGTTTTATACGAGTGGAGAGTCATGTGGTTTCCGATCAAGTACTCATCGCGCAATGAGGTGTTTGGTGCGCTAAAACTCACGACTTGGTTCTTGGGCGACTTCGGGCGTGCGGCCCAGAGTACGCAAGACCAGTTCGACAAGCTCGCGCGGGACATCTGTGACGCCAATCGCGCCTTGCCGCATCAGCAGCGCCTTCTGTTTCACTGCCCCGATACCGCCGTACACGATTACCGGCGGTGCACCTTGGCGCAACGCGGGATCCTGCAGCAATGCCGCGCCGGCTATCGGCGAACGATCGGACGAGCCTTCGCGGCCAAGATCGGTAATCACTAGGTCGTAGCTGCCGTTGGCGATTTGCTCGAGCGCTTCGGCTGTGGAGACTACGTTGTCGAAGCCGATGCCATGCTCGCGCAGCGCGCGGCGCTCTTCTTCGTTGTTGGCCGGGTGGTCGTCGACCCAGAGCACGCGGGCGGCGCCGCGTGGCGTGGCGGCGAGTAGCGGCACGGCATCGACGAGCGCGTCAATGTCGCTCGACAGCGATTCGCGCCGTAGCGCGTAAGCATTGCGCCTGGTGAACCAGCGCAAATGCGCGGGCAGAACGGCATCCGTTGGCATTGCGCCGCCGTCGACGAGCACTGGCACTACGCTACAACCATGAAACTGCGCACGGCGCCACTCGTAGGCGATGACGCTCGCCGGTTCGCTCAACCGTGCAAAGTTGAAGGTTGGCCCGACCAGCGCGAGCATCACGTTGGTCCGAGCAATCGCGTTGCCGATTGCTTGCTGATAAAGCTCGCCGCCTGCGATGCTTCCAGTGTCCACGAACGCTTCGTGTCCCGCGTGACGCAGGGCGTAACCAAGCGCGTGGGCGGCGAACAGCGCATCTGCGCGCTGATACGACACGAACACAGTGTTCCCCATCGGCCGGCCTAGGCGCTAACCGAAATACGCCGCCTGCACCTGTGCGTCGCGCGATAGCTCGCCGGCGGTGCCCTGTGCGACCACGCGGCCTTGCGCGAGCACGTAGCCATAATGTGCGATGTTAAGTGTTTGACGCACGTTTTGTTCGACCAGAAACACCGTCGCGCCAAGCTGGTTGATGCGCTGAATGACCTTGAAATTCTCCTGCACGAATAGCGGTGAGAGGCCGAGCGAAGGCTCGTCGATGAGTAACACTTTCGGCGCCGCCATCAAACCGCGCCCGATCGACACCATCGCTTGCTCGCCACCCGACATGGTGCCGGCGAGCTGTGCGCGTCGCTCAGCCAGGCGCGGGAAAATATCAAAGACGCGCTGCATGCGCTCCGACACGGCCTGAGCATCGTCTTCGATGTAAGCGCCGAGCCGCAAGTTCTCCTCGACTGTCGCTTTCGGAAAGACTTTACGGCCTTCGGGAATACACGCGATGCCCGTGCGCACGATTTCGTGTGTCGCGCGGTGCGTGATCTCGGCGTCACCAAGGGTGATTTTCCCTGCGCGCGGCGGGGTCAAATTCAAAATTGCGCGAATCAGAGTGCTCTTGCCCGAACCGTTGGCGCCAAGCAGGCATGTGATCTTCCCCGCCTCTGCGCGCAGGCTCACGTCGTGCAGTACGTCGGCCTTGTCGTAGCCGGCGGTGAGGCGGGTGATGGAGAGGGGGGACATCGGTTAGCGAATGCGTGAATGAGTATATTGCTTTCAGAGTATAAGTCTGAAGATCAGATTTATAGAGAGTGATCGAAACCACCTATAGATAGTATATTTAGAAGCCACTACGCCTTCACACCTTCTCCTTCGACCACACCAAGATACGCCGCCTGTACCTTCGCATCCTTCGCCACTTCGCGATACTTTCCTTCCGCGATCTTCTGTCCGAAGTTCAGCACAACGCAGCGATCGGTGATGCGCTCGATGACACCCATTTCGTGCTCGACGATGATGATGGTAAGACCCGCGATGCGTTCGCGCGCTTGCAGGATGTCGTCCATCAGCGCGCGCGTTTCCTCGTGCGTCATGCCGGCGGAGGGCTCATCCAGCAGCAGCAGCTTGGGCTGACTGATGAGCGCGCGGCACACTTCTACGCGGCGGCGATCGATCATGCTGAAGCCCGCCATCGGTTCGTCGAGTCTGTCCGCGAGCGGCGCGTCGAACGTTTGCACGAGTTCACGGGTTTGAGCGTATGCGCGCGCGACTTCATCCGCGAGCGCGCGGCGTTGCAGCAGGTTGAACCACAGGCCCGCGTTCAAGCGCTTGTGGTTGCCGATCATGATGTTCTCGAAGATCGACAGTTCCAGATTCATGCGCGAGCGCTGGAACGTGCGGGCGACGCCGGCGCGGTAGACCTGCTGCGGCGCGCCGCCGGTGATGTCGCGCCCTTCGAACTCGATGCGCCCGGCCGAGGGCGCGTAGATGCCGGTCAGTACGTTGAAGAAAGTCGTTTTGCCCGAGCCATTCGGTCCGATTAGACCGAGGATCTCGCCGCGCGTGACATCGAGGTCGAGGCCGTCGAGCGCGGTGACACCGCCGAAGCGGCGCGTGAGCCCGCGGCAAGTAAGCAGTGCGCTCATTTCACCTGCGCCGCGAGCTTACGCGTGGCGCGTGGGATCAACCCTTGCGGGCGCAGCAGTAGCACTGCGATCACCAACAGCGCAAACAGCAGAAAGCGGTACTCTTGGATCGCTTGCAGCTTCTCGGGAATGATGAGCACGATCGCGGCAGCAAGCGGCACGCCCCACACGCTGCCTAGCCCGCCGAGCAAGATGATCGAGAGCATGATGAGCGAGTCGCCAAAGGTGAAGTTGTTTGGGGCGATGAAGCCGAGCAGCATGCCGTGGACGCTGCCCGCCAGTCCCGCGAGAAAGTTGCCGATGGAAAACGCGGTGATTTTCCAGCGCGCCGGGTTGATGCCGAATGTAGTCGCCGCGAGTTCATCCATGCGCACGGCGTCGAAGTTGAGCCCAATCCAGGAATGTTCCAAGCGCCGCACCAAGATGAAGGCGAAGATCGCGAGCAGCAGCGCGAGCGCGATGTAGGCGACGTAGAAAGAAACTTCGTGTTCACCACCGTTTATCTGCATTGCGATGTTGTCGTTGAACTTCCAGCCGAACAATTCGAATCCCGGCAGCTTCAAGCCTTGCGGCCCGCCGAGTGTGTCGTTCACTTCGAGGAAAGTTTTGAACAGAATGCCGAACGCGATCGTGATCAACGCCGCGTAGTGCCCGCGCGTGCGTAGGATCGGCAGAATCAAGAGAGAGCCGAGCAGCGCCGCCAGCGCGCCACCGAGCACTACGATCAGCCAATGCGGCAGCGCAGTGTGCGCGGCGAGCACCGCGGTAGTGTACGCGCCGGTGCCGAAGAATGCCGCGCCGGCGAAATTCACGACGCCCGCTTGGCCGAACTGCAAGTTCAAACCCCAGCAGGCGACGCTGTAGAGCACGGTCGTAGCGATCATGAGCAGCGCGAAATGATCTTCGCGCAGCACGATGACGAGCACGATCAGCGCGGCGATGGCGAGTAACGGCAGTGCGCGTGGATGCGCGCGCCCTGCCTTACTCAAGCGGCGCAGCAGGCCGAGCTTCGCCGCCGCCGCTACTGCGGCAAAGCCAAGCGCGATGAGCGCGCCGATCATGCGCTGATCTTCGGCGTGCAGCAGCACCGCAGTGTAGGCGGTGATGAGGGCGGCGGTGATCGTGAGGAGGGTCAGATTTGGCTCCGGCGAGGCGGCCCTGAGGCAGTGTCGTGCGGACCGCTGACTGGCAACGCTCTGGTCGTCGCCCCCACGCAGGCGGAGGCCGCATGGCGCGCACAAACGATTGGGTCCCCGCCTGTGCGCGAAGGACGAGTGCTTCTTTCGGTTCGTTCAGCAGCGCGCATCGCTAAACCCTCTGCGCCTCCTGCTCTGCGATCAACCCCGTCGGCCTCCACGCCATCAATGCAATCACCATCGCGAAGGCGAACACATCCTTGTAGCTGCTGCCGAACGGCAGCGCGACCGCGCCAATGGTTTGCAGCGCGGCGAACAAAAAGCCGCCGATGATGGCGCCGTAGAAATTACCCAAGCCGCCAACGATCGCCGCGGCGAAGCCGATCACGCCGAGGCTCAAGCCCATGGAAAAATTGATCTCGTTGTAGTACAGGCCGTTGATGATGCCGGCCAGCGCCGCCAGCGCGGAGCCGAGCGCGAAGGTGATCAGCACGATCTTGGTGTAGTTGATACCCATGGTCTTGGCGGTTTCTTCGTCTTGCGCCACCGCGCGAATCGCCAGCCCTAGCTTGGTGCGCGTGATCAGCCAGTGCGTGGCGGCGATGACGATCGCGCCGAAGGCGAGCAGCAGCAAACTGTCGATACGCAGCGCGAATGCGCCGAACTGCAGGGCGTCACTCGGCAGTAAAGGCGGGAACGGTTTCGGGTTGGAGCCTTGCGGATAGAACACGCGCACGGCCTCGCGCAGTGCGGTGCCAAACATGAGCGTGATGAGTAGCGTGTTGAGCGCCGGTGCGCCTTTCAGCGGCAGCACCAGGTAGCGGCCCACCAGCGCGCCGACCAACGCAGTGAGCGCGATGCCGGCGGCCAACATGAGAGCAAGCTGCAGCAGCGGTTGTTCGATCCCCGCGCTGCTCAAGCCGAGGCCGGCGGTGAGCGCAGTGAATGCGCCGAGCATCAGCACATCGCCGTGCGAGAACTTGATGACGTCTAGCACGCCAAAAAACAGCGTGAACCCGACAGCGACGAGCGCGTACATCATGCCGAGCATGGCGCCGTTCACGCAGTGCTGAAAAATGCTGGCGCTATCCATACATCTTTTGGTATGTGCTAAGAAATGGCTTTGGCTGTTATTGTTGAGAGGATACCCCCGCTTTAACCCTGGCGCCACGCTGCTGTCGCTCACAGTGCTTTACGAACCATGGCACGGGCTGGTATCGGTGTCAGCAAATCTTACACGAAGTACCGTGGCGAAATAATAACTATTTGATAATAAAATAAAAATTGTCATGGATTGATTTTTGCTTAACAGAAATTAACAACCTTTTTACCAACTTGAGAAGAGGCAATGATGAAAAGAAACCTAGCGGTCGCTCTCATCGCGGCCTGCTTGCCGGTCGCCGCTCAGGCGGGCAGCATTACCGTGGACGTGTTTGCGCAACAGAACAGCACCGGCGGCGGCGTGGGCGCAGCGGCTGGCAACGTCACGATCGGAGATCTCATCACCATTTCCGCAAACGGAAACGACTTGTGGAGTGCGGGTGCTCTACCGCGCTGGTCGAACGCGAACGGACTGACGGGTGTGCTGCTGGCCACCGGTTCGGATGAATCCGGCCAAGCCGCAGGTGTGCAGATTGGAGCGAACTTCGGTTTGCACAACCAGCACGGCTTGTCCTTGCCTTTCGGCCGTTTGGTCGGCGAAATCGCGGGTGGGTTTTTCGACGTCGGCACGTTCTTCAGCGGTCCTGCCCCGGCGACGGGAGCACTGAATCTCTACTATTGGGATTCGAACAGCGGTGACAACACTGAGAGCATCCGTGTGACGGTGCGCACGCCCGATGCTGCGGTGCCGGCTCCCGGCGCGCTGGCGTTGCTCGGCGTCGGTCTAGCCGTATTGGGCTTGGCGGGTCAGCGCAAGCGCTAACGAAGGCCTCGTTTTACCGAAGGCCGGCGCCGCCTCGAGCGGCGCCGGCCTTTTGCTTTGTAGTCCTCGAAGCGATATGCCTGCCCGCACCGCTGATGCCGCTCTCCAGCATGCCGATCACGGCTTCGGCGAAATCCGCATAACGGATACGTCCTTGCGGGCGCAGCCAAGTGAACGTCCAGTTGATCATACCGAACAGCATCATCGCTAGCGGCTTAGCGCGTGCTACGGAGACATGCTGCGGATAAGCCGTGCGTAGCGCTGAGGCGAACGCCCGCACCAACTCGCGTTCATGATCGAGCACGCGCTCGCGTTGGGCGGGCGCGAGGAATTTCACGTCATTCAGCAGGACGATGTGACGCGTGCGGGAAGATTCGTAGGCGGCGAGAAAAGCGCGTATCAGAGCGTGGAGCCGCCCCGTTCCGGATTCGGCGCCGGCTTGACGTGCCACATCGAGCAAGTGCCGGGTATAGCCATCGAGCAGATCGAACAAGATGGCCTCCTTGCTGGGGTAGTAGTGGAACAGCAGCGCCTTCGAGACACCGCAGCGCGCGGCGAGCGCCGCCGTCGACGCCGCTGCAAAGCCCTGCTCCGCGAAAAATTCCGCGGCAGCTTCGAGAATCTTGCCATGCTGCCCGCCGTTGGCGCCGGGGCGTCTTTGCGCGTTTCGGCCTTTGCGCGGGGCGGACCGGCTTTGCACGGGCAGGGCGGGCGCTGGCCGGCGCTCAGCGCGCGTCATAGTCGACGATGACCGCGTCGGTTAGCGGATGCGATTGGCAGGTCAGGATGAAGCCTTGCGCGAGTTCGCGCGCTTCCAGTGAATAGTTCTTGTCCATGCGCACCTTACCGGCGATGAGTTTCGCGCGGCAGGTGCAGCACATGCCGCCTTTGCAGGCGTACGGCAGATCCGCGCCGGCGCGCAGCGCGCTGTCGAGGATGCTCGCACCGGCAAACGGCACGCGGACTGCGCGGCGTGCGCCGTCAACGATGATGGTGACCGCAGCGGCGCGCGCGCTCGCATCGATCGCAGCCTCGTTACTAGCCGGCGCGCCCGTGTGCTCCCCGGGTGTGCCGAAACGTTCGGTGTGAATCTTGTCTGGCGCGATCCCCGCGGCAGCGAGGACAGCGCTTATCTCGTCGATCATCGAATGCGGCCCGCAGATGAAGGCTTCGTCGATGCGTGCCGGCGGCAGCAGGGTTTCGAGCAATGTCTTGCACTTCGCGCCGTCGAGCCGACCATTGAACAAATCGACTTCTTGATGCTCGCGCGAAAACACGTGATACAGCGCGAAGCGCTGCAGATACGTGTCCTTCAAATCTTCCAGCGCTTCGTGAAACATCACCGATTCGATATTGCGATTGCCGTAGATGAGGGTGAAATGACTGCGCGGCTCGACGGCGAGCGTGGCCTTGATTAACGAAATCACCGGCGTAATGCCACTACCCGCGACGAACGCGACATAGTGCTTCGCATTCGCGGCATCGAGCGCGGTGTAAAAGCGCCCGTCCGGCGGCATGACGTCGATCTCATCTCCCGCGCGTAGCTGTTCGTGCGCGTAAGTGGAAAAACGCCCGCCCGCGACATGCTTGATCGCTACTTGCAGTGCAGCTTCATGCGGCGCGGAGCAGATCGAATACGAGCGGCGCACGTCTTCGCCGTCCAAGAACGCGCGCAGCGTGAGATGTTGGCCTTGGGTGAAATGGTAAGCGTCGGTCAATGCTTCCGGCACAGCAAAGGCGAGGACTTTCGCATCCGGCGTGTCGGCACGGATGTCTGCGATGCGCAGCTTATGGAAGTGCCGGGTCACGCTCGGCTCCTGTAGCCTGGGATAGCGGCGCGGCGAATGACTTGGGCGAAGGTACGCCGCTCAGCATTACCGCGATGTAAGCGAGCGCACCGACGCGCTGCGTAACCCGGGAAGGATGTTGAAAATGTTCCGAAGTCATCACGTTTGCGCAGGGCGCGTTGGGGTTCGCAAGCTCACCGCCAACCTACGAGGCATGGGCTAGATCACCTTGAAATACCCAAACGGCTCTCTGCAAGCCGAACAGCGCCGCAGCGCCTGACATGCCGTCGAACCGAAGCGCGACAACTCCTCGGTGTCATGCGAACCGCAACGCGGACATTCAACAGAGGATGCATGTGCATCACCACAACTCTCGCCGGTCGGCGGTGCGATGCCATGCTTGCGCAGCTTCTCGCGCGCCGCATCGCTGAGCCAATCGGTCGTCCATGCTGGACTCAACACTGTTTCGATCTGCACACGCTCAAAGCCCCCACGCGCGAGCGCCGCGTGGATGTCTTGCGCGATCATCTCCATCGCTGGACAGCCGGAGTATGTCGGTGTCAGTCGCACGAGAATTGAATCGCCAGAAAATACTATTGACCGTACAATCCCCATCTCGATCACGTTGACGACTGGAATCTCCGGGTCGGTGACCTGTTCGAGCAGCGCGCGCACGCGGCGCTCGTTGCTTTGAATCTTCGCTTGGTGCGCCAGGCTTACCACTTTGCCCCCGGATACGCACGCTGCATGAACTGCATCTCCGCCAAGATGTAACCGAGGTGCTCGCTGTGATAGCCGAACTTGCCGCGTGAGCAGAACGCAGTCGCAGGCGGGATCGCGAGCGTGGCCTGCGCGATCACAGGCTGTACGCGTGCGAGCCATGCGGATTCGAGCGAAGAGGGCAGCACGCCGGCGCCGCCTTCCGCCGAGGCGGCATCGACTTCGTCATCGGCGAACAATTCGCGGCCGTAGCGCCACAACTCATCCAGCGCGGCTTGCGCGCGCGTGTGCGATTCCTCGGTACCGTCGCCCAAGCGCAGCAGCCAATCGGCGCTGTGACGCCAATGGTAGTTCGCTTCCTTCAAAGACTTTGCGGCGATCGCGGCGAGCTGCGCGTCGCTCGACGCGCATAAACCTTGCCACAACTCGCACTGATAGGCGAAGAACAACACGTTGCGCACCGTCGTGTGCGCGTAGTCGCCATTCGGCAGTTCCACTAGTGTGACGTTGCGAAACGCTTCGACATCGCGCAAGAACGCTAGGCTGTCTTCGTCGCCATCTCCGCGAATCGCTGCCGCATGCGCGAGCAGCAAGCGCGCTTGGCCGATTAGATCGAGCGCGATGTTGGTGAGCGCAATGTCTTCTTCCAGCACTGGCGCATGGCCGCACCATTCCGCAAGGCGTTGGCCGAGGATGAGCGGGTTGTCGGCGAGGCGCAGGAGGTAGTTCTCCCTCGCCCCGGGGAGAGGGCTGGGGTGAGGGGGCGTGTGCTTGCGCACGGTGTCAAGCATCTTTTGTCTCTACATGTGATTCACTTCATCCGGCAATTCGTAAAACGTCGGATGCCGGTAAATCTT
>CAZAWU010000065.1:0-5647 GCA_964488915.1 uncultured Burkholderiales bacterium
GCATCGCGCTGCGCTTCGGATGCGCCGCCCGCAGCGCGCTTGCGCGAGTTGCTATGGCGCGCGATCGTGCACAAGAACCACGGCTGCACTCATGTGCTGCTGAGCGAGTCGGCAGGGCTCGATCTCGCACAGCTCAATGCTAACGCACGCGAGATCGGCGTCGAGTTCGTAACGATCCCGACCCGCGCCAATACCATCTCGCAGGCGCAGCTTCGTGCCAGCCTTGAGCGCGGCGAGCGCCTGCCGGCGTCGGTGCTTTATCCCGAGGTCGCCGCGGAGCTGCACAAGCGTTATCTACCGCGCCTGCAGCGCGGCTTTACGCTGTTTTTCACAGGGCTTTCCGGCTCGGGCAAATCGACCATCGCGCGCGCGTTGCTCGCCAAGCTCATGGAACTGGGTACGCGTTCGGTGACGCTGCTGGACGGCGATCTCGTGCGCAAGCATTTGTCGAGTGAACTCGGTTTTTCGCGCGAACACCGCAACATCAACATTCAGCGCATCGGCTACGTCGCATCCGAAATCACCAAGCACGGCGGCATCGCCATTTGCGCACCGATTGCGCCTTACACGGAGATGCGCCGGGCGGTGCGCGCGATGATCAGCGAGTACGGTGGCTTCTACGAAATCTATGTTTCGACGCCGCTGGAGGTATGTGAAGCGCGCGACCGCAAGGGGCTGTACGCGAAGGCGCGGGCCGGCATCGTCAAAGAATTCACGGGAGTAAGCGACCCTTACGAAACGCCGCAACACGCGGAGCTGGTGATTGACACGCAGTACACTCCGGTACAGGAGGCGTTGACGCTCATTCTGGAGCGCTTACAAACCGATGGGTATTTGCCTGCGCCGGACCAGGAAATGGATTACTCCATTTAGTAAGATCTGAAGAATCCCTATGATTCTCATCCTACGCTCGCTACAGATAGGAGTTTAGGCAAGGAGCGCGCTCCCCCACCGGGGAGACTGCCTGTCGTTGGGGTCCCAAACCTACGCGAGGCGCGCCTTAGTTCGTGCTCGCGGACTTCTTCTGGAACTCGTCAATTTTCGACTTGAGCATGTCGAGTTGCTCGCAGCCGCGCGGGCACAAGCGTTCCAAGTTGCGAAACTGCTCCTTGGCTTTTTCCAAGTCGTTGGTGAGCAAGTAGGCTTCGCCCAGGTATTCGTGCGCGTTGCGATGCTTGGGATTTAACTTGATCGCTTCTTCGTAGTGTTTGAACGCAATCTCATAGTTGCCGGCGTTGCGATGCGAGTAGCCCAGCAGGTTGTAGATGTCAGCGTTGAATTTGTCTTTTTGCGCAGCTTTGTTGAGCAGCTCGATCGCTGCTTTCCAGTCCTTGTTCTCGACGGCTTTGACCCCGTCTTTGAAATTCGGATCGCTGCTTTCGCCGAGATCTTCCTCGCCGAGGTTGGCAAGCGCGAAGTTAGCGCCGAAAACGAAAACGAAAAACAGTAGAACGATGTTACGCAGAAAAATGGTCATCTCAACCCCTCTTTACGCATTGGGCGGGTTACTGCGCGCGGCAAGGGCGTCTCTACGCCTCACACTGTTGGCGCGCCTACCCCCTTACGAAAATCACGAAAACAAGATTCTAAACCACCGTACCACCGCAGGACGAACCAGCGCCGGCGGTGCAGCCGTAACAATGATTGGCGACCACGATGTCGCGCCGGTTCAACTTCTGTGCGTCAAAGTCGCGAACATGCTGCGGCAGCGTCTGTGCGACCGGCAGTTCCAACATCTGGTTGAAGTCGCAATCGTATAGCGCGCCGTCCCAGCCCACCGACAAGGTGTACCGGCACATAACGCCTGCGGCCGCGCTTGGGTTGAACGCGTTGGCGAGGCGCTCCATATAACCTTCGAAATTGCCGCTGTCCAACAAAAACTCCAGGAAGCGACTGATCGGCATGTTGGTGATCGTGTACAAATTGTTGAATTGGATGTCGTACTGGCGCGCGAGTTCGCGGCGAAATTGCGCCTCGATCGCCTCCTGCTTGGGCGGCAGAAACGCGCCGACCGGGTTGTGCACCAAATTCAACGTCAGCCCGCTGCCCGGCACGCCGTAGCCCAAGCGATTGAGCAGTTGCAATGCCTCGATAGACTTTTCGAACACGCCGTCACCGCGTTGAGCGTCGGTTTGCGAAGAACGAAAATACGGCAGCGAAGCGATTACTTCAACACGATTACGCGCGAGGAACTGGCCCAGATCGCGCTGCGGCCCGGTCAGCAAGATGCTCAGGTTGCAGCGGTCGATGACGTGGCGGTCGAGTGCGCGCGCTTGCTCCACCATCCAGCGAAAGTTCGGATTCAGCTCCGGAGCGCCGCCGGTAATGTCGAGCGTCGGGATGTCGGTTTGCGCCAACGCCCGGATGCATAACTCCGCGGTCTCGCGTGACATTTGCTCAGTGCGGTCGGGGCCTGCATCAACGTGGCAGTGGCGGCAAGTCTGGTTGCAGAACTTGCCGACATTGACTTGAAAGATCGTGATGCCCGATGCTTGCAAAGGCGCTAAACCGATCTCCCGCATCCGCTGAGCGAACGGCGCGCAGCCGTTCGCCTTCGCCAAACGTTCCAATTGGGCGCCAGCGGTGGCAAGCGGGTTCTTGCGCGCCACCAAAGTCATCGGCACCGCTTTGCCTGTTTTCGTGAGCGGGCCGTTCACATCGATAACTTTTCGGCTACGTTGCGCATCTGCACGCCGTGTACCAGCGACGCGCCGCCGCGGATGGCGCATGCCACATGCACGGCCTCGGTCATCTCTTCGACGTTCGAGCCTTTTTCCAGCGCCGCTTGCGTGTAAGCGTCGATGCAATACGGACATTGCACCGCGTGTGCAACGCCGAGGGCGATCAAGGCTTTCTCGCGCTCGGTTAGCGCACCTTCGGCGAACACCGCGCCGTAATACTGCATGAACTTGTCCCAAAGCGCTTTGTTGCCCTTGCCCATTTCGGCAAACTTGCCGAGATCGTGCGGGTGGTAGTACGTATCCAACGCATTCTCCTAGATAATTGCTGCACAGTTTGGCTGCGTATGCTAACAGCTTGACGCGGGCAGCTTCTCGCCACGCAGGCGCCGTGCCTTTGGTCGCAGCACCACGCGCAAGCTTACACGCCGTCTCCTCCAACGCGACTCGGCTCTCCAGCGTTCGCGCAGCTTTGTTGCCCCGTTTTGCCACAATCGAGCGCTAGCCTACGAACCATCACAATAGGAGTAACGTTGCATGCTGTTCTCTTCACCTCGCCGCATCCCACGCCGCTGGGCCGGCCTTGCGTTCTTAGCTTGCGCGCTCAACCTTCACGCCGAGGACGTCAGCTTTGGCCGCCTACTGAACGCCCACACGACGCCGCAAGACTGGCTGACGCATCACGGCACTTACCGCAGTTGGCATTACAGCGCGCTGGATCAGATGAATCTCGACAACGTTGCACAATTGAAAGTCGCTTGGCTGCACACGCCCGCGCGCGCGAGCTTACCTGCAGCGCCGCTCGTCGCGGACGGCGTGCTTTACTATATCAGCGCCGAGCATGAAGTCTGGGCGCTCGACGCCACCGACGGCTCGCGCCTGTGGCGCTATGACCCCGCGCTAGAGAGTCTACCGGGCGACAACCCGGGACTCGCGTTGGCGGGAAACAAACTGCTCTTTGCCGCCGGTGGTGACATCTTTGCACTCGAAGCGAAAACCGGCGCGCTCGCCTGGCGCCAAACGCTGCTCGGCGCCAGAAGCAAGTACCGCCTGGCCGGCGCACCACTGGTCGTCAAGGACAAAGCCATCGTTGGCGCGCACAGCGCAGGCGGCGCAGGTTGCTGTGGCCCGATCTTCGCCGTGAACACGCAAACCGGCGCGAAGGTGTGGCAGTTCGACACCGTCGCCGCCACAGCCAAATCGCCTGACAGCGAAAACGCCGACAACGTCGGCGGCGGCGCATGGCTGACCGGCAGTTACGATTTCGACAGCAATACGGTGTGGATCGGCACCGCCGCGCCTGCACCACGGCTCGATTGGGCTGGCGGCGAGTGGCGGCGCGAAGGCGCACGCCGGGGTGAGAACTTGTTCACCTCGAGCGTCGTCGCGCTCGATGCCGACAGCGGCAAGTTGGTGCGCTACTTTCAAGAAGTACCGCACGATGTGTGGGGCTTCGACGCGGCAGGCGGCGAGCACATCCTATTCGAGCGCGACGGCAAGCGCTATGCGCTGCATCCCAACAAGAGTGGCTTCGTCTATTTGTACGCGCGCGACCTGGCCGCGCAGCCGCACGCGCAGTTACTGAGCCTGGCCAACATCTGGCGCTTGAGCAAGTACAGCAACTTCGTGCACTCGATCGACACCAACACCGGCGCATTGATCGGCCGGCGCGATCTTCCTGTCGGCAAGCACCTCAACGTCTGCCCTTCCAGCGATGGTGCGATCGGCGGCGGCGCCGGTGCACTGAGCCCGCGCACGGGCATGTACTACAAAGTCGTGCGCGAGTGGTGCAGCAATATCGAGCTGACGCAGTTCGCCAACGCCGATGCGACGCAACCGCCGCAGCTCAGCAGCACTTGGCAGTTGGCGCACCCGCCTGGACGCACCGCTTTCGGTCATCTCTCCGCGCGCGACCCGGTAAGCGGTGCACTGGTTTGGGAACGGGAATACCCGCAACCGCCGGCGGCAGGGCTGTTGACCACGGCAGGCAATTTACTGTTCGTACCGCATGTCGACGGACGCTTAGAGGCGCTCGACGCACGCAACGGGCGAACGCTTTGGACGCACAATAACGGCGCCGCGCACGAAGGCAGCGTCATCACTTACGCGGTTAACGGCAAGCAATACCTGGCAGTGACGACGGGGTGGAGCGCCGCGACTGCGAGCAGCTACGCCAAGCTATGGGGCGAGCCGTTTGCGTCGATGCCTGCTGATGCGGGGCAGGTAATCGTGTTCGCGTTGCCTTAGGCTTAGCCGCCGTTCTGACCTCGGTTCGCTTCGGCCGAACTCGCCGCCATCTGCCCACCTGACGCGGAGAACAACTCTGGTTTACCCGCGAGATCCTTCCCCAGCACCAATTTGATATCAGCGCTACCGACCAGGTCGGCAGCCTTAACAATAACGGGTTGGTTGGGCAATGTAGATCTTAAGCGTGCCGCTTCCAGCAAGTACCCATCGCGGTACTCGATCTGCGTGACGGCTCGGTACGGCCGTTCGTCGCCTACCCACTGCGTTGCCACCCCCTTGCCATTCAAGAAGCCTTTGGCCTTGCCCGCGATCCCCCGCACTCCGTTGGCATTCACGATGTGAAGCCCGTACGGCTTGGCACCAAATGGTGAAACTTCGACCGCTGGTAGCGGCGAGACGGCTCGTGTTGGCAAGGAAACAACAGTGCTTGAGCCTGAGTCTTCGGCAGTCACGCTTTGCTCTGCAAGGCTTTTCGCTTCGATATCCGCCATGCGCGCGACAATATCCTTGCCTAAAACCACGCGGACGTCCACGGCGCTTGCGGCGACATGCTTAGTTGTCGTGCTAACGCCCAGTCTATCTGCCAGCCGCCGCGCTTCCATATCGAAGCCTTCAGCATATTGCACTTCGGTCACGGTTCGATTGAACGGTCGCTGACTCGTAATGTCCACAACAGCCATACCCGCACGAGACAGCGACTCGCTTAAGCGTTTGGCGAGGCC
>CAZAWU010000065.1:5747-12322 GCA_964488915.1 uncultured Burkholderiales bacterium
GCAGTGCGCAGCGCCTTGATCGCTGCCGGGTGGTCTCCCGCCAAGTAGTTGACGTAACCGAGATTGTTGTGCAGGAAGGCCGCGTCCGGCTTCTGCGCAATAGCTTCCTGGAGTAACCACTGCGCTTCAGCAACCTGGCCTTTGCGCAAGTAGATGTTCGCCATGGCGCTGCGGGCTTCGACGTTCCCGTAGTCCGCCGTCACTGCGGCCCCATAGGCTTGCAGTGCTCGATCGATCTGGCCGGTTCTCTCGTAATGGCGACCGCGTTCGTCGTGGCTGTCGGGCGCACTGCGGCTGCCGAGTGAATGGTGCACTCGGGTTAGCGGTTCGATTTTCAACTGCGGCTGAGCAACCGGTCGGTTTGCGCAAGCGGACAAAACCGCACACGCGATTGCGCCTAGTGCAAAACGTGGCTTTAACATAATCGCTTTTCCCTATTTCTCTTTTAGTTCGTCCCACTCAACATGGGTAGGATCATCCGATAAACACGCACGCCGGCCGGACCAAGAATCACCATGCTCACCGCCGGGAAAATGCATACGACCAGCGGAAACAGCATCTTGGTGGGTAACTTTGCGGCCATTACTTCGGCGCGGATTTGCCGTTTGTGGCGCAGATCGTCTGAGAAGACGCGCAACGATTCACCTATGCTAGTGCCAAATTTGTCTGCTTGCGAAAGCATCGTCGCGAACGCATTGACCTCATCCACGCCGGTACGTAGCGCGAGATTGCGCAGCGCTTGTTCTCGCGAACTTCCGGCGCGCGTTTCCAAGGTGGTCAGGCGCAGCTCCTCGGTCAGGGCGCTGCTCTTCAGTTTCATCTCTTCGGCCACCCGCACCAACGCCGTATCTAGGCTGAGTCCGGCTTCCACGCAAACGAGCATGAGATCCGCGGCGTCCGGAAAGCTCTCGAAGATCTCGCGCTTACGCGCCGCCGCCATGCGCTGCAACACAATGTTGGGCAAGAAACAGCCGATGGTCGCTGCGATCAGCAGAATGAAGATCAGCGTATTGCGCTCAAAGCTCTTGCCGGCTAACTGGAGCCCCAGGTAGGTCACCGCGGCAAACACGAACGGCAGCAGCGTCTTGACGCCGTAAAAGATGAGAGCCGCGTTCGAGTCGCGGATGCCGGCGTTGATGAATTTTATGCGCAGCGGGGATTGTTCCCATTTCCCATCGGGGCTGGAGAGCTTGGCGAACGGCCCTGCCACCGCGACGATCGTTCTAACCCAGTCGCCGGATGGCAGTTGCGCGGGCGCGAGCTCTTGCAAGCGCCGCTGCGCCTTGCTCGGCACCAACCAAGCGAGCAACATTACGCTCGCAAGCGTTACCAAAGCAAAGATCGTCACCGCATAGATCAGCATGGCATGAATCCCTATAAAATCCGCCGGAATGGCGCTACACGCGAAGCCGCACCAGGCGGGACAACCAAAACGCACCGACCGCCATCATGAACAACACCACCTTGGTGATCGCGATGCCCGCTGGGTCGGTCCAAAGGATGCTGATGAAGTCGTGATTGATCACGTTCAGCAGTCCGGCCAGCGCAAACGGCAAGCAGCCCAGTACCCACGCGGACATGCGCCCCTCGGTCGTCAACACCTTGATCTTGCCCTTGAACTTCAAACGATTGCGGATCAAGTTGCTCAGGTTATCCAACACCTCGGTGAGGTTACCCCCCGCCTCGCGCTGGATCAGTATCGCCACCACGAAATAGCTGAGATCGGTAAGCGGCACACGTTGCGTCAGGTTCAACAAAGCCTGCTGCGTCGAAACGCCGAAGTTAATTTCGTCATGCGTGATGCGGAACTCCGTAGCGATCGGTTCGGCCATTTCCGCACCAGCCATCTGCAATCCGGAGGGTAGGGCATGGCCGGCACGCAGCGCACGGCCGATCAAATCGAGCGTGTCGGGCAACTGCTGCTCGATGGCGCGCAGGCGTTGCGCACGCTTCCACAGCACATAGCCGAAGGGCAGCAGCGCGGCCGCCAGCGCCAGCCCGGGCCGCAAAAGCGCAACGAGGCTCACTTGGTTCAACAGCGTGTATACAACTACACCGCTCAGCACGGACGCGATTAACACGCTGCTTGTGGTCCAACGCAGGCCGGACTGCGCAAGCATGCGCTCGAATTGATCGATACGCGGCAGGCGCAACAGCAGACGCTCGAACAACGGCACATCGCTTAGCATCCGGTTCTTCAAGACTGCGGCTTGTTCGCTGTGGTCCGCCGCCGCCGACAGCGCCCGCAGTCGGCCTTCCACGCGCTTGGCTTCTGGGCCCTTGTACGAATTCCACATTAGGTACAGCGCTTCGAACAACAGCACGACCGCGACGAACGCAAGCACGCCGAAGATCGGGAAGAAACTGTTGTTTAGCAAAGCAGTCATGGACGCGGCTCCCTATTCCCAACGCGTGGCGGGATCAAACATAGAATCGGGCAGATGAATGCCGTGGTTGCGCAGCCGGTCTGCGAATTTTGGGCGGATGCCTGTAGCCTGGAAGTGCCCCGTGACGTTGCCATTGGCATCCACTCCTGTTTGCCGGAAAGCGAATACCTCCTGCATCGTGACGACTTCGCCTTCCATGCCGGTGATCTCTTGGATACTGGTGATCTTGCGACGGCCGTCCGTTAGACGGTTGCCTTGCACGATGACAGTGATTGCGGAGGCGATTTGTTGCCGTGCGACTTTGTGCGGCAGATTCAACCCCGCCATGCTCACCATATTCTCTAAGCGTGAGACAGCGTCGCGCGGGTTATTTGCGTGAATGGTGGTCATGGAGCCTTCATGGCCAGTGTTCATCGCCTGCATCATGTCTACCGCTTCTGCGCCCCGCACCTCACCGATCACGATGCGATCGGGACGCATCCGCAGCGCGTTGCGTACCAGCGCACGCTGGCTAACTTCGCCTTTTCCCTCGATATTGGGTGGACGCGTTTCCAAGCGGATGACGTGGGCTTGCTGTAGCTGCAGTTCGGCGGCGTCCTCGATCGTGACGATGCGCTCCGTATCCGGAATAAAACCGGAAAGAATGTTGAGCAGCGTAGTCTTGCCTGAGCCCGTGCCCCCAGAAATGAGCATGTTGGTCTTCGACCTAGCTAACCCCTCCAGCATCAACGCCATGTCGGGCGTCAGCGACTTGTAGTTTTGCACCAAGTCGACCATTTTCAGCGGCACAGCGGCGAAGCGGCGAATCGACACCATCGGCCCGTCGAGCGCTATCGGCGGGATGATGGCGTTAACACGCGATCCGTCCGGCAGACGCGCGTCAACCATCGGGCTCGATTCATCGATGCGGCGGCCCACGCGCGAAACGATCTTATCGATGATGCGCAGCAGGTGCTTCTCGTCGGTGAAAGTCACATCGGTGAGCTCCAGTTTGCCGCGGCGCTCGACGTAGATCTGGTTGTAGCTATTGACAAGGATGTCAGACACGGCGCCATCGGCCATGAGCAATTCAAGCGGACCGAGGCCGAGCATTTCGTTCTGAATATCCCGGACCAGCATGCGCCGTTCGAGATCGTTGATCTGCGCCGGATTCTCGCTGAGTAGCATCTCCACCACAGACGAGATCTCTTGCTTTAGTCGACTCTCGCTCATCGTTTCGAGCGAGGCCAAGTCCACCTTTTCCAGGATTTGCTGATGTAGCTTGTGCTTCAGCTTGACGTACGCTTCCGCGGAGGGCGCTGGCGTCGCCGCAATTGGCCGCGCTTCCATCTTGGTAGCAGGAACGGCGGCCAGCACGGGCTCTTCCTTCCTTCCTGTCAGCAGATTTCGTAGATCTCTTGTCACAGCGCTGCCTTTCTCATTAGTGCTTTAACAACCGACTCAGCAACCCGCCTGGCGTTTGCTCGGATCTTGGCGTCAAGGACTGAGCCAATTCCTCGATCCCCTTGGTTACCGCGTTCGACTTAGACAGTGACATCAACGGTTGGCCTTGGTTGATCGCCTTTGCCACTTCTTTGTAAGCGTTGGGAATGACCCGAATCTTGTTCAGGCTGAAGCTGCCGCGCAAATCATCCAAGCTGATATCCCCGCTCTTGGAGTGACGGTTGACTACTAACTCGACCTTGTCGGGGGAATAGTCCAGCGAACGGAACACGCTCATTAGACGCGTCGCGTTGCGCAGGCACGGCAGCAGCAATTGAACAACTAAGAAGATGGTATGCGAACGGTCTAGCGCCTTGATGGTGAGGTCGTCTAGGTTGCGGCTGACGTCGAGGATGACGAAGTCATACTGGCTTGTTGCAACGTTGAGGATCGCGTCGAGGTGCTCGGGCTTGAACTGCAGCGACTGTGCTGGGTCGGCTGGCACGTCCAAAATCGCGAAGTTTGGAGAGACGGCAACGGAGGAGGCGCTAAGGAGCGAAGCGTCCAAGCGCGCTATATTGCGCGCGACCTCGACGATGTCGGTGGTCGCCTTGCGGTCATGTACCGTCAGCAGCGCGTCGCCAAATTGCAGATTCAAGTCGATCAGCAACACCTTCTTGTCCTCGACGGCAAGCTGATGTCCAAGGTTCGTCGCCAGAAAAGTGGCGCCGCTGCCCCCTTTGCAAGGTACGAAAGCGATGACGCGTCCTTTGCGTTGTGCGCGCACACCCAGCTTCGCTTCCGCACGCGCCATAGCCGCCTCGAGCGGGACTTTCGTGACCGGCGAGGATAGAACTTCGCGCACCCCTACGCGCATCGCATTGATTAAGAACTCCGAGGATTGCTGCGAACACAGCATGATGACGATCATTTGAGGAAAGCGCGTGGTCAGCGCTTCTATCGGTGCGAGCTCGGCGGCGTCATGGCACAACCCTTCGACGATCACGACGTCCGGGCGGTCTTGTTCCGCCAGAGAAGCGAGCTTGCTGATGCCACCTTGATGACGCGCGATGACACGAGATGGGTCTGCCTGTTCTAAGATGGCGGCGATCTCTTGTGACGACTGCGGGCTAGGGGAGATGACGGAGATTTTCATGACGGCTCGGCCACGGGTTAGCTGCATATCGCGCTGCTGTTGGGGTCTTGGCCCATGCTCTCGCGCGGTAGATAAGTAGAAAAACCGGGCATGGGGATCGCCGCGGGAATGCTCCAACCAACCGGGGAAATCCACTGGTAGTTGAGATTGATAACGCGCACATTGACGCCTGAGCAGTTGCTCGGATTGCAGGTAGTGCTGATGGCGCCATCTTGGTACCAGTCGATCTGGACATTGGCTGACTGTAGCTGCGGTAGAAACCGCTGCATATTGGTTAGCACGGCTGCGGCGCCCTGCGCGCAGACGACGGCTGTGCGGGCGCCCCAGCGCGTTGCTTCCGTTGCGGCGTTCCAGGTCCACAGCATGCGCACGAAATCGAATATGCCGAGAAAGAATGTCAGAAAGAGCATCAACACGAGCGCGAACTCGACCGTGGTGGCGCCTGCTTGTGTCCTGGTCATGGCGCGCTCGTCCCGCAGCAGGCTCCGCTGCGCATGGTGGCGGAAATAGGGGCGAACTCTATGTTGCCGAAGTTCAATCCGAAGGCGCTCGACATGAGCGGGCGAAAGGTGTAGCGCGTGGCACTGCCGCTGGCGCCGAAGCCGATCTGAATCGTCACGGTGCGCATAACAGGCGATGTGCCGGTGGTCGTTGCCCAGACCGGATCGGGCACTTGCGATAAGCTCAATCCATAGGCCAGGGGGTTTCCCGTTCCTGCTGGATTGCCGTAAACGACCAAGTTTTTCGCTTCCGCAATGCCTTGACCTTCGTCCTGCATTGACAGGAAGCGGACTGCGTCGCGCACTGACTTGGTAAGCACGTTGTATTGGTACAGCGCGCGGCCGTATTCGGTCGTGATGAAAGTCAGAATCAACAGCAGCGGAAGAATCAGCGCAAACTCAACCAGAGCTACCCCACGTAGTGAGCGTCTTGTTTGCATGGCGTTATTGGACGAGTCCGGGAACGAGTGGGCCCGCGGTGCCACCGGGCAGACCAACGCTGGCGCAGGGACTGTTCAGTGCGGTGGCGTTGCCGACGAACTCGAGGTGTACCGTGGTGTTCGGTCCATAGATGGGGTGCAGCATCAGCACGCAAGCAAACGCGTCGATCCTGCCGCCGACAACGACCGGAGCGAGCACCAAGCGCCGGTTGGCGCCCCAAGTGCCCAGCGCGCGCGGACCGCTGGTGCCATGCGTACCCATCAGAGAGCTTTGATAGCTACCTTGTAAATTCCTCCCGGTGATGGCGTCGCCGGCATTCACGGTGTCGGTTGTGTCACCATACGAAGCAAACAGCGCCCGTTTCGCGAGAAAGTCGCCGATAGCGTTGAACTGCGCAGGCCAGTTTGTCTCTGTGTAGGCGTAGCCGGTTAGATCTGGCGGGTTGGTGTGAATCTTCGGATTGCCGTTGCCATTTACATAGAGTCCGAACCGGCTGTTCCACGCCGTTCGCAAGCTGACCATCGCGCCGGGACTACCCACAGTGGTGTTGAGTTTCAAGTTGCACACGCCGTGTGCGAGCAACTCCTCGCGCGCTTCAGTGGCTGACGTGCTGCCATCTAGATTAGCCCAGCCGAAATGGCCGGGTGCGAGATCGTTCGTTGCGCTGCC
>CAZAWU010000065.1:12422-19764 GCA_964488915.1 uncultured Burkholderiales bacterium
CCAGGGATGTAGCCGTAGTTCGGCGCTGCACCGCCGGCCTTGGGGGTGATCTGTACCGGTATTGCACAGGCGCTTTGCGCGGGCGCACGCGTGGCGACGGCAAGCGCAGACACGCTTTGGTTCGCGCTGTAGCTCGCGTTCCCGGTTACCGCACTCAAAGTCTGCATGAGCCACGGTGCCATGCCGCCTTGTGTGCGGGTGCACCTGGCGTACTTCGCGGTAGCCACCGGTTCGATGCGGCTATAGCTGCCAGTGAGCGACGCGCTGAACTCAATTTCCGCGTCGACAAAATTGGCGCTGCCACCCTGAAAATTCACTCGATTTGCGTTGCCGATGGTCCTGCCCGCGTTGGTCGCGCGTGTAAGCGCATCACTGGCGCCATCCAGCTCCTGCGCCGCTGCCAACGCACAGGCATCTGCCGCGGTTTGCAACTCGGTCTTGACGACGAACAGATGACCAAAGTCGATCGCGACCGCCATGAAACCTAGCAACATTAGCAACGACAGCGCGACCGTGACGATCATGGCGCCGCCCTGACGAGCGCGGCTGCCTGCGTTGCCGCTACGGCTCTGTACGTGCATCCTCTGCGCCTCGATGCGCGGTGCGCTCACGGTTTACTTGCCGCTACCAAAGCTACCGCCGATGTTGATGACCGGGACTACCGGCGGCGGCTCTTTGAAGGAATTCTGGTAACGCTCGATGGTGATCTTGCCAGCCTTGCCGTCCACTCCGGCCACCGGATCCGGCGTCTTACCGGCATTCGGGTCGATGGTCATCTTGAGCTTGGCCTCGCGCACGCTGTCGCCGAACTTCGCGTCGTAGTGCGGTGTGGCCGAATCTCCGAGTGGCGTCACCGCACATCCGGCGTTGAATACCGTCAACAGAGTGATCGCAAGTTTTTTCATCGCATGCCCTTTCATTTATTGTTCTGCGCAGCTGCTGGCGGCGGCGCGAATCCGGTGCGGCGCGCGGGCGCGACGGGAGCAGGCGCTGGCGCGGGGCCTTCAAGAGCGCCGTCGCGGTAGACTTCCAGACGGCTCGGAACCACGTGGTTGTCCGTAGGCAAACGCGGAGCGGCTGCGAGCGGTTTGACTAGGCGCGGGGTAATCAGAAAGATCAACTCGGTCTTGTCGTTCTTGAACTCGGTGCTGCGGAACAGTGCGCCGATGATCGGAATTTCGCCCAGACCGGGAAAACGCTTAACCGTTTCCGTAACATTGTTCTTGATCAAACCCGCGACGACAAAGCTTTGACCGTCTTTGAGCTGCACGGTGGTGTCTGCCTTGCGCACGGTGAACGAAGGAATCACCGTCACTACCCCGCCGGCAGTCACGAAGGGCGAACCGGTCTGCTGCAAATCGGAAACTTCCGAGGCCATCTTCAGGTTCACGCGTCCCCCGTCGAGCACCGTTGGAGTGAAGTTGACGCCGATACCAAATTCCTTCTCGGTCAGTTCGATGCGCGCGATTCCGTTGACGTCGCTGCGCGCGGTCGGAATAAAGATCCGGCCGCCTGACAAGAAGCTTGCCGGCTGGCCGCTGATCGCCATGATGTTTGGCTCGGCCAGGATGCGCACCAGACCGTCGTCCTTTTGACCATCGATACCCAGCGCAACTTTGGAACCCTTTACGACCGAAAGCAGGCTAGCGGTCTCGCTCGTTAGGTTCGTCAGAATCGATAGCGATGCATCGCCGCTGGTTCCGACTATGCGCGCGGTGGAGCCAAGTTTGTCTAAAAGGGATTTGCTGATTTCGGCAATCTTGACTTCGAGCATCACTTGCTGTGGTGCCGAGATGCGCAGCAAATTGACAACTTTCTTGCCGTCGCCGTACGCCGTCGCCAGAGTGAGCGCTTGGTCGAGTTTGATCGAGTCGGCTACTTCTCCGGTGAGCACAAGCGCGTTCTCTGCGCCGGACACTTTGATGCGTGTTTCCTCGGGCATCAACTCGGCGAGCTTGTTTTGCAGCGTCTTTGGGTCGATCGTGACAACCAGGTCTTTGACCAAGCAGCGGCCGTCAGTCCCTTGAAGCACGAGATTCATCGAGCCCGAGCGCTTGCCGAGCAAGAACAGCTCCGTGGGGCTCAACAGCATGACATCCATATCCGCCACGCCGAGCGTGTTCACCCCCGCCGCCTGCTGTGCGCCAGAAGAGGCGTTCTTGTCCTCCGCCGCCGCCTCAACCGGCTTGCCGGCGTGCCCCGACGGCAGGCCACCCACAACCAGGCGTGCCACCGGCGAATTCAGTTTAACGACTGTGGACTTACCAAGCAGCACTTGCGACGGTGCGTCGACGCTCACCGACACACAGGGCTGCAGCGGCGCCTTGGGCGCCGGCAATGCCGCGGCAGACGAAACGGAATTGGCAGCGCTGTCGGCTGCGGCAAGAACTTGATTGCCGCAAACCAACAGCGCCGACAACGCAAGAGCCCGGGAGATGTTTTTCACGCTTGTTCCCTTGATAGTTTTTTTGACTTTTAGAAGCAATTCAGCACGCGGGTATTGGCGTGTACGACTTCGACGCAATGTTGCTGCGGCACCGGCGCGGCCGTTACGGGCGCTGCGGCGGCGACGCGCGGCGGCGCGGCTTTGCGCGCCCGGCGCGGCTTGCTCGGTTTTTCCGGTTTCGGCTCAGCTTGTACCGGCAGCGCGGCTAGCGCCGGCCCGGCGAATAGTTCACCCTTGGTGATGCCGGTTGTTTCCAGCGGCGCTTTGTCGAGCTGATTGCGCAGCACGAGCGACAGCGAGCCGACGTTGCGCGCCAGATCGAGCTTTTCCGCTTCGGCCGGTGTCACTTCCAGCGTGACCGCGTTTACCACTTTCGGCTTGGTCTCGTCGCGGCTGGCTTCCTGCGCAACCGCCAGCACCAAGACATGCTCCAGCACGGTCTTGCTGATCTGCAATTGCTCGTTAGCGCCCCTGCCGTTCGGGTTGTCCTGCTGGGCGTTCACCATCACGTCAACGTAGTTACCCGGCAGCGCGAAACCCGCTACGCCGACCACATCATTGACGCGCACGGTGATGGCGCGCTTGCCCTCCGCGATCACTGCCGAGAGTCCGCCTTGCGTGCCCTCGGGGGCCAGTTTAGCGTTCAGAATCGCTTCACCCTTGGCGATCGAAGTCTTGACCACGCGCTCCTGCACTTCCTTGATGGTGTGGAACGCGCCAGGCGGTAGTGAGCCGCTGGGCCAATCCACCATAGTCAGCATTTGCGGGTTGAGCCTGCTGCCCAACTCGATATCCATCACCGCTACCACAACCTTGTTGGAAGCAATGCTGCCTTTCTGTGCGACCCAGTTCACGGCTAATGCCGTCACCGACAGTCCCATCAGAATAGAAACGATCAACATCACTAACCCTCTGGTACTTTTCATGACGCGTCCGCCTAGGTTCTAGTTATATGAGATTCAGTTGGTGCAGCACCAGGTAGGTGATGGTGCCGATGGCGATCGCCACGCCGTAGGGCAGCTTGCCGGCTGACGCTGTGCTGTCAATGTGAAAGCTGGGGGCCATACCGCCAGCGACCTCTACGGCACCCAAGTGCAACGCCGCCGCGAAGTTGCGAAACAGGAGACGCACTCTGCCTTTAAGCAGCACGAACAAGATGGCGAGCGCGCCGCCGGCAATCATCGAAGCGAGCGCCGCAGTCAGTGTCGCCTTTACGCCTAGAAACGCGCCGATCATGGCGAGCAATTTCACGTCACCCGCACCCATGGCGCGCAGCGCGTAGAGGGGCAAAAACAACAGCAACCCAGCCGCAAGGCCAAGCAACGGAAACAAGAAGTTCCCATTGGGGAAAGATGGGAAGAGCGTGTTGTAAACGAGCCCGTATAGCGCACCTGAGAATACCAGCCAATTGGGAATTCGTCGCGTGCGGTAGTCGAACACCGCAGCAATCACCACGAGCAGCATGACAGCGCCGGTTCGCCAGTCGAAGAACAACCAGGTCAGTAGTTCCAGCAGCGCATCGAATTCTGGCTGTGCCATGTTCATTTGTTCTGAGTTCCGTGTGTAAAAAGGAGGAGTGCCGAGGCACTCCTCCCTTGGGGTCTCAAGGGCCGAGCCCCCTTTTACGGGCAGGTCGGGGTCGTCAGACAGTCCGACACGTTACCAATGAAGGTGGTAAATGCAGCGCCGTCGAGCGCGCTGAGAGCAACAATCAAGGCAATCGACACGACTGCGATGATCAACGCGTACTCTACGATTTGCGCGCCTTCTTCGTCACGGAGGAATTTGGAGATGAATTGCATGAGGACAGTCCTTTCTTTTCTATTTCTAAAGTTGTTTTGTTATGACTCGCGGTTATGCCAATTCTGACGGCGCCGTCAACGCAGTGCCGTTGCCTTCCGCTTGCAACTCAAGCTAGCCCAGAAAAAGGAAGACTGCGGGAATTTTTCTCAACTCGAGGAGGTAACGCATGTTGCCAACAATCAAGAGATCGCCTTTTAGCGTCATCGAGAAAGATCGGTAGCCTCATGGCGCGAGTGGCTATTTTGCAAAGTTAAATTTCTTAATTTGCGAGCGCGAAATCGAGTGTAAAAATTCTTTAAGAGACTCGAACATTACCCGGCGGAATGAGCAAGATCAGAACTTCTCGTTAGGTAGTCGCAACTTCCGCGACCAACACACCGCAAGCAACGTCATCCCCACGGCGAACACGCCAACCCACCCATAGTGCAGCAGCGCGCCTGATGGCGTACGCTCGATGACATAACCCGCGCCAACCGCCGCGATCGCGGAGCACGCGCTTTGAATGGCGGAGACGAAGCTCATCAAGCTGCCGCGCTGCTGCGGCGCGACGCTGGAATTAATGAGCGCGATCGCCGGTACGTAGCGTCCCGACATAAAGATGAACATGAACGTCGTTGCAGCGATCAACCACGGTAGCGTCTGACGTCCAAGATTGGTGACGATCAGGATCGGCGCGATCGAAATCAGCGCGATCACCGCGAAGGCATGACGTTTGCCGCGGCGGTCGGCGTAGGCACCGATCATGCGCGAGGTAAACAGCGTCGCCAAACCGCCCGCCAAGTACACGTACGGCAGTTGCGTCTCGAGCAATCCCGTGTTGCCGACCAAGTAGGGACTTAAGAACGGGATTACGGAGAAGCCGCCAAGCATGAGGCACGCAGCGAGCAAGAATGCGTAACGATGATTGCGCTCGCCGAGGATGCTGCTCAGCTGTTCCAGCGCGCTCTTGCGTCTGTCCGCCGAAAGATGTCCGCGCAGCGATGGCAACACGCGCAGCGCAGCGATCCAAATGGCGAGCGCCATCAACGCAACCGCGAAGAACGGTGCGCGCCAGCCCAACTGATTGGCGAGTAGCAAGCCGATCGGCACGCCCGCCACCGCCGAGAGCGAGAAACCCATCGCCACCGTCCCGGTCGC
Organism: uncultured Burkholderiales bacterium; assembly: GCA_964488915.1. Classification (GTDB taxonomy): domain Bacteria; phylum Pseudomonadota; class Gammaproteobacteria; order Burkholderiales; family JALYOK01; genus CADEHE01. The sequence continues at coordinate 17,809 of CAZAWU010000065.1, forward strand.
GCGCCCGCGCCGCTCCGGTGCAATCGCATCGCCGATGAACGATTGAATGATCGCGTTCAATACGCCGCCGAATGCGCCTGCCGCCGCACGCGCCAGCAACAGTAATGTGTAACCGGGCGCGAGCGCGCACAGCAGCGTGGCGAACGCAAAGCAGCCGTAGAGCACCAGCAGCGCAAACTTACGGTCGTAGCGGTCGAGGTGAAACGCCGCAAGAAAACCCGCTGCAGCGGCGGTCAGCGTGTAGGAGGACACCAGCAAGCCGAACTGCACCGGCGTGATGTCGAAGATACGCATGAACTGCGGCCCCAGCGGCATCATCACCATGAAGTCCATGATGTGCGTAAACTGCACCCCCGCGAGCACGGCGAGCAATTGCCACTCAGGCGGTGCTTTCGCGCGCTTGCCGCCGGATGGTGCGGTGTCGGGATCGGAGGTCAACAGGCGAACGCTTCAGCCTATGTTTGATCCAGCATTGTCGCAGACGGCCTCAACTAGACCCTGGCGCACAGCTACACTGCTGCGAGTAGTGAATCGATAGTAACGTCAGATCTTATTTATCAGAAGATACTCCCAGACATGCCTGAGGTCCCGAGAGATACCTTGTAAGAAGCATGGGGGCCTTTTCGACACAGCACGTGTTGGCACGCTGCTTCCTTGCCCTATCCACGACGGTGGCTCCCATGAATCGCTTCGCTTGGCTGCTTCTCATCGCTCTGCCCAATATGGCACCGGCGCAACTGTTATACGACTACTTGAGCCGCGACGTCGGCGGTGACATCCTGAGAAAAAACCAGATCAATATGGACCTGACCGTCGGGCGCATGTTGGCGCAGCATCTGGCGATGCAAGATCTGATGATGCTGCAAGCGTTTGGACAGGAACGCGTCGCCGCGGGTCAAGCCAGCACGACCTACACGCCCAGCGATAGGGGCTCGGTGCTGGTTCATATCGATGCACAGCAGCATCCGGCGGCACGACAAGTGTTGGCGGCATTTGCTGCTGCCCTACGCGATAAGAACTTTGCAGCGCATGATGTCGCCGATTGCCACGCGCTCGGCATCGTGCTGAGCTACTACGGCTATTGGGGCGAAGACCCGGGCGCACAGCGTTTGCAGACGTTGCGCGAGAAGATACGCGCTGCGCTCCTGCATGACCTCGCCTTCCAAGGTATGGCCGACTACCGCCGCCAGCAATACTGCGAGCGTGTCGCGTTACTAGGCATGCTCTCAACAGGCGCGCGCAACGAAGCGCAGCGCGCGCCTGCGGCCTCGCAGCGCCAGGCTCTACTGCGCCAAGCGCAGCAAGCCGGCTCTGCAGCGTTGAAAGATATCTGGACTAAACCTGCGTTGGAAAACGCGGAGCTAACCGCGGATGGTTTTGGCGATCGATTTGCGCGCCAGGCGCGGGAAGGTACCGGTTCGCTCGTCTTCAAGCGCAGTACCGCGTCGGGCGCAACGCGCGTCGTCGATGCCTTGGCCGGTGCAGGCGCAGGCGCACGCTTGCTGGAGAAGTTCAGCGCACTCGTGGTCGACTACGGCGGTGCGGACAACGCGCTGCCAGACGTCTGGGCAACGGGCTACGCCTGGTTGCTGCATTTGCGCGAACGCGGTCAATTCGACGTCAGCCGCAAGGGCTGGAGCGCAGCGCGAGACTACATGCAGCAGTGGGGGCTCGCGCAACCGACCTGGTTGCAGAAGAACGACGAAGAACGGCAATACCTAGCTGACAATATGGCCATCGAAGTAATGCGTTTGCTCGAAGAGCGCGCTGCCAATCGTCAAGCACTGGCCGCACCGCCACGCAGAGATCCGATAACCGGCATCGTTTTCAATCCCGTTATCGATCAAACCGCCTCGCTGGCCGAGAAAGCGGGGCAACTCATTACGCAGTTGTTTGTAGCGAAGGAGCGTCCGGAGATTGAGCGCTTGCTCAAACTGCGTTAGCCAGACCCTTTCT
>CAZAWU010000066.1:0-19739 GCA_964488915.1 uncultured Burkholderiales bacterium
CCATCCTCACGCTGCGCATCTTCCGAAAGACAGCGGATCTCCAGATCGACGCTGAAAGATTCAATCCCTGGCAATTTCACCAGACAATCGCGCAGCACGCCTCCAACCAGAAGATTCTCGGGTGCGCCTGCAAAGCTGAGCCCGATGCCGCCAACGCTGATATCGTGCACTGCAAACACCCGCACCGAGCGATGGTCGGCTCCGACTTCGCAACTTGCTCCAGCATCGGGCCGCAGCTTACCGCGATAGTGCGCGCGCCGATCGAAACGCAGCAGCTGTGTGGGCAGTTCGACGCGCAGCAAACCCTCATCGCCCTGAATTCGCAGTTTGTTCCCAGCCACAGTGAACTCCAAGCGGGCTGACTCGAACTGTGCCGCGAAATGTACGGCGTCACTCGCAAGCACGCGTGCGAGGATTTGTCCATTCGCACGACAGCGAACCAGAAGGTGTGGCTGCATCAGATGCACCGAGTCGATTTGCGCTGAAAAAGCCTCGGCGCCGACTCGAACTGATAGAGGAGTGTGCGAGCGTGTGACCCTCGACAAGAGTGTGACTATGTCGGTGGTCGAGGTGTGCTCGTGGCGCCGGTACTGCGCTTCGATCATTAAGCCTGTCTCCCTATGACGTGCGCGGGCTAGTTGATTCTTGGCGATTTCATCGCGAAGGCCAGCTCCGCGAGTAGCTCTTTGGCAGACTGGAAACGGTTCTGCGGTTGCTTGGCAAGTAACTTGTCTACTAGGCTTTGGTATTGCGCAACTGCGGCAGGCAACCTTGGGATCGGTGCGCGCACGTGCTGCTCCGCAATCAGCGGTGCACTCGCTGCAGTAAAAGGTTTTGCCCCGGTCAGCATCTCGTACAGGATAACGCCGGCGCTATAAAGGTCGCTGCGCGGATCGATCTTGGCGCCGGTCACCTGCTCCGGGCTCATATAGTAGGGCGTCCCGTAAATCTCGCCGTTGGTTGTCAAGGGATTAGTTTGGTCCAGCATTTTGGCAATGCCGAAGTCCACCAGCGCTAAGCTTCCGTCCGCGCGGAACATGATGTTCTGCGGTTTTAGATCGCGGTGTAGCACGCCAGCTTCGTGCACGACCACCAGGGCTTTCGCGGTGTGATAGAAAATCTTAAAGGCTGCTTCCGTGGACAACCCGCGCATGTACTTCTTCAAGTCACCCATGGGAAAGTATTCCATGGCGATGAACACGTGCTTGTCAGTAAAACCTTGGTCGTAGATTCGCACCACGTAGGGGCTGTTGATACGCTCCGCCGTAGCGTACTCTTGCACGAAGCGCTGTAAAAACTGCTCGCTTTCGACAAATTTTCCATCCAACACTTTGAGCACGACTTGGAGTTGATCTTTGACGCGCTGCGCCAGATAGACATGCGCCATGCCGCCGCGGCCAATGGCCTGTGTGATGCGGTAGCCGCCGATCTTGATATCCTCCGGGCGCTGTGACACGTCGACGGTTGCTGCCAGGGCGGTCATGGTTGCGGGGCCGCCTGCCTCAATCTCCGCCGCTGCCAGCGGGATCGTGCGTTCACTGCGCTCTTCCCGTGCCGCTTCGCGCTGCTCCGCAATCGCGCTGCGCAAGGCCATGGCAATGCGTTGCCTGTCGAGATCGTGCTTGCGCAGGTACTCGTGCGCGCCGAACTTGATTGCCTTGACCGCTACGTCTTCGTTTCCGTTCTCAGTAACGAACAGTATCGCCGGGCAGTCCCGACGGCGCTTGAGGGCTTTGAGCCACTCCAGCCCATCGTGCGGGCCGAGGCAATAGTCGAGCAAAACCGCATCGTAGCCAGGCAGATTCAAGTCCGATGGCAACGGCCCCTGTGCAGCGGGATCATGCTCATCGATATGGATATCCGGCCACTCAATCGACAGTAGCTGCGCCGCCAAGACGCGGAAGTCTTCCGAATCGTCGATGATCAGAACACGCATAGGACCAACGCGATTCTCGCTTGTAGGGTCTTCGCCTAGGTATGCACCACTGCGCGCAGGCGATCCTCACTGACTGGTTGCGGTGCCGATTTGGCTGCAGCTAGCATGGTTCGAATGTGCGACAACAGGTCTTCCTCAGTATACGGCTTGCCGAGGTAAACATTGACCCCCAACTGCAGCGCATGACTGCGATGCTTCTCCGCAGTTCGGGAAGTGATCATGATGATGGGAATGTGGCGCAGTTGGCTGTCAGCTCGCACGCTACGGGTCAGATCGAAACCGTCCATGCGCGGCATTTCGATATCTACCAGCATAACGTCGGGCACGACGTCGCGCAGTTTCTCCAGCGCATCCAACCCGTCCTTGGCCTGTACTACTTGGTAACCCTCTCTGCTAAGAGTACGCTCGCTGATCTTGCGTACGGTAATCGAATCGTCGACCACCATGATGGTCGGCGTGGTACGTGCCGCGCTAACTTTGACGCCAGCGCCCGCGCCAAGACCGCGCACACGCGTGCTGTTGTCCTCTGCCTCCGTCAAGGCGACTGCTTGCCCCAAAGTGACAGGATTAACAATCAGCACGATCTCGCCGTCGGCCAAAACGGTTGCGCCCACCAAACCGCTGACGGTCGCAAGCTGAGGTCCGATACCTTTGACCACTACTTGGCGAATACCGATGAGCTCGTCCACCTGCACGGCGAGGCGTTGGCCGCCACTGCGCAACAGCAGTACGTGGCTAAAACGCCTCGGCTCGGGCACCGCGTCGCGTTGGCCAAAAAGCTCCGGCATATAGCTGAAGCGGTAGCCTTCACCGGCCCAACTCAATTCCCGGATCGACTGAATCACGGCCAGCGCTTCCGGCGTAAAACGTTGGACTTGCTGCACGATCGCACTGGGCAGCGCATACTTTCGACTGCCGACGCGTACCAGTAAGGCCTCCGCGATGGCAAGGGTCAGAGGTAAATAGATCGCGAAGCGCGTGCCCTTGCCGAGTTCCGATGACACTTCCACCCGGCCACCGAGGGCCGTGATTTCACTCTTAACCACGTCGAGCCCGACCCCACGCCCCGCTACTTCGGTGATCTCCGCGGCCGTGCTGAACCCGGGCGTGAATATTAGTTCGATGAGTTGCCTGCGGCTCAAGTTGTGATCCGGCGACAGCAAACCACGCGCAATTGCTGCGCGTTGAATGTCCTCGACATTCATGCCGTGACCGTCATCGGTCAAGGTGATGACGACGTCATTACCCTGCTGTTCGAGTTCGAGTTGAATGCGGCCTTCTGGAACCTTCCCCACACTTTCGCGCTGTGCAACCGGCTCGATACCGTGCGCGAGCGCATTGCGCAACAAGTGTTCTAGCGGTGCCGTGATCCGCTCTAGGACGCCGCGATCGAGTTCAACCTTCGCGCCGTGCAACTCGAGCTGCGCGCGCTTACCGAGTTCACGCGCGGTGACACGCACGACTCGGTAAAACCGGTCAGCGACGTTCGCGAATGGGACCATGCGCACGCGCATCAACTGCTGTTGCAGATCGAAGCTGGTGCGCGCCTGGCTACGCAAGGCGCCTTCCGCTTCGTCCAAGTTCTTTAGCACAGACTGCTGCACGACCCCGATGTCGTTTACGCTCTCCGCCATCATCCGCGTCAATTCTTGCAAGCGGGTAAAGCGATCGAACTCCAGCGGATCAAAAGTTGAGTCCTCGGACAACGCCTGTTGTTGCCGCGATTGCAGTTGCCCTTCTGCTTGAATCTCAATCTCGCGCAACTGTTGACGTAAGCGTACGATGTTCTGGGTCAGATCGTTGAAACTGTTGCGCAGAAAGCGCATCTCGCTTTCAACGCGGGAGCGCGCGATGTTGACCTCACCCGCTTGGTTCACCATGACGTCTACACTGTCGGCGGCTACGCGGATCAGCGCACGCGGTTGCCCGGGCTCGCCCACAGTGGGCTCGCCACGCTGCTCTTGCGGCGCGGCTGCCTGATCGGCGGCTATGGGTTGACTGTTCGTCGCACTAACCGCTTGGGTTAAGTGAGTAGTCTCGGCAGTCAGGCGTTGCGAAACTGCTAGGCGCTGCGTGCCTTGCTTCTCCAGCGCTGTCAGCAGCCGCAGCGTCGCGTCACCCTCGATCGCCGGAGACATTCGAAGCGTGAGCGTCTGTTCGAGCGCCAAGGCGCTGTAGTCGCCAGCACGCAGACGCTCCACCGCATCGTTTACGCGATCGACTTTAGCCTGAACTTGCTCGTACACCTCATCGGTTAGCCCGTCACCGGGTGCTCCCTCATTCACTTCGGACTCGATGCGATGGATGAGTTCACCCAATCGCAACGCGCCCACCATACGAGCACTTCCTTTGAAGGTATGCAGAGCCCGCTGCAACGCTTGCACTGCGTTGCTGTCTTTCGGCTGAACTCGCCATTCGCGCAAGCTATTCCCGACCACCGGTACGAGCGTCTCTGCCTCTTCCAGAAAAACCGGAAGCAAATCGAGGTCGATATCGTCAACGATTCGACGCCGTTCGTCGCCTCCGCCCAGGGATGCAGTCGCTAGAAGCGTGGGTGATTCCGTGGCTGCAGTGGCGCCAGAAGTGGTTTGTGCGTTGCCGAAAGCCTCGATCTCCGCGATAAGACCGCCGTCCTCGCCAGCGTGAGCATTGTCCCGGAAAGCGGCAACGAGCTCGGAGAGTCTGTGTTGCGTACGGCGCATGAGGTCCAAAGCAGCTTCACCTGGATCATGCGGATGTTCGGTCAATTGCAGCGCCCACTGCTCCAATGCATAGGCCAGCGCTGCCGTCGCGGGTTGTGATGTCGTGCGCGAAATGCCCGCCATCGTATGCGCCGCGCGCACTAGTGCCGAAGCCGGGGCGTTAGATCGGTTTTTTCCCCATGCCTCGATTTCGCTGCTCAGCGTGTTCAAGAGTTGCGCGGATTCGGTGAGGTAAATATCCCGTAGGGTGCGCGATACAGCCTGCGTCTGAGAAGGCGACACAATCGCAACTGGCGGGATGTTTTCAGGCTCAGCGCTTACAGCAACCGCGGGCTCCGCTGGCAGATCTTCTGTCGCTGGTTCCGGCGCCTCGAGCGCAGCGGCTTCTTCAACTAGAGTTTGGGGATCGATGGCGGGCTGACCACCCGCGGCAATGGCATCCGCCCAAGTACCGAAAGAATCGTACGCCCTCGCAACAAAGCTCAACAAGCGCTCCGATGCATCGGGACCGCGCTCAAGCCAGCGGTTCATCGCTTGTTCTGCTGTCCAAGCGACTTCGCCATAGCTCTTTAGGCCGACCATGCGACTACTACCTTTGAGCGTATGGAACCCGCGACGAATTTCGCGCAATGCCGCAAGATCGTTTGGCGCGGCGCGCGAAGCCACTAAATGGCCGCGGCCGTCCGCGACGACCTCGCGCGCTTCGGCGAGAAACACCTCCAACATCTCGCGGTCAAGTGATTCATCATCCGTCGGTGCGACTGCCGGCGTAGTTGGCGCAGCGGACAGCGGCGTTTGCTGATGCAAACCCATGGTCATGACCGCTTCCACCAACTCTGGACTCGGTTGCCCTTCTGACGCGGCCAGCATGACCAGAGTCTTGCTCGCATGCTCCTCTAGTTCGGAGTCGGCGACGAGCTGTGCGTCCTCGCGCAGGTTCTCCAACACCGCTTGAAGCTCGGTGCGTGCCTCAGACACCTCCGGCGCTTCCTCCCAGCTCTGCAGCAAGGATTGCGTGCGCTGTACATCGAGCGCAAGCTGGCTTTCAACAGTCGGAACTTCCTGCACTTTCCGCGCTTGCTCGTGCATCGCAGTAATGGCGGCTGCAGGCACTTCACCCGTTTCTGCCGCCCGCAGCAAGGAGCCAAGACTGCTGAGCGCCTCTGCCAAGGTTTCGACTTCTTCCGGCGCGGCGCGGCCAGCTGCTTTGAGGCAACCCACCAATTGGCGGCAGCGAGCCAGCAGCTCAACCGCTTGCGTCATCTCAGCCAGTTGTAGACCACCGTGGATTTGAGCCATCAAGCGCTCGACTTCACTCAACACGCCTTGATTGGTTTCGTTGCGGAAAAACTGCTCCAAAAGATCTTCCGCACGGTTGAGATTTGCCGTCATTTCGCGCGCCAGCGTCTCGGTAAGCAGGCTTTCCGGTAGCGCGTTGCCTTGCTCGTCCAGCAGGCAGATCGGACCCGGCGATTGGTCGACAGTAATCACCGACTCCGTCGCTGCAGGCATGACGATGTTAGGGCGTGCCTGGGCGAGTTGGCGCGTAAGTTGCCGCGATGTAGCCCCCGCAAGATCAAGCAAACGCTGCGCCGGTGTACCCAGGCTAGCAAGCAGCGAACTTGCGACCTCGAGAGCAACACCGATCTCATTGGTAAGTTCCGGATCAGCTCCAACGCGCTCGGGCAATCTGCCGGCCGCCTTCGCCAGCGCGGAGCTTAGACTACTGAGGGCGTCGTGTTGCAGTGGTGCGACCACCTCGGGTAGCGCGCGCAGACGATCTGTGATCTTCGGCAAATCGCGGCCGCTTTTGACATAACTGACCCATGCCGCGTGTGCCGCGTCAACGTCCGCGCGGACTCGCTCCAGCGCTTGCGTTGCCGCTTGAGCGTCTTGCGCTTGCGATCCCGCTTGCAACAGATTGTAGTGGCGTTGAATTTCGAGCGGGCGCGGCAAGTCGCTGCGCGCTTGACTAATCCAATAGAGCATATCGCGCAGCAACTGCTCAGCCACGTGGGGCTCACCGCCGGCCAAACGCGCGAACTGCCGATCGATGCGCGAAAAGAGTTTCTTCAGTTCTGCCGGAGGCGCTTCTTGATCGCTTTTGACGCAATCGACCAGGCCACCTGCGATCCACCAGAAAACGCGTTGGTGCGGCTCGCCCTGGATGCGCTCCACTTCTAGCAGAGCTGCGGACATATCTTCAATCGCCGCAGTCTCGCCGCGCAACCACCGCAAGAGTGCGCGTTGGAAACGCGAGCGCTGGGCGGTGACCAGCGCGCCAAGCTCCGCCGCAGCGACCGTCACAGGCTCGGGGTAAGCCGGCGGCAGCGCTTCCAGTGCGGGAAAGAACAGCTCGCTCATCCCAGCGCTTTCGGCGCCGTTGGCGCGCGCGAGTCTATCGAACAAAGGAAAAAGCGGTGCCGGCGTATCTGGCTGACCGCTAATCACATCATTCAGATAGCTCGACAGCGTCGTCAACGCCGCTTGGGCGGTGCCGACCGCGTCGGGGTCTAGCGCGGCATCGGCCGCCGCAGCGCTGGCCACGAAACGCTCGATTTCGCTGGCGAAGCGACCCGCGCCGTCCAACCCGACCATGATAAGGGCACCGGCGCTCTGATGCAGACCAAGGCTTGCTTGCTGTCCGATATCGCCGGTCGCCGTGCCGGCAGATACCTCGCCAAGAAAGCGATGCGCAGCGCCAATGCACTCGTCGATGGGGCCTTTGAGCCAACCCAGCGACCCGACTACATCGAATCTCGGCAGCGTCACCATGAGAACTAGGCGGCCTTGAACCGCGACACGGAAGCTTTTAACTCCTCGGCAACGCCAGTCAGGCCCTGCACTGCGACGGCGGTATGCTTGGTGCCTTCGGTTGTCTGCCGCGTGATATCCATGATGCCTTGCATGCCTTCGGCCACTTCCTTCGCCATCTCAGACTGCACGTAAGAAGTCGAAGCGACGCCCTCGATCAGCTCCGCCACCTCGCGCGAACGGCGCTGAATCTCTTGCAGCGCTTGCCCGGCTGCGTCGGAGACTTTGGTACCCTGCACCACGCCCTGCGTACTGCGCTCCATCGCCGAAATCGCTTCCTGCGTATCGCCCTGAATGGTGCGCACCAGCGCTGCAATTCGTTTGGTCGCGTCGCCAGAGCGCTCGGCCAAACGCTGAACCTCTTCCGCCACCACGCTGAAACCGCGCCCCGCTTCACCCGCGGACGCTGCTTGAATAGCGGCGTTCAATGCCAAAATGTTGGTCTGGTCGGTAATGTCGGCAATCAGCTCCACGATCTCGCCGATCTCTTGCGAGCTTTCGCCCAGCCGCTTGATACGCTTCGAAGTGTCTTGGATCTGATCGCGAATCTCGTTCATCCCCGCGATAGAGTTGTGCACCGCCTTCGCGCCCTGCTCCGCGGCCTCCAGTGACTGGCGCGCAACCGTCACCGATTGCGCGGCGTTTTCGGACACGCCGCTCAGCGCATCCGCCACCTGCAACACGGAGCTCGTCGTCTGCGCGATTTGCTGCGATTGCTTCTCGGCTGCACTGAGCAACTCCTGCGAGGTCTTTTGTGCGTCGACCGAAGCCGAAGCAACTTGACCGGCGGTTTGGTTAATCCGCGTCACGACGCTCGACAATTCACTGACGGTATAGTTAACCGAGTCGGCAACAGCACCTGTGATGTCCTCGGAAACGGTCGCGCGCGCGGTCAGATCGCCCTCGGCAACGTCACCAAGCTCGTTCATGAGCCGCAGAATGGCCGCTTCGTTACGCTTGTTCGTCGCTTCTGCTTGAGCCAACGACGCCACGCGGTCATCGAGCAGGTTGTTGAACGCCGAACTGAACTGCCCGAACTCGTCTTGGGTCTTAATAGGAGAACGCGCAGCGTAGTCGCCGCCCGCGAGCTGCTTAACCGTGCCTTCAAGCGCCCCCAAAGGCGTGGTGACCGTTCGCACCAAGTTGCGGCCTAACAACGCAGCACCAGTTAGCACGGCCACCAAAATCCCCAGGGCCCAATAAAGAATGGTGCGGTTCAAGTGATCGATCGGTGCAAAGGCCTCGGCTTGGTCGATCTCCGACAAAATCCCCCACTTCAAGCCAAGCACGTCGATCGGCGCGTAGGCGCCCAGCACCGGCACGTTGCGATAGTCCGGGTAAATCTGGAAACTGGACTTGCCCGCGACCGCTTCGCGCGCCCCGGGAGTGTTCACCACCTGCAAACCGACGTTACTGTTTTTCGAAGTGATCAGGTCGAGAACGGGTTTCTGCACCCCGGCACCAGCCAAGGCTTGCAGATAACCTGTCTTGTCTTCCATCAAGAAGCGCGACATGGTGCGCGTCTTCAGATCGCTACCGACCAGATACGTTTCACCCGAGGCGCCGAGACCGGACTCTTTCCACTTCTTATCGTACGTCATCACCGCGTTGACCTGATCGAGCGGCAACTGAATCACTAGAACGCCGATGCGTTGGCCGCCTTCGAACAACGGTGCAGAAATGAACGACGCCTGGTCGTTGTAGGACGGGATGTAGGGTGCGTAGTCGGTCAGGCCGACTTTGTCTTGCGTGGCGTTCAAACCCGCCCGGTAGGCTTCCGCCAAACCGCTCTTGGCCCAAGGGCCATCGTTCAAATTGCTGGCGAAGTCCAGCTCTTTGAAGTAGGTGTATACGACGTTGCCATTCAAGTCGATCAGGAAAAAGTCGTAGTAGCCGAACTTCTGAATCGTCGCGGTCGGCAGGTGAGGGTGGAAAGTCGCGTGCAATTTGCTGTAGTCAGAGGCGTCAGGACTCGCATCCAGCTTGAATTTCTCGCCGAGCTTGTTCGGGTTCGCGCCAATGTACGCCGCCTGCAAAGCGATCGCGTTCTCGTTCTGCTGCCGGACGAACGCTGCGGTATCAGCGCTTTGCCCCGCGTTGCGCTTCGCATACTCCTGGTTGAAATCGTCCGCGTAGTAGCGTTCGATCGCCGCGCGCTCAACTTTCGCTTGTTCCTGGAATTTTGGAAACGCCTCGCTTAGCTCCCGCATGGCGCGCAAGACATCGGGCGCCGCAGCCAGCACCTCGATCTGTGTCTTCGCAGTGTTGAAGTAATCGAGAATCTGCTCTTTCTTAACCTCCCGGGTCGCCGTGAGCTGATCGCGCGTCTGTGCTTCGATGGTCGCGCGGCCTGCATTGGTTGCGGCTCGGCCGAGGAAGAACGTCGCCAGCAAGATCGGAATCAATGCCAGCACCGCAGTACCGACAAACATCTTTTGGCGAACTGTGTTTAACGATGGCAGTTTCACTTGAGTTACCTCGCGTTTCGCAGAATGCGGGTGATTGGGAGAGAGGTGTGCTAAGCGGCCGCCCCGAAAGCAGCGACCTTCATGAAGCGCTCGTTTGCCGCAAGCGCGTTTAGATCGAGTTCCTGCCAACGTTCGCCGTCGGCATCGTCGTACTCCGCAGGCAACCAAGCTGGCGCATCGGCCGCCCGGCGGCGTGCGGTGAACTTGCCAAGATGCTGCAAGCCCAAAATTTGCGCGACCATCAGCGCAGCATTGACCTTGAGCCGTTGCTGCGACATGACGATAAGGCGCGTATTCATATTGCGCGCAGTCGCTTCCTCGCCTTGAAACAATGCGAAGTCGACCACGCCGTACAGGTTACCGCGCACATTGACCAAGCCTGCGTACCAAGGCTGCACGGCAGGAATCGCCGCGATCGGTGGCAGCGGCAACACGGAGTCTGACTCCGGTAACGGTAGCAGCCAACGCTTGCTGCCACTCATTACGCCTAAGCGCGAGCCTTGGGCGTCGGCCGCACGCGCCTTCTGCAGGCGCGCCCACAGTTCGCGCTGAAACTCAATGAGATCAACGGCCATCGGCAGTTATGCGAGCGCTTTGATCTTGGTGAGCAAATCGTTCTTGTCCGCGGGCTTGACCAAGTACTCCTTGGCCCCTTGGCGCGCCCCCCAAATCTTGTCGGTCTCCTGGTTCTTAGTGGTGCATAGAAAGACGGGGATGTGTTTGGTTTCCGGCGCGCTGGTAATCGAGCGGCACGCTTGGAAGCCGTTCATGCCCGGCATGACCACGTCCATCATGACCAGATCGGGCTTTTCGCTTTTCGCTTTATTGACTCCGTCTTCGCCGTTTTCCGCGGTCACCACTTGGTAGCCGGCCTGGGTGAGGATATCGGAGAGGTACGCACGCTCGGTGGCGGAGTCGTCAACAACGAGGACTTTCTTGACTGGCATGGCAACAGTTCCTTTTGGCAACGTTTACATAGGTGCTGCTGCGGTCCGCCGAGCGTACTGCTCGACCGCTTGCAGCAGCGTTTCTTTGGAAAAGGGTTTGGTCAGATACTCATCGCAGCCCACACTCTTGCCGCGCGCACGATCGAACACGCTGTCCTTGCTCGACAGCATTACAACGGGGGTTTCGCGGAACTTGCGGTGCCGCTTGATGAGCGCGCATGCCTGGTAGCCGTCCAGGCGCGGCATCATGATGTCAACAAAAACGATATCTGGTGAAAAGTCAACGACCTTGGAAAGCGCATCAAAGCCGTCTTCCGCGAATGCCACTTGGTAGCCGGCCCGCGCCAAAAATAGTTCCGCACTGCGCCTGATCGTTTGACTATCGTCAACAACCAAAACGCGTAACGGTCGAGTATGTTCTTGAGTCACGGGGCCACTCACAGGGTGTTTGCGCAGGGAGCTAAGCTACCTAATAACGGCAACAACCGCAAGATATTCACAATCATATCAACTCATTGAAACCAAAATTTGCAGGTGCATTACTCGGACACGTACTTGCTCCAACGGTCGTTTCATGCACGCCAGCGCTCCGCTGCCTCCTCATCTGACTCACGCGCTTCCACCCAGCGCGACCCTTGCGGCGTCTGCTCCTGTTTCCAAAATGGTGCGCGAGTCTTCAGATAGTCCATCAAGAACTCGCACGCCGCAAAGGCTTCTCCGCGGTGAGCGCTCGGCACCACGACGAGCACAATTTGATCTAGCGGACGCAGCGTACCGACCCGGTGAATCAGCAATGGAGAAAAGATATCCCATCTCTTACAGCTCTCTGCAACTATTTCCTCGAGTGCTTTCTCGGTCATGCCCGGATAATGCTCCAAGGTCATGGTCGCGACGTCGTCGCCTTCGTTGATGTCGCGTACTAAGCCTATAAAACTTGCGATCGCGCCGATCTTAGGATTACCGCGGCGAATCGTGGCTATTTCCACAGCAATGTTGAAATCCTCAGCTTGGACACGAACAGTCATACCTAACCACCTGTCACCGGAGGGAAAAAGGCGACTTCATCACCGTCAGCGATTGCCGTGTCCGGCGTTGCCATGCGCTGGTTGACCGCAACTCGAAGCGCTTTGCCAAGCGCGAGTTCGCTGGCCCACGTCCCGCCCCTCTCGCGCAACACCGTTGCGAGCTGCTGCACCGTAGCGAGCGCGGGACAATAGTCGAGCTTCTCGCGTTCGCAACCAAGCCGCTCGCGCAACCGAGCGAAGTACAACACTTCAATCATTGCTCACCAGCCGCAGCAACTTGCCACCTGAAACCATGATTCTTGATTCAATCCAATCCGCTAGTTGCAGCTGATTATTAAGGTCAAATTGAGGTAGCGCGGTAGCCAACGGCTCGTCCGTCGCGATCGCGATGATGCGATGGTCCTGTGGAAAAAGCGGAGGGGTACCGCTGCCTCGACGGTGCACCTCCAGCTTGTCGATCGGGGCATGCTTGTAACCTTCAACCAAAACCAAGTCACACTCGCTCAACTTGAGCAGCAACTCATCCAAGGTGGGTTCGTCCGCGCCCCGCAGTTCCTGCATCAGCGCCCAACGGTTGCTTGAAGCCACGATCACGCTAGCGGCACCGGCCACGCGAAAGCGGTAAGAGTCCTTGCCCGGCTTGTCGACATCGAAGGCGTGGTGCGCGTGTTTCAACACACCGATGCGGTAGCCGCGCCGGCCCAGTTCGGGCACGAGCTTTTCAATGAGTGTGGTTTTGCCGCTGCCGGAATAGCCAGCGATCCCGAGAACGCGCATGGAGAAGATTATACCGGCCGCGCTGGCGCTGGCGTGGTCCGGCGAACACCGGTGTCGATCAGTGCCTCGGCGGCGGCGAGCGTGCCGAGCACGGCGACACGCTCGCTCGTGACCACGAAAACCGGTACCGACAATACCAATTTGCTGTGAATGCCCTTGTTGCGGAACGCCTCGAGAAAAACTCCGTTCTGCATGCGCGGCAGTAGCTTGGGCGCAATACCGCCGGCGACGTAGACACCGCCGCGCGCCAGTATGGTCAGTGCTAGATCGCCCGCGCGCGCACCGTAGATTTCAAGAAACAAGTCGATCGCCGCGCTGCAAAGCTCGTCGCTGTGGTCGATGCCGCGTCGCACGATCTCGGCAGCCGGATCAGGTGCGGCGGCAACGCCCCGCTCTTCACTGGCGCTTGCGCCGCGCTGCAGGCAAATAAAATCGTAGATCCGCATCAAGCCCTTGCCGGACAGCAGCAACTCGAACGTGGACCGGGCATGGTGCGCATACAAGTAACGCCACAGCTCGAGTTGCTCCAGTGTCGCCGGCGCGAAGGCATTGCGCCCAGCTTCCGTGGGTATAGACTGATAAATCCCGCCCACTTTGATTGCGAAAGCTATCCCTAACCCAGTACCGGCGCCGATAATGAGCCTTGGCGCCTCAGGTACTGCGGCGCCCGCCTGCAGAGCAACCAAATCCTCCGGTGCCAATTCATCGATCCCGCGGGCGGTGGCGTCGAAATCGTTGATCAGGCTAACCGCGCCGCCCAGGCGCTCACGCAATCCGGCCGCCGCCAAGCGCCACGGCAAATTGGTCACTTTGACGTTCTCATCCAGCACCGGGCCAGCCACGCCAAGACAGGCGGCATCCACCTGCGCCGTGGCTGCCTGCCCCAAGAAATCGTTCAGCACCAACTCGAATTCGCGGAACTCGTTGCTGCGGTAGCGCCGTTCACACAGGATCTCACGCTCGTTGCCGTTGCGGCGCGCCAAAAGCAAATGCGTTTTGGTGCCACCGATATCGCCGGCGAGACAAACCGCTTCGTTCGCGCTCACAGCCAGCGTCTCCTGCGGAAGTACCACAGCATCACGGCCGCCATGACACCCATGAACACCATCACACCGGCGAAACCGTGCTTCCACTCCAGTTCAGGAAAATACTTGAAGTTCATGCCGAAGATCCCCGTGACGAAGGTCAGCGGCATGAAGATGGAAGAAAACAATGCCAGCACCTTCATCACCGCGTTGGTGCGGTGACTGACGTTGGACAGATACACTTCGTGCGTTTCGCGCAAAATCTCGCGCGTGGTATCGATGCCTTCGATCACTTGCACCACGTGATCGAGCAAATCGCGTAAGTAGATGGCAGTCTCTTCGCGCAGCAGCGGCGACTCCGAACGCTGCAGCGTTGGAACGACTTCGCGCAGCGGCCAAACTGCCTTGCGCACGAAGATCATCTCGCGCTTGAGTTTGTGGATATCGGCGAGCAGACGTTCCTGCACGCGCGCATGGACCCTATCGTCCAAGTCAGCCGCGCGCTCGGTCAAACGGTCCAGCACAACTACGTAGTTGTCGACGATCGCATCCAACAGCGCGTACAACAGATAGTCGGCGCCCATTTTACGAATGCGCCCGCGCGCCTGCCGCAAGCGGTTGCGCACCGGTTCGAACACGTCGCCCGGCTTATCCTGGAAAGTAATGAGATAGTTGCCGCCGAGCACAAAGCTGATCTGCTCGAACGCGACCTCTTCTTTTCCTGCCGCCGCGCCCTCGTCGTAACTCAGCATGCGCGCCACCAGGTAGAAATAGTCGCCGTTGTCCTCCACTTTCGGCCGCTGCTCGACGTTGAGCACATCCTCCAGCACCAGCGGATGCAACTGGAACATCTGCCCGAGCTGTTCGATCAGCTTGGTGTCCTGCAGACCATCGACGTCGATCCACGTGACGCTCGCACGCGCTTTGTAGGCAGCAAGATCCTCAATGCGTTGCAGCGGCACTTCGTCGCAGTGCCCCTCGGCAAAATCGAACACGCGCAGGCGCGCGGCGGTTTCGCGCTGACCGGTGTAGATCAGGGTTCCCGGTGCTTCCCCGACGCTCTTGCGGCGCTTGCGCGTTCGAACCTTGCTCATGTCTCAAATTTGAATATCGTTAACTGCGCCGCGCCGAACCGCAGCGCGCTCAATGCAGCGTCGGCCGCGCGCGCCGCAGCACCTGCAGCAACTGTTGAACTTCCTCGTCATTTACCGCCGCTGGCTCGAGACGCAGATAGTGTTCCAGGTCGCGCAGCGCCGCCGGGTAACACTCCAAATCACGATACAGGCGCGCGCGCACCAGCAATTCCGGCGCGGCCTCCGGCGCCACCGTCAGCATCAAATCAACGATCTGTACGGCCAGCTCGCGCTGCTGCTGCTTTATGTAGATTGCAAGTAGATTGCGCAGCAGGCGCGAGAGAATAGCGCGATTTGGCGCGGCGTGCAGATGAGCGCCGAGCGCCCCAGGCTGCAAGCCCTGCGCGGTCAAGCGCCCGCGCAGTTCTTCCTCGGACACCGATACGCCGCACTGAAACGGATCGAGCACGACAATGCCTCCGTCCACGGCGCAGCGCACCAGAAAGTGCCCGGGAAAAGCCACGCCGGCCAGTTGCAGACCGACGCGCTGCCCGATCGCCATATACAGAATCGACAAGCTGATCGGAATGCCAAGCCGGCGCTCCATCACCTCATTCAAATAGCTATTGCGCGGGTCGTAGTAATCCGACGCCGCGCCCGCGTAGCCGAGCTCGTCGAACAAGAGGTGATTGAGCATCGCCAGAATGTGCGTCTTGCTCGCATCAGCCGCCAAGCGCCGGCGCAATCGATCGCTGGCGATAGCGATACGGGCCAAGTAGTCTTCCACTTGCAGATCCGGGTAGCGATGCGCGGCGATAACAAGCGCCGCCTCTGGCAGGCTGAGCGCGGTTTCTGGCAACTGCAGCAATTGCACCAGCCGATGCTGCGCGGCAGCCGGCGTCATAGTAGTGGCGCCTTCACTGTTTCGGAGAGCCGCATCGACGGGTCCTGTTTATAGAACAAGCGTAGCTGCTCGTACACGTCAGGATAGCATCGTTTCAGCACGCCCGGTGTCTCGAAGAACACCTCTGTGAGCACCGCGAAAAACTCCGCTGGGCTCTCGCTCGCGTACGGGTCGATCACGGTATCTTCGCCGGCATCGACCCGCGCGCAGAAGTCGGCGTACGCCACCTCGAACGCTCGCGCCCAATCCGCCCGCCGCATCCCCCGGTGCAGCGGCGGCAGACCATTGGCGTCGCCGTTGCGCATGTCGAGTTTGTGGGCGAATTCGTGCACGACGACGTTGGCGCCGTCGACCAGCACCGACGAACGCGCATCCGCCCACGAGAGGATGACTGGACCGTGCGGCCAGGCTTCGCCCGCCAGCGGGTGACGCGAAACATGCACGACCCCAGCTTCGTCCACATACTCGCGCCGCGGCACGAATTCGTCGGGGTAGACGATCACTTCGTGCCAACCCGCGTAGTGGTCGATATCCAGCTCCAAAACCAGTAGGCAAGCGAGCGCGGCGATGTGGTAGCGCACTTCATCGTCGATGCTCAAACCGGCCGCGCCGCTGATCTGCTTGTCGTGCAGAAACAGAATCGTCGACTCGCGCAGGCGGCGCAGCGCTTCGTCGCGCAGCCCCGCCAGCATCGGCAGGCCGGCGCACACGCGTGACCAGAGCGCGTCGTCGAACTTGGCGCGGCGCAGAATGCGCCCGCGCCGCCAGGATTTCCAGAGCTGGATCAAGACCGCCTTAGTCGGGACGCTCGCCTTCGATGAGTTCTAGTTGCCGAGGGGCATCCGCGTCGAGTTCAACGCGCTCGATCTGGGTAAAACGCGCGCTGATCTTGCGGCTGGTCGTGGTCACGTCCTGTGCGTCGTCGTGCACTTGGCGGATGTGCTCGGCCAACTTGCGCATGCGCTCGTCGAAGCGCCCGAATTCCCGCCCGAGTTTGCCGAGTTCGTCTTTGATGATGTGTACTTGTTTGCGCGTTTCCACGTCCTTGAGCACTGCCCGCGCGGTATTCAACACCGCCATGAGCGTGGTCGGCGACACCACCCACACGCGCCGTTGCATGGCGTAGTCGACGATATCGAAGTGATAGGCGTGCAGTTCGGCAAACACCGCTTCGGCCGGCAAGAACATGACGGCGCCGTCGCTGGTGACGTCCGCGATGATGTACTTGGAAGCGATGTCGTCGATGTGGCGGCGCACATCGATCTTGAACTGGCGCTGCGCTTGCGCGCGCTCGATTTCGTTCGCCCCCGCATCCATCATGCGTTGATAGTTTTCCAGCGGGAACTTGGAATCCACCGCTACCGTCCCGGTCGGTTCCGGCAGCTTGAGCACGCAGTCCACGCGCATGCCGTTCGGCAGGGTGTACTGCATCTCGTAAGCATTCGGCGGCAAAATGTTGCGCACCAGCGCCTCCAACTGCACTTCGCCGAACGCGCCGCGGGCGCGCTTATCGCCCAACAGTTGCTGCAGGCTGACCACATTACCGGTCAGGCCCTCGATGTTCTTCTGCGCTTCGTCAATCGTGGCCAGCCGTGCCATGACATTGGTAAACGTTTCGTTGGTGCGCTTGAAACCTTCATCCAGACGCTCGCTCACCTTGCCACCAATCAACTCCAAGCGGCTGTCCACGGTGCGCGTCAGCGCTTCGATCGATTGCGTAATCTGCTCCGCCGTGCGCTTGAAAGTCGTTTGAATGAGATCATTTTGCCCGCGCGCCTGATCACCTAAGCGCTCGAGCGTCTGGCCCAGCAACTCGTTGCGCAGCGCGTCGAGCTTGTGCTGCGTAATGAGATTGAGTTCGCTCAGCTGCTGCGTCAGTTCCGTGCGGTTCTCTCCCAGCATGTCCTGCTGCGCCAGTTGTAGCGTATGCAGCGCCGCGCGCGCTTGATGCAGTTCACTCGACACCGTGGCGCGCAAACGCTCGAGGTTCTCGAGCTGCGCGCTGGTCTGCCGCTCGGTCTGGCGTGCCAGACCCTCATGCAATTCGTTGAGCACAGCGCGGTGCTGTGCCTCACTCTGCGGGAACAACAGTTCCGGTAGTTCGGTGAGTTGCCTGCTCAAACGCAACTGGCGCAGCGCCAACCAGGCGACGCCGATCAGTAACAAGACGCCGACAACGGAAGTGATGAATAGACTAAACTCGAATGACGGCATCTACGCGTGCGTGGTTTTGGCAAGGGCGATTATAGAGGCGAAGCCGCATGAATGTTCGCGCTTTCTCCGCTGGCATCATGGTCGTGCGTCGCGACGAGCGTGCTTGGCGCTATTTGATCGTGCGCAGTTTTCGTAACTGGGATTTTCCTAAAGGCTTGGTGGAGCCGGGGGAAGCGCCGCTTGCCGCCGCGCGGCGCGAGACGCACGAAGAGACCTCGCTTACCGATCTGGCGTTCGACTGGGGCGAAATTTACCGCGAGACAGCCCCCTACGCCGGCGGCAAAGTGGCGCGCTACTACCTTGCGCGGCTGGTCTCGGGTGAAGTTTTTTTGCCTATCTCCGCCGAACTCGGCAAACCCGAGAACGACGAGTTTCGCTGGGTAGACGTTGACCAGGCCGCTCAGTTGCTGCCCGCCCGCTTGCAGCCGGTGCTCGCCTGGGCGCGTGCCGCTGTGGACCGGACGCCAGTGTCGTAAATTTGAGGATCGCAGCAAAAGTGCCTAACTCGCGCGAGGTACCGAACCGAATAAAAGTGACGAAATCTTCGCCGGGCGCGAAGACCGCTGCTGCGAACATCGAACTCACGACACTAGCGCGAGCGCATCGCCACGCGCGCGCCTGAAAATTCAGACGAACAGATCGCGTGCGGCATGGTCAAGGTGGAATGGGCGATGCCGACATTGCCCTGCGCATCGACGGCGATTAATCCGAGGTTTACATTCACATCGAGCGCCGAGCGCGCTTCTTGCAACGCCGCTTCCACCGCCGCTTGTGGCGCTACCCCGTGCGCCAGATGCGCGCAAACCGTGGCCGCGCTCAGCGCACGCATAGCGAACTCGCCGCGACCCGTCGCGGCAGCGGCACCGCGCGCGGTCGCGTACAAACCGGCGCCCAGCAGGGGTGTATCGCCGATGCGCCCCGGCAGCTTGCCGCTAATGCCACCGGTCGAGCCCGCCACAGCGCACCGGCCCGCTCGGTCAAGCGCAACCGCGCCGACGGTGTCGCCGGTACGGTTCTTCCGATCGCCGAACGCCTCGCTCGGATGGTAGTCTTGGAACCCCTGCGCGCGCGCAAAACGTAACGCGCCCTCGCCCGCCAGCAACACGTGCTGGGTGTGCTGCATGACCGCGCGCGCCACCAGGATGGGATTGCGCACGCGCCGCAAGCACGCCACCGCCCCCGCGCGCAAACCGTCCCCAGCCATGAGCGCGGCGTCGAGTTCCACTTCGCCCTGCGCGTTGGGCGTGGCGCCCGTGCCGGCGTTGAACGCCGCATCGTCCTCCAGCCACCTAACGGCTTCGACTACCGCGTCGAGCGCGCTCGCCCCTGCTTCGAGCAAAGCTGCGGCACGCTCGGCCGCGAACTGCACGCCGGCCCGCGCGGCAGCCTCCTCCGCCCTGGGCCAAGCCCCTGCGCCACCATGGACGACTAACGCGTAGTGCATACTGCGACAGTCTTATACTGTTGGTAGAGTGTTCTCACCAATTATATTCATAGACATTCTTATGAGTATACCCCTCTACTCTCGCCAGTAACGCGGCTCCTGCACACGGTAGCTCGAAACGCGCACACCGCCGCTATCGATGCGTACGCTGAGCGCGCCATGCTGATCGGAGCGCAGCACGCGCGCCCCGCTTGCTTGGACCCGATCGAGCACGTCTTTGTGCGGATGTTGGAAGCGGTTACGGTAGCCGACAGTGAAGACCACCGCCCGCGCCTGCGCCGCCGCCAAGAACTCCGGCGTCGAGGATGTCTTGCTGCCGTGATGCGGGGCCACCAACACGTCGCTGCGCAGGCGTGCGCCGTACTGCTCGACCAAGCGCCGCTCCTGCGCGCCTTCGATGTCGCCCGGCA
>CAZAWU010000067.1:0-13003 GCA_964488915.1 uncultured Burkholderiales bacterium
GGACGTGCGCCACTCTCAAGCCGACATCTCCAAAGCGCGTGCTCTGCTCGGTTTCGAGCCAACTCATCGCATTGGTGACGGACTCGCCGAATCGATGCCCTGGTACGTTGCCGATCTGCTCAAGCATAAATAGGGGCAGTATCCACTGAGAAGTGGCTACCGAAGTCATTTAACTGAACATACTGTGGTCAGCGTGCGCTTGCTCGTTGACGAACAGAAATTTTGAGCTTTGGGCGGCGCGCTCGCCGCTTGTCCGCTGAAACCTCCCGCTGGTCGGAATCGGCTTTGAACGCCGATTGTGCACCCCTAACATTCGAAGCACGTAAAGCTTTGGAGTAGGTCTGTGTACAAGCATGCTGGTTTTACCCTCGTAGAGCTAATGATTAGTGTGACAGTAGTTGCGATCATCGCGGCGGTCGCCATCCCGAGTTACAACGACTACGTCACGCGCGGCCGCATCGTCGAGGCTACTAGTGCTCTAAGCGATACATTGATTCGTGCCGAGCAGTTCTTTCAAGACAACCGGACCTATCCGAATGGCTGCACCACAACCGCACCGTCGGCCATTCAGATTCGTGTTGCCGCGTTGCAGAATTTCACGATCAGTTGTGCTGGTGGTCCCACTACCTTCAGCGCGACGGCCACCGGCAGCACCGGCAAACCGATGGCGGGCTTCGTTTACACCATCAATCAGAATGGCGCCCGCGCTACGACTGGCGTAAAGCCTGGTTGGACAGCCAACAACACCTGCTGGGTCAGGAAGAAGGACGGGTCGTGCTAGTACGGGCGTCTTTCCGTGGCCAGCGAGGCATGTCGCTGATCGAGCTGGCGATCGGGCTTGCCATAATGGGCTTGCTGATCGCTCTTGGGGTTCCAAGCTATCAGCAGTGGATCCAGAACTCCCAGATTCGCAGCGCGGCGCAAACCCTGCTTCAGGGGCTCCAAATGGCCCGCAGCAATGCAGTGCGCAGAAATGAGTTTGTCAGTTTCAATTTGACGGGCTCCGGCGGTACACCGGATTGGCGTGTTGGTTGTGCCACCGCCACTGCCGCTTGCCCATCGAACATTCAAAGCTGGACGAACGCGGAAGGCGCGGCCAATGTCCGCATCGGTACTAGCACCGCAAACGGCGCTTTCGGCACCGCTCTGGGCGCAGGCGCCGGTGTACCGGGTGCCATTACCTTCAACGGCACTGGGCGCGTCGTTACGGCCCCCGGCGTGGCGCCCATCGCTCGGATTGACGTGATGAATCCTTCGCTCGCAGTCGCAGACCAAAGGCGTCTAGTTGTACTCGTAACGGCGGGCGGCGCGATGCGCCTGTGTGATCCAAAACTCGTAACCGGAACGGCGGGAGGTTGCTCGTGAGCCTAAGAAACCGGGCAAGCTTTGACTTGCCGAGATCCCAGCGCGGGCTATCGCTGCTTGAAGGCCTGATCTCCATTCTGATTTTCTCTTTTGGGATACTGGGTTTGGTGGGATTGCAAGCCGCTTCGATCAGAAATTCCGCCGACGCCAACTACCGCGCAGAAGCGACTTTCCTGGCAAACCAGATCATCGGGCAAATGTGGGCGGATCGCACCAATGTCGCCAATTACGCGACCGGCGCTGCGGCGGGCACCGCTCCGTGCACGACGGGTGCAGCCTCCGCCAACGCCAATGTTGCCGCTTGGCTCGACCGCGTCGACCAAACAGATGGCGATGGGTTCTTGCCCAATGCGCCGGCCAACCGGCAGCAGATCGCAATCGCCGGCAACGTTGTAACGGTGACCGTGTGCTGGATGGCGCCGCAGGATGCCAACTACCACAACGTGCGGCTTACAGCGAACCTCAACTTCAATCCGTGATGAAGAAATCGAGAATGAAGAACGAGCGCGGTTTCAGCATCGTCGAGCTGATGGTGGGTTTGGTCATCAGCATGGTCGTGTCGTTGGCGGTGTTCCAGACTTTCGGGGCATTCGAAGCCCAGAAACGGACCACGACCACCGGCACGGATACACAAGCCAACGGGTTGGTCGCGCTCCAAAACCTGGAGCGGGATCTGAAGATGGCCGGCGACGGACTATCCAATGATTGGCTGCAAAGCTGCACTAACGTATTTCACACCTATAACGGTGCACCGATCCCCAACTTCTCTCTTGCCGCTGTGTCGATCATCGATGGTGGCGCTGGCTCCGACCAAATTATTGTGCGCCGCGGCACGTCGGTGCGCAGCAACGGCGCGCTCGGCCTTGCAATTCCGATGTCGAGTGTAAGCGCGCCACTGGAAGTCACGAACACGCTAGGGTTCTTCGCTGGCGACATAGCGGTCATCGCAGATAAACCTCCGGGCGGCACTAACTGTTCTTTGTTTCAAGTTAACAACGTCAACGAATTCGCGGGCGGGGGCGGAGCTGCGCAGCTCATACACAACGCGGGATTGTTCAACGCGCCTGGCGCCGGTTGGCCGGTGCACGATGCTAACGCGCAGATTTTTAATTTGGGCAACTTGGTTCAGCGCACTTACAGTGTCGTCGCCAATGCGCTGCAAACGCAGGATTTCCCCGCTGCCGCCGGCGTTGCTGTTGCCTCCGAGATCGTGCAACTGCAAGCGCAGTACGGCATCGACGCCGACAACAATGAGTCCATCGACGCTGGCGGTTGGGTCAATGCAACCGGTGTTTGGGCGGCTCCTGGCCCCGCGCAGTTCAGGCAGATAAAAGCAGTACGCCTTGCAATCGTCGCGCGCGGCGCGCTGCAAGAAAAAGTCAACGCCAGTAGTGTTTGCGACGCGACTCCCACAACGGTGTGGCCGAGTTCTGGTCTGCCCGCTTGGGGTAGCGCCACAATGCTCGACGTGAGCGCCATTCCAAATTGGCGCTGCTACCGTTACCGCGTCTATGAGACAACAGTGCCCCTGCGCAACGTCATCTGGGGCAACGTCAGCAACATCAACGTCAAACAATAATCCGAAGCCGACATGCAGAACCGTAGCTCGTTTCTAGCCTCGCGCACGCAGCGCGCCCAGCCTCGATTTGGCTACCGCCAGCGCGGCGTCATTCTGGTTGTCTCGCTGGTTGTGTTGGTGGCGATGATGCTCGGCGCAGTCGCGTTGATCCGCTCTGTCGAAACCTCGAACGTCATTGCGGGCAATCTGGCGTTCCAGCAAGGAACGCTGAACGCCGGTGATTCGGGTGTCGCTTCAGCTGTGGCGCAGTTACAGGGGGCAGGTGCCGCGGCGCTGCTGGCCGATGCGGCTAACAAGACTTACTACGCGACGATGCGCGCATCCGATGCGAACGGCCAACTCTCCGATGTCGCTTTCAACGCGGCCAATCCTGGCGCGACGCCGGCGGCGTTGGACTGGAGCGCGGTGCCCGTCGCTCAAACCGTCGATAGCGACTACGAAGTGAAAATCGTCGTCGATCGCCTCTGCAGGGCCGACGGCGTTTGCGTGACGGATCCGCCGGACCCCTGCTACACGCAGACCGTGGGCTTTAGCTGCGGCGGCACACCCGCCACGCATTACCGCGCCACCGTGCGAGTTGCGGGGCCGCGTAACACCGTGAGCGTGACGCAAGCCACCTTGGCGTGGTAACCAGTTTCGAATTCCTCGAGCAATACCGGGAGCAAGCAATGAAGCAGAAAAAACCGAACCTTCTTCTCAAGAGAACATTGGCATGTGCGCTGATCGGCGCGCAGCTCGCGCCGGCGGCTTGGGCGACGGATATCGCCGACGCGCCGCTGATGACGAGCAACCAGGCGAAGCCGAACATCATGTTCATGCTCGATAACTCAGGCTCGATGAGCAACATCGTGCCGGAATCGACCAGCGGGTTTAACGCGTCGACGGTCTATTTGAGTTCCTGCCCAGCAGCTAACCTCGTGGCCGCGGGGACCTCTGTTGACTTGGTGATATCCAGTGGCGCGCCGAGGATCAAGATCGGCAGTACCAATTACGTTTTCGGTACTGGCAGCGGCCAGCGATGCTTCGCTACCAACTCTATCTACGGCGGGCGACTCTATATCAATCCGCCCTTCCTCGACTCCGACTACACCGGAAACTATCTAAACTGGTACTTCGGCACGAGCGGTTCGGGTTGGAGCGGTGCGGTCGACCGGCGTCCCGGCACGCGCAACCGCATGGAGATCGCGAAGGATGCGGCAAAAGGCGTCATCGACTCGTTGGTTGACGTGCGTTCAGGCCTGGCGACGTACAACGGCAGCGCTAGCGGCGGCACCCTGATGCGCGAGATCAAAGACCTCGACACAGCATGGCAAACGTCGATAAAAAGCTCTATCGACAGCCTCGTTCCGACGGGCAACACACCGCTTGCCGAGACGCTGTCAGATATCGGTCGCTACTTCACTACGGGCTACACGGGCAACCTTACGCTGCATCCGGGCGCGGGCAATCAAGCGACACAATCCATTGCGAACGTGTTTAACAGTCATTCGATCACGCTGGGTAGTGGCGCCTCTATTACGGCCAACCCGGTGCAGTACTCTTGCCAGCTTAACTTCGCTGTGCTCTTGACCGATGGCCGGCCTCAGGCGGACCAGGATATAAGTAACTACTTGTGGGATTACACCGGCGACTGTGCGGCAGGTTTGTGTTTGTCCACGGCCAAGACCGGTTACGGCAAGAAGGCAGCTCCGAGCAGCTACGAAAGCGCCGGCAGCGACTTCCTAGATGACGTCTCTAACGCGCTTTACGATATGGACTTGCGCCCTGATCTGCCGGATAGCACAGGTCGTGTCAAGAAGCGCAATCTCTCCACCTACGCCATCGGCTTCGCCGACTATCAGGCACAGAACGATCCGTTGTTGCGCTCCGCTGCTACGCGTGCGGGCGGGCAGTTCTATACGCCGAGTGACGCAGCCGAACTCTCGCAAGCATTCGACGATATTCTCGTTGACATCTACGCAAAAGACCGTTCCTCTGCTGCGATCGCGGTCAGTAACGTCAACGTCAAGTCGGGCGACAATACATCGTTCGCCACCTCTTTCCGCTCGGGAACGTGGAGCGGCGATTTGATCGCGACGCCCATTGATTTAACCACCGGCCTGCCGCAAGCGACCATGTTGTGGTCCGCCGCCGATAAGCTGGACGCGCTTACCAACCCCGTTGCCCAACGTAAAATCGCAACCTATTCCGGCAGCGCTGGCATTCAATTTCAGCCGACCACCGCCAGCACCGCGACCAAGTTGAGCAGCACGCAGCAAACCATGCTTAACACACCCACAAAGACCGATGGTGCCGATGTGTTGGCATTCATCCGTGGTGACAAGACGCGTGAGACCACCATTCCGGCGACCATGACAACGGCTGCAATACCCGCCGTGTACCGCAATCGCACGAGCCTCATGGGTGATACGGTAAACGCTGAGCCAGTCTACGTGCGCAAGCCGATGGTGAAGTGGTTCGGCGAAACCGGCTTTTCCGCCCATATTGCCACGGGATCAGTGGCGGACACGCGGCCCGGCATGGTCTATCAGGGCGCCAACGACGGCATGCTGCATGCTTTCGACGCGGCCACTGGCGAAGAAAAGTGGGCCTATGTTCCGAGCTTCGTTTTACCGACGCTTAACAAGCTTTCCAAGCGTGTCGCCTTCCAGCACAGCTACTATGTCGATGGCACGCCAACCGCCAGCGAAGTCTCAGACGGCTCGGGCAACTGGAAGACTATTTTGGTCGGCGGTTTGGGTAAAGGCGGGCGCGGCTTCTACGCACTTGATATCACCAATCCCGTGGCCAACACAGAGGCGGATGTGGCTGCGAAAGTGCTGTGGGAGTTCCCGAACTCTGCAACAAGCGCCTATGCCGCGAACGTTGGCTTTAGCTTTAGTCAGCCGATCATCACCAAGACGCGCTCGGGCCAGTGGGTTGTACTCGTTACCTCCGGCTACAACAACGGTACCGACACCGGTGGTGACGGCAAAGGGCACTTGTTTGTGCTGAACGCGCTGACCGGTGCTGTGATCGCCGACATCACCGCGGCGTCCGGTACCGACAACACCGATGACGGTACCTCGGCTTCACCCAGCGGGCTTGCTCAATTGACCGCTTTTGTGCGCAACTATGAGCGCAACCCAGTGCTGGATTACGTCTATGGCGGTGACCTTAAAGGCAATGTATGGCGCTTCGACTTGACCGCGACGACGGTCAGCGGCTGGAAGATGCTCAAGCTGGCCAAGCTGGTAGACGCAAGTGGCAACTTCCAACCGATTACCACAGCGCCGGAGTTGACGGTGGTCAAAGGCAAGCCTCTGGTCGCCATCGGTACCGGGCAGTATCTCGGCAAGTCCGACATCGTCGGTACCGGCACGACGCCAAACACACACGCTTCGCAGACCCAGAGCATGTACGCTTTGTGGGACGACCTCACCACGACGCCGCGTATCGATAAGAGCGGCGCAAGTGTGCGCACCAAGTTGTTGGAGCGCAGCGTGCAAGGCACGGCCACTCAGCGCACTATCACACCGAAATCGCCCGACACGACGGCGACGAGTCCGTACGACTACGACCCGGCGACCAATCCGACCGGCAAGCGTGGCTGGTTCTTCAACTTCATCGGCAGCGGCGAGCGGCTCGCGGTAAATCCGCAGCTCGCGCTCGGCACCTTGGTGTTCCCCTCGACCAAGCCCTCGGGCGTGATTTGTACAGCCGGCGGCGACACGTGGCTGTATCAGGTAGATGTCGAGACTGGCTTGACGTCGACTGAAACGAGCGCTCCAAAGGTGGAGTTCATCGGTTCGACCCTGGCGACGCGCGCGACTTTCATCAGCCTGCGCCCGGGTGAACTCCAAGCCGTGTTCAGCTTCTCGGATGCCGTTACTCCGCCCGGTTCCACCGTGGTCACCTCGGTGCCGATGGTCCCGGCAACGGTGGCGTCCAACGGTACGACAGTTTCACCGGGCACACCGGGCATCGTTGTCCAGAGCACCGGCAGGGTCACCACCACCACGTTGACCTTCCCCGATCCGAAGGACCCGACGCAGTCGACATCGCTTGTCAGCGGCAAATCGAACGTCAACAACTCGAAGGGTGCGGGTGCCATCGAGCGCAGATCTTGGCGCGAAATGCCGAGGTAGCACGGTTCCAGTAGCAAGGAACAAAAGGAGCGGCTTCGGCCGCTCTTTTTGTTCGTACTTCGTACTTCGTACTTCGCGTGCGACGCTGCGCCCATACACTTGAGCACTTGAGCAAGCAGCTGGGCAGCAACTACTCAGAAGGCACAGCCAGCGTTTTGGGTATGGGAAACTCGATTGTTTCCTCAATGCCTTTGAGCTCGGTGACCGCCTTCGCACCAAGCGCCCGCAGCTTTTCTATTACCTGCGCAACCAGTACCTCGGGCGCGGAAGCGCCGGAGCTGACGCCGATCCGACGCCTGCCTTCAAGCCAACGCGCGTCGATCTGTTCCGCTGCGTCGACCAAATGGGATTCCACGCCGAGATTCTCTGCGACTTCGCGCAAGCGATTCGAGTTCGAGCTGTTCGGTGAACCTACCACGATGACCAAGTCGCACTTCGGCGCCATGAACTTAACGGCGTCCTGGCGGTTCTGCGTGGCGTAACAGATATCGTCACGCTTCGGCCCGACGATCTGTGGGAAGCGCGCGCGCAGCGCGGCGATAACGCGCGCAGCGTCGTCGACCGAAAGCGTCGTCTGCGTTACGTAAGCGAGCGCGCTTTCATCCTTGATTTTAAGCGTGGCGACATCGGATTCCGTTTCCACCAAATGGATGCCGTCGCTCACTTGCCCCATCGTGCCTTCGACTTCGGGGTGTTCGGCGTGGCCGATCATGACGATCTCTCTGCCCTGTTTGCGCATACGCACGACTTGTGCGTGCACCTTCGTCACCAGCGGGCAAGTGGCGTCGAAAATGCGCAGGCCGCGCGCCTGTGCCTCGCGCCGCACTTCCAACGAGACGCCGTGCGCGCTGAAGACTAACGTGCTTCCCGGTGGCACCTCGTGCAAACTCTCGACGAACACAGCGCCCTTTGCGCGCAGGTTCTCGACTACGTAGCGGTTGTGGACGACTTCGTGCCGCACGTAGATCGGCGCACCAAATTGCGCCAGCGCGCGTTCGACGATTTCGATCGCGCGATCAACGCCGGCGCAGAAGCCACGCGGGTTGGCTAGAACCAAATCCATGCGCAGTTACCTGCCTAGTATCATCCGTAAAATAAGTAAACTAGACATTGAGGGAAACATCCTGTCTATTGTATAACTCGCGGCGATCGTTGCTGCTGCAGTTTCTCCGGCTGCGGCTTCTTGCGAAAACTATCCCAGATCAGCAGCACAGCACCGAGAAAAATCGAGCTGTCCGCCACATTGAAGGCAGGCCAATGGCAAGTACCCACCATCGAAGTAACCCAGGCGCAAACATCCGCTGCAGCCTCCAAGTGGAAATCGAGGAAGTCAATAACGTAACCAAACCGCAGGCGATCCACTAGATTGCCCACGGCGCCGGCCAGAATCAAACTTAACCCAGCGCAGAACAATTGCTCGCCGCGATGCTTTCTGAGCAGCCAAATGATGACGATGGCGGCGAGCAACGCGATCGCGCTGAACAGCACGCGTTGCCAGCCGCCCGCTTGCGCCAACATCGAAAACGCCGCGCCGTAGTTGTGCGCCAATACGAGATTAAAAAAGCTCGTGATCGTTTTGCTTTCCAAGTATTCGAACGCGCCAACAACCGCCCACTTCGTCACCTGATCAACGGCAAAAACAACCGCCGCCGGAATAAGCCACCAGCGCCAATCACGCATGCGTACGCGGCTCGCCGGCACCGAACAAGTTGCTGACACAGCGCCCGCAAAGTGCCGGGTGCGCAGCGTTCGCGCCAACGTCGGCGCGGAAATGCCAGCAGCGCACGCACTTCTTGTGCGGGCTCGCTCCTGCCGCCACACTCACGCCGGCCAGCTCGCTTGGGGCTGCGTCTGCACTTGCTTCGTTTGCCACGCGCGCCTGCGAGGTAATGAAGACGAAGCGCAGGTCGTCGCCGAATTGGCGCAGCAGAGCGAGTTCCTCACCGGTCGCATACAGCGTAAGTTCAGCGGCCAGCGAGGAGCCGATCTTGCCCGCCACGCGCAAATCCTCGAGTTGCTTCTGCACGCTCGCGCGCACCGCGCGCAGCTTGCCCCAGCGTTCGGCGAGCGCCTGCGCGTCCGCGACTTGCGGCAGCGTATGCCAGGTCTGGAGGAACACGCTGTCGTCGGGTTTGCCCTGCCAGATCGACCACACTTCCTCCGCCGAGAAACTCAACACCGGCGCCATCAGCCGCGTCAACGCGTGCGTGATGTGATGCAGTGCGTTCTGCGCGGAGCGGCGCGCGGGCGAGTGTTTCGCGGTGGTGTAGAGGCGGTCTTTGAGCACATCGAGATAGAAAGCACCGAGTTCCTCCGAGCAGAATTGCTGCAGCTTCTGCACGACCAAGTGAAAGTCATAGCGCGCGTAGTCGGCGACGATGCTTTCTTGCAGCTCGCGCATACGCACCAGCGCGTAGCGATCGATCTCCACCCACTGCTCGACCGGCATGGCATGCGCGGCGTGATCATAGTCGACCAGGTTCGCCAGTAGAAAGCGCACGGTGTTGCGGATGCGCCGGTAGCTTTCCACTACGCGCTTCAAGATTTCGTCGGAGATCGACAGGTCGCCTGAGTAGTCCGTGGCTGCCACCCACAAGCGCAGGATTTCCGCGCCGAGTTTGTTCGACACTTCTTGCGGTGCGACGCCGTTGAACGCGGACTTGCTCATCTTCTTGCCTTCGCCGTCGACGGCGAAGCCGTGCGTGAGCAGCGAACGATACGGCGCGACGCCGTTCAGCATGCAGGACACCAAAAGCGAAGAATGGAACCAGCCGCGATGCTGATCGGAGCCTTCGAGGTACATGTCCGCCGGGAACTGCTCGGGGTGTGATCCGGACAATTGCACGGAGCCTTTTTGTCCGCCCAATACTGTTTGATGTGTCGAGCCAGAGTCGAACCACACATCGAGCGTGTCCCTGCTCTTGTCATAGCGCGCCGCGTCCGCGCCGAGTATTTCTTCCGCACTCACACGCTGCCACGCCTCGATGCCTTCGCGCTCGACGCGTCGCGCCACCTGCTCGAGCAATTCAAGCGTGCGCGGATGCAGCTCGCCCGTCTCCTTGTGTGTGAAGAACGGCATCGGCGCGCCCCATTGGCGTTGGCGCGAAAGTGTCCAGTCGGGCCGGTTGGCGATCATGGCGTGCAAACGCTGTTTGCCCCACGCGGGGAAAAACTCGGTAGCCTCCACCGCCGCGAGCGCCATCTCGCGCAAAGTTCTTCCAGCCACGGTATTGTTACTGAGCGGCTTGCGGTCCATCGCGGCGAACCACTGCGTCGTCGCGCGGTAGATAATGGGTGACTTGTGCCGCCAACAATGCATGTAGCTGTGCATGTACTTGGTCGAGTGCAACAGCGCGCCGACTTCTTTCAACTTCTCGACGATTTGCGGATTCGCTTTCCAAATCGAGAGCCCGCCGAAGAACGGCAGCGATGCAGCGTATTTGCCGTCGCCCAGCACCGGTGTGAGGATCTGCTCGTCCTTCATGCCGTAGCGCCTGCACGAGTCGTAGTCCTCCACGCCGTAGGCCGGCGCGCTGTGCACTATGCCTGTGCCTTGCTCGGTAGTGACGTACTCGCCGAGATAGACCGGCGCATAACGGTCGTAGAACGGGTGGCGGAAGCGAA
This sequence comes from uncultured Burkholderiales bacterium, assembly GCA_964488915.1. GTDB lineage: Bacteria > Pseudomonadota > Gammaproteobacteria > Burkholderiales > JALYOK01 > CADEHE01. The sequence continues at coordinate 10,696 of CAZAWU010000067.1, forward strand.
TATTTTCGAGCTGCCTTCCCTTCGCGCGCGCCAGCACGTTGCCCTGCAAACCAAACCGCGCGAGGCATGCTTCGCGCAATGGCTCCGCTACGATCAGCGCGCCGCGCTCGGTCGCAACCAGCGCGTAGTCGAGCTCGGGATGCATGTTTAGCGCTTGGTTCGACGGGATCGTCCAAGGCGTAGTGGTCCAAATGACTGTGCTGACTGGTCCAGCAATTTCCCTGAGGCCAAACGCCTGCGCCAGCTTGGCGCGATCTTCCTCAGCGAGCGCGAAAGCGACATCGATGGCGAAGTCTTCGCGATCCTGATATTCCACTTCCGCTTCGGCTAAAGCCGAGCCGCAATCGAAACACCAATTGACCGGTTTCAATCCGCGATAGACAAAACCTTTTTCCAGCAACTTGCCGAGCACGCGAATCTCATCCGCCTCGTTGCGGAAATCCATCGTTTTGTACGGATGCTCCCAATCGCCCAGCACGCCCAGGCGAATGAACTCCGCGCGCTGCTTCTCAATCTGTTCTTCAGCATAAGCACGCGCCAGCTTCTGCGTTTGCTCGACGGGAATGTTTTTGCCGTGCTTTTTCTCGATCTGAATTTCGATCGGCATGCCATGGCAATCCCAACCGGGCACATAGGGCGCGTCGAAACCCGCGAGCGTTTTGCTCTTGACGACGATGTCCTTGAGAATCTTGTTGATCGCGTGGCCGATATGGATATCGCCGTTGGCGTATGGCGGCCCGTCGTGCAGCACGAACTTGGGCCGCCCTTTACTCGCCGCGCGGATTTTTTCGTAGAGTTTTTTCTCTTGCCACTGCTTTACCCAGGCCGGCTCGCGCTTGGCGAGATCGCCGCGCATGGGAAAGGGCGTGTCGAGCAAATTGAGAGTGTCTTTGTAATCGGTCATCGGTGTTGGCGCAAGAATTCGCGCGCTTCATCTACATCCAGTGCGATTTGCGCGCGCAGCGCGTCCAGGGTCGGATACTTTTCTTCGTCGCGCAGCTTATGGCAGAACTCGACCTGCACATGCGCGCCGTAGATGTCGCGCTCGAAATCGAATAGGTGCACTTCCAAAGTGGGGCGCTGCTGATCGCTCACCGTCGGGCGCAAACCGAGGCTCGCCGCGCCTTCGATGCCCTGCGCGCTGCCGCTCAAACCGTGCAATCTTACCGCAAAGATCCCAGTCAACGGCGTGTGCAAGCGCTTGAGCAGTACGTTCGCCGTCGGAAAACCGAGTTGCCGCCCCAGTTTTGCGCCGTGCCCGACGCGTCCGCACATGCGGTAGTTGCGCCCGAGCAGCGCGTGTACGCGCGCCAAATCGCCCGCGCCAAGCGCTTCGCGCACCGCGGTGCTGGAAACGCGCCCGCCATCGGCGCTGACCGTGGGCATGGCTTCGATCACCGCACCGCAGGCTTGCGCGCGCGTTTTCAGCAAACTCGCATCGCCGCCCCGTTGCGCGCCGAAGCGAAAATCGTCGCCCACCAGCAACCAGCGCGCGCCGATTTGCTTGAATACGATATCGGCGAACGCTTGCGGCGCAAGCGCCGCCATGCGCGCATCGAAGCGGCATAAAAACACTTCCGCGACGCCGTACTCGCGCAGCAGCATGAGCTTTTCGCGCAAATTGGAAAGGCGCGCCGGCGCGTTGGCGGGGTCGAAGAATTCGCGCGGTTGCGGCTCGAACGTCATGACGCTGGGCACAAGTGCGCGCGCGCGCGCGGCTTCGATCATTCGGCGCAGCATCGCCTGGTGGCCGAGGTGCACGCCGTCGAAGTTGCCGATGGTGAGCGCAACCCCGCTCGCACCAGCGGCTTGCACGCGGCGCGCGAGTGCGTCGTGCGGATCGGCGGCGTGCAAGCGGTGGACAAGCATGACTTAGTCTATTTGATGGCTCAGGGCGACCAATGCAGCGCTCACTGCAAACGGTACGGTTCGAGTTGGATGTCGGCTAGCCGCGTGCCTTCCATCACGAGCACGCCTTGGCGCCGGTTGTCGCCGGTGTCGGTGAACTCGAAGCCATATACCCTGGACAGGGTGACACCATGAATCTTACTGAATCTTATCTTCAAATCGGACATGGCTACAGTATCATCCAGCAATTGCAATCCTTGCGCCTCACACACACGCTTGCCGGCGGCCAGGGCTGCTTCGCGCCCCTGCATGATTGCGTACCAGGCCCAGCATACGAGCGCGACCGCCAACAGCGCAAACAGCTCCATCGCAGATCAGGCCGCGCGCGCGACGAAATCGCGCAGGCGAAAACCCATCAGCCAGAGCGAAGCGAAATATGTGGCGACCCCAAGTAACACCA
>CAZAWU010000067.1:13103-15012 GCA_964488915.1 uncultured Burkholderiales bacterium
CGAAAACCCATCAGCCAGAGCGAAGCGAAATATGTGGCGACCCCAAGTAACACCAGGCCCGTGAGGCGTGCGGCCCGATGCAACAAACGGCCCTGCGTCCAAGTATCGGGGTTGCCCATGGCAAACCACAGCACCACGCCCAGCACGATCAATGCGATGAGCAACTTCAGCGTGAACAACGCCCAACCGGGCCGCGGTTGATATGACTGATTGTGGCGCAAGCCACGGTACAGCAAAAACGCGTTCAAGCAGGCAGCTAGCCCGATCGACAGCGCCAAACTCGCGTGTTCGAGTTTGAGCACGTAGATGAACAGCACGTTCATAAGTTGTGTGGCGAACAGTGTGATCACCCCGATCTTGACCGGCGTTTTGATGTTCTGCTTCGCATAGAAGCCCGGCGCCAGAATCTTCACCAAAATGATGCCGGTCAACCCAAGGCTGTACGCGATGAGCGCTTCGCGCGTGCGCCATACGTCCGCAACCTCAAACGCGCCGTAGCGAAACAACGTGCCAATCAGCGGCACCGCGAGCACGGCTAGCGCGAGCGCCGCCGGCAGCGCGAGCAGCAGCGTCAAGCGCAAGCCCCAATCCAGCAGCTTGGAATATTCCGCATGCGCTTGGTTAGCATGATGCTTGGCGAGCGAGGGCAGCAGGATCGTGCCCAGCGCGACGCCGAGCAGGCCGCTGGGAAATTCCATCAAGCGGTCCGCGTAGTACAGCCACGACACGGCGCCGTCGCCCATGCGGGAGGCGAAAATGGTGTTGATAAGCAAACTGATCTGCGCGATCGACACGCCGAAAATCGCTGGCCCCATCAGCTTGAAAATGCGGCGACTGCCAAACGCGCGCGTCAAGCGAAAGCGCGGAAACACGCGCAACTTAGCGAGGTAGGGCAACTGGAAGCCGAGTTGCAGCGCGCCGCCCGCGATTACCGCCCAGCCGAGCGCGCGGATGGGGGGATCGAAGTACGGCGCCAGCCACAGCGCGAATACGATGAAGGCTAGGTTGAGCAAACTCGGCGTAAACGCCGGCACGGTGAAATTGCTGTAGCTGTTCAAGATGCCGCCCGCGAGCGCGGTCAGCGAGATGAAGGCGATATAAGGAAACGTGATGCGCAGCAGCTCGACGGTGATGTCGAACTTCTGCGCGTTCGCGCTGAAGCCCGGTGCGCTCACATAAATGATCGGTGCCGCGGCGAGAATGCCGATGACGCTCACCGCCACCAGCACCAGCGCGAGCCAACCGCTGACTTCATCGATCAACTGGCGCGTGGCTTCGTGCCCGCGGCGGTTCTTGTACTCCGCCAGCACTGGCACGAACGCTTGCGAAAAGGCGCCTTCGGCAAACATCCGCCGCAGCAAGTTCGGGATGCGGAAGGCGACAAAGAAAGCGTCGCTGTAGAGGCCGGCGCCGAACGCGCGCGCGATCACCGTGTCGCGGATGAAGCCCAGCACGCGCGAGACCAGCGTCAAGCTGCTCACCGTCGCGAGGGCTCTGAGGAGATTCATGCAGCGGCTGCCAAGGGCAAAAGCCGCTATGGTAGGGGCAAAGCGCGCGGCCTGCTACCGCTTTTGCCGAAAGCCAGCGGATTGCCTTATAATTTCCGGTTTCCTTCCAAGGTCCTCGGAGTCACAGTGGCCAATACCGTACAAGCCGCCAAGCGCGCGCGTCAAGCGCTCAAGCGCCGCGCCCACAATTTCGGTATGCGCACCGCGTTGCGTACCGCTATCAAAAAGGTCAAAAAGGCGATCGCCGCCGGCGACAAAACCGCCGCCGCTCAAGTCCTGCAAAGCTCGACCAGCACCATCGACAAAATCGCCGACAAAAAAATCATCCACAAGAACAAGGCCGCTAGGCACAAGAGCCGATTGGCCGCCGCCATCAAACAGATGGCGTAAGGCCAAGCGGC
>CAZAWU010000067.1:15112-19372 GCA_964488915.1 uncultured Burkholderiales bacterium
AGCAAGAACTTGAAGCCGATCGGATTGAGCGACGGCAAGCGTGCGCTCACGAGAATGCAGCGCATACCCTCGATCAACGTGGGTTGGACTTCGTCCGCGTAGCGCAGGCGCTCGTCTTCGTCGAAACTGCCCAACACGCCGCACAAGCGCTCCGCCCAGTCGCTTGGCCGAAAGGTCCGGCCTGCCTTGGTAACACCTTGAATTACATATAGTTTGGGCAGTGGCTGCATGTCGTTTCGGAGGGGTGGGGGAGAACTTTCCCCGTTGTAGGCGAGTTAACGGCAGCCTGTTGAAGATGTTGCCGATTGCCATTAAATTTGACAATGGCAACGAAGTTGTCAGCTATACGCTGACGCGCCGTCCGGTTGTTGCTTTTCCTCGTTATTTGCCGCATAAAGCCGACTTCGCGCGCCAGCCAAAGCTCCGCGCGTTCTTTGTCACTCATTGCATTGGAGGCGTGTCTGAGAGCGAACCCGCGGTATGCGTAAACCGGTTAGCCGCATCCTCGTCATCAACGACGAGCAGTTGGTGCTGCGCGAACTCATCAAAGGGCTGAACGCCGCCGCGAAAACGCTCGACAACCCCTTCGGCATCGTCTTCGTCGGTGTGACCACCACGCGTGAAGCGCTCGCCGCCATTGAAGAAGACGGTGATATTCAGGCAGTCGTCGTCGACGATAAGCTTTACTCAGCCGCCAACGGCAGTGAAAGTCACGGCCGCAGCGCGCGCCGCAAAGTTGACTCGCGCAAGCTGCAGATGTCCGCGCTTGAACTCGTGCAGCGGATCACGCGTTTACGCCCGGAGCTGAACGTCTACATCCTAATCGCGCAGGAGCACGAGGACGAAGTCGTCGACGCGTTGTTTACCGAGGCGGTCGACGGCTACTTCTATCGGGAAGAGCGTGACTATCGCGGCATGTACCGCATTCTGAACGCGCAGATTCAAGAAAAGGCACGCACACCGTTTTACGACCAGTTGAAGAATTACGTGCTCATGGCGAAAGACGCCTGGCACAGCCCCGGCCATTCTGGTGGCGACAGTTTGCGCGATTCACCGTGGGTGTCGGATGTGCACGAGTTTTTCGGCGAACACATTTTCGACGCGGATTTGTCGGTCTCCGTGCCGATGCTCGATTCGCTCATGCAGCCCACGGGCGTGATCGAAGAAGCGCAAAAGATCGCAGCGAAAGCTTTCGGCGCCAAGCGCACGTTCTTCGCCACCAACGGGACTTCCACCGCGAACAAGGTCATTCTGCAAACGCTGAATGCACCGGGCGAAAAGCTGCTCATGGATCGCAACTGCCACAAGTCGGTGCATCACGGTGTGGTGCTCTCGGGTGCGTGGCCGGTCTATCTCGACTCATCGGTCAATAAGAAGTACGGCATTTACGGGCCGATCCCGCAGAAGACCATCTTCAAGGCGATCGACGAGCACCCGGACGCCGAAGCCATCATTCTGACTTCCTGCACCTACGACGGCTTGCGCTACGACTTGAAGCCGATCATCGAAGCGGCGCACGCCAAGGGCATCAAGGTCGTGATCGACGAAGCGTGGTACGGCTTCGCGCGTTTTCATCCCGCGTTTCGCCCGACCGCGCTCGAGGCCGGCGCGGACTACGTCACGCAGTCCACGCACAAAGTCATGTCGGCGTTCTCGCAAGCCTCCATGATTCACGTGAACGATCCAACCTTCAGCCCTCACATCTTCCGCGAGAATTTCAACATGCACACTTCCACCAGCCCGCAGTACAGCATGATCGCGAGCTTGGATGTGGCGCGCAAGCAGATGGTGATGGAGGGTTTCAAACTGCTCAAGCGCACGCTCGCGCTGTCGCAAGAGCTGCGTCAGCAAGTCAATGCGGGCACGGTGTTTCGCGCGCTCGAGCTGGAGGATATCCTGCCGGAGGAGCTGAAGAACGACGGCGTGCAACTCGACCCGACCAAGGTGACCCTCGATATCTCCGCCTCGGGCATGACGGTCGAGGAGCTCATCGAAACGTTGTTCGAGCGCTTCAACATTCAAGTCGAGAAGTCGACCGCCAATACGCTTTCGCTATTGCTGACTATCGGCACCACGCGCAGCAAAGTCTCGCGCCTGTACGACGCGTTTGTGCGCATCAGTCGTGAAGCGAGGACGGCGCGCCGCCTGCCGAAACTGCCGGACCTTCCGCGCATGTCGCCACTGCGCTGCTTGCCGCGCGATGCGTTCTACTCGACTGGTGAATTGGCGCCGCTGTTGGACGAGCACGATCAACTCAACAAGCGCGTGTTGAACCGTCTCTCCTGCGACCAGATCGTGCCGTATCCGCCCGGTATCCCCGTATTGGTGCCGGGGCAGACAGTGAATGAGGAGATCGCCGAGTATTTGGTTGGTTTGCTGCGTTCTACGCGGCGCGTAGAGTTACACGGCATCGCTTACGACGGTTATGTGCCGTGTTTGCGCGTGCTTACGGGTGCGGAAGAAAAGCGCTTGCGCAAGCGCTAGGCCCTGGTTCCTGCCACAACGCGCCTAACGTGATCTCATTACCAGGGTAATGTAAGGTCATGCCAATCGCCCAATCTAAACTCACCGCCCAAGGTCAGATCTCGGTACCGGCCGAGGTGCGCAAGAAACTCGGCGTAGGCCCCGGTTCCGTCCTGGAATGGGAAGAACGCGACGACGAAGTTGTCGTGCGCAGGGCGGGACGCTTCAGCTCTTTGGAGGTGCACGAAGCGTTGTTTGGCCGGGCGAAACCAAAGCGCGTCGCAGCTCCAAGCGTTAAGGACGGTATCAAGAAGTACATGCGCAAGAAGCATGCGCGCGGTTGATACCAACTTGCTCGTGCGCCTGCTGGTGCGGGACAACCCCACCCAAACCGACGCAGCCGAGGCCTTTGTCGAGCAAGGTGCGTGGGTGTCTCACCTCGTTCTCGCTGAAACGGTAGGGGTGTTGGACGCAGTCTACGAACGCAGTCCCGCCCAACTCGCCAAAGCTGTCGACCTACTGCTCAACCACCAACACTTGACGCTGCAAGATGCGGACGTCGTGCAATCCGCACTCAGGCAATTTCGCGCGCGGCCCTCGCTGGGGTTTAGCGATTGTCTCGTGCTGGAGATCGCGCGCAAGGCGGGGCATTTGCCGCTCGGTACCTTCGACAAGAAACTCGGTAGACTCGACGGGGCGCAGATTCTTTAGCGCGTCGCCGCTGCTTAGTTGGGTTTTCCCAACTCCACCAAGAACCGTTTGATCTGATCCGAAACAAACGCGTACTCCGCGCCCTGCTCCGAACTCGGGCAGCACGCCAAGTGCCCGAGATACGACGGAATCTCCACGTACACGCTGTTCTTGACCCCGCGATAAATCTCGCGGGCCATGTAGGTCGGCAGCGTGCGATCGGTCATGCCGGGCATGATCAGCGTCTTGGCTCTGATCGTGCCGAGCGCGCGCATGAGATCGCCGCCGAAGGGCTGCGATACATCGTGCGCGCTGGTTGCTTGATAGCGATACAGCAGGCTGCGCGCATCCCAAGTTTTCGCCCAGCCGCTGCCGAACGCGCGCTGCGCTTTCTCGTAGTCCTCGCGCCCGACCAGCGTGTTCAAGTGTTCATCGCTGTAGAGCCAAGGGAAATAAATCATGCCCGCAGTGACGATCCCATCGACCGGATTCTCAGTGTAATTGCCGCCGTTCCACTTCGGATCGAGCTTGATCGTAGCGATCACCGCATCGAAGATCGCTTGCAGATGCCGGTCGCTGCGCGCGCTCGGCACGACGGCAATCAGCCCTTTGGCGAAATCAGGGTAGAGGATGCCCCATTCGAGCGCTTGCATCGAACCCATCGACGGGCCGCCGACCGCGACCAGCTTTTCGAGCTTCAAACCTCGCGTGAGCAAATCGTGCTGAGCGCGTACCATGTCGCGAATAGTGTAAGCGGGAAACGCCGCGCCCAATCCATCCGCCGGTTTGCTCGAAGCGCCCCCGCCGATCGCATCCACGGTGATGACGAAATACTTGTCGGTGTCGAACGCTCTGCCGGCGCCAATGAAAATCTTGTAGCCGTTGCGGCCTTGGCTCGCGCCGTGCGTGACGAGAATGGCGTTGTCGCGCGCGGCGTTCAACTCACCGTAGGTGTCGTAGCCGACGCGCATGTTTTCGAGCGTCGCGCCGTTTTCGAACAAAAACTTGGCGATGGTGTGGAGTTTCGGCTCTTGGCTCGCAGCGGTGAGTGAGAGCAAGAAACCAAAGAGCGTTGCGAGGAGACGCGAACGCAACGAAGTCATACAC
>CAZAWU010000068.1:0-12479 GCA_964488915.1 uncultured Burkholderiales bacterium
AGCATGCGGTCGCCCACTTTCACGCGCGCGAGCGCGCGCGCCGCGTAGCAATCGTTGAACGGCGGCCCCGCGAGCACGATGCGCTGGAGTTTGGCGCGCAGTTCCGGGTGCGCGTACAGCGCTTCGAGTATCAACAGCCCGCCCAAACTGTGGCCGAGCAGCGAACACGAATCATCAATCTGATGCATCAAAAATCTGCGCAACCGCTCGGCGTTTTCCGTCAGCGTGGCGCGCACTGTCTTGTACGAAAACGTGTGCGTTTCGAAGCCGAGCCGGCGCAAATGATAGGCGAGCAGATCGAGCGCATGGCCCGTCAACCATAGGCCGTGCACCAGCACGACGCGCTCGCGCTGCGGATGGAAGGCGGCCTTAGGAGAGGCAAAGGGCATGATAAAATCTCTTTGTTCTCAAAGCGATAGAGATCTTCTGCAAGGCATGGCAAGCATCGAAAACGACATTCACACGCTGCGCACGATCTTGCGCGAAAGCAAGACCATCGCGGTGGTTGGGCTCTCGGCGAATTGGTTTCGGCCGAGCTATTTCGCCGCGAAGTATATGCTGGATCACGGCTACAAAGTGATTCCGGTCAACCCTCAATACCAAGAAGTGCTTGGGCAGAAGTGCTACAAGAGCTTGCGCGATATTCCCAAGAGCGAGCACGTCGATATGGTCGACTGCTTCCGCAAGCCCGAGGAGATCATGCCGTTGGTCGATGACGCCATCGCCATCGGCGCGAAAGTGCTGTGGATGCAGCTGGGCGTGATTAACGCGGCCGCTGCGGAAAAAGCGCACGCCGCCGGGTTGGCAGTCGTCATGGATCGCTGCGTCAAGATCGAGCATGGCCGCTTGTTTGGCGGATTGAATTGGGCCGGCGTGAACACCAAACTGATTTCGGCGAAGCGGCCGAGGTACTTGCCCTATTGATCTTGAAAAGTGAAACGTGAAGAGTGAAAAGTAAACCAACTATTCATTGCCGTTTCACATTTCACGTTTCACACTTCACTTCCTCTCAAAATGGCTAACCACAAATTCAGCTTCGGCACGTTGTGCCTGCACGCGGGGCAGATTCCCGATCCCACCACCGGCGCGCGCGCGGTGCCGATCTACCAAACGACTTCGTTCGTATTCGACAGCGCCGATCACGCGGCAAGCTTGTTCAACTTGCAGACCTTCGGCAATGTCTACTCGCGCATCAGCAACCCGACCGTCGCCGCGTTCGAAGAGCGCTGCGCCGCGCTGGAGAACGGCCGCGCGGCGATTGCGTTGGCAACGGGCCAAGCCGCGGAGACCGTCGCGCTGCTGACGCTGCTGGAAGCGGGCGACGAAATCGTTTCGTCAAGCACGCTCTACGGTGGCACTTACACGCTGTTCGCTTTTAACTTCAAGAAACTCGGCATTACCACCAAATTCGTCAACCCGGACGATCCCGAGAATTTCCGCAAAGCGATCACTAACAAGACCAAAGTGATCTACGGTGAAACGGTCGGCAATCCACTCGGCAACGTGCTCGATATCGAAGCAGTGGCGGCAATCGCCAAAGAAGCCGGTGTGCCATTCGTCATCGACAATACGTTCGCCACGCCGTATCTGTGCCGCCCGATCAAGCACGGCGCGGATATTGTCGTGCACTCCGCGACGAAGTTCATGGGCGGGCACGGCACAACCATGGGCGGCGTGGTCATCGAGTCTGGCAAGTTCAACTGGGCGAACGGCAAGTTCCCCGGCATGACCGAGCCTTCCGCAGGCTATCACGGCGTGCGCTTCCATGAGACCTTCGGCGACTTCGGCTACACCATGCGCGCGCGCATGGAAACGCTGCGCACGTATGGACCGGCGCTGTCGCCGTTCAATGCGTTCCTGTTGCTACAGGGCTTGGAAACGCTGCACGTACGCATGCAGCGCCACTGCGAGAATGCGCAGCGCGTGGCGGAACTTCTTGAGGCTCACCCGCTGGTTTCCTGGGTGAACTACCCGGGACTGAAAAACAACAAATATCACGAGCTGTCGAAAAAATACATGCCGAAAGGCGCGGGCTCGATCTTCACCTTCGGTGTCAAGGGCGGTCAAACCGCCGGCGAGAAATTCATCGAAGCCTGCGAATTCCTGAGCCACCTCGCTAACGTCGGCGACGCCAAGACCTTGGTCATTCACCCTGCTTCGACCACTCACCGCCAGCTAAGCGAAGAGGATCAAATCAAAGCTGGCATCACGCCCGACATGGTGCGGCTGTCCGTAGGCATCGAGGATGTCGACGACATCATTTGGGATATCGACCAAGCGCTGACGAAGTCACAGGCCAAGTAGTTGTAGGGCGAGTCCCACAAAGTCGATGCAGTAACTCACGACAACGGCAGCATCACGTGCTGCCGAAAAGCGGGGCGCGCGCATAAGCGCTTGTACCAACCCGCCACCTGCGCATGCTCGCCGTGCGCCATCGGCAGCGCATACCAGCGGTGCACGAAGCAGCCCACTGGGATATCGCCGATACCGAGTTCGGTGCCCGCAAGGTATTCGCGCCCGGCGAGGTGCGCATCGAGCAGCGCGATCACCGATTCCATGTGTTGGCGTAGCTCCTCCAACTGCTGTGGATCGCGCTTTTCCGGCGGCGTGCGGATGTGTCCCCAGAATAGCGGTGTCATTAGGGGCGCCATGGTCGTCGTCGACCAATCCATCCAGCGGTCCGCATCCGCGTAGATCTGTATTGAAGCCGGCGCGAGGCGGCCCGCGCCATACTTGCGCGCCAAATAGCGCACGATGGCGTTCGACTCCCACAGCACAAAACCATCGTCGTCAATGGTCGGCACGCGCCCGTTTGGGTTCATCGCGCGAAACCACGGCTCATTGACGATGCCGTACTGCATGCCGGCATCGATACGTTCATGCGGGAGCGCAAGCTCGCCCACCGTCCACATAACTTTCTGTACGTTGATCGAATTGGTGCGGCCCCAGATCTTGAGCATGCGTTGCCCCTACTTCAACACAGCGATCTTCTTGCGCTCGATCAGCGCGAAGTCGATTTCGTAGCCCAGCCCCGGCTTCATCGGTGCATGCACTTGACCGTTGCGGTCGACCACGATGTCCTCTACCAGACCGTACTTCTGCGCGGCGTGCGGCAGCAGCACTTCAAATAGCTCGGTGTTGCGGATCGCCATGATGACGTGCAAGTTCGCCACGTTATTGAGCGAGTTGCCGCCGTGGTGGACTTCGTAGTTCATGCGGAACGCCTCAGCCAGATGCGCGGTTTTCACCAGTGTGGTGATACCGCCTTTCACCGCGACGTCGCCGCGCAGATAGTCGGTCGCCTGCGCCATGATCCATGGTGCGTAGCTGTCGAAGCCGGTGATCGGGTATTCGGTCGCCATGACCGGGATGTGCAGCTTCTGTTTGAGTTTGATGTAGTTGTAGATATCCTGATCGGCGAGCGGATCTTCGTACCAGTGAAAGCCCATCTCCTCGATGGCGCGGCCGACGCGCACTGCAGCGGGGAATTCGTAACTCCAGGTTGAGTCGAGCATGATCTGATAATCGTCGCCTACCGCACGGCGCACTGCTTCGCATACTTTGATGTCGGTGCGCCACTGCGTCGGTGGGTGGATCTTGTACGCCGTCCAGCCGTCGCTCTTGAAGGCGAGCGCTTCTTCCGCGTACGCTTCGGGCGAGGCCAGTACGGCGGAGGAAGCGTAAGCGCCGATGTGCTCGCGATAAGTGCCGAGCAGGCGATGGATCGGTTGGCCATACGCCTTGCCGGCGATGTCCCACAACGCCACATCCACCGCACCGATCGGCCGCACGCCCGCGGCGCGCATGCGCTTCCACAGATCTTGGTTCAGGCGTTCGCGCTCGAGCGGGTTTTTGCCGATCACCTGCGGCTTCAGGTGCGTGACGAGCGCCTGCGCGTCGCTCGTCGCCGGCGTGAGCGCCGAGCCAAGGAAGGCGTGGCCCTCGATGCCTTCGTCGGTGATCAGACGCAGCAGACCGAGCGAGCTGCTGCCGGAGAATTGGCCGGACTGCGCGCCGTACGTCGTGGGCGGGATGTTGTCCCAGGAAAATAGGGTGAGGGTGAGGTCGGTGATTCTCATAGGGGCTCCAATTGGATTACTTCCGTTGGGTGCGCAATGCGCATCGACCGTACAATCAGGTGCGCGGTGCGCACTCTACACGTTCGCATCAGGTGGCGGCGCCACCACCAGCTCATATGCATATCGCTTCGTAATCAATTTTGAGTGAGTGAACACATCGAGCGCCTTTTCGTACAGCGACTTAGGAATCGCAATATCGCCCGCCCAAGTCCCCAGCGCCTGGTACGCCGCAATCGCCCGCTCCAACGCTGCCGGCGCCGTCTCGGGAAAGAATTTCTGCTCGGCAGCCGCGATCTCCTTTGGCGAGGCGCTGTTCACCCACGTGCGCGCTGCACGATACGCGCGCATGAAGCGCAGCGCATCGGGTTTGCCCAACCACGCGCGCGGCGCCGCGAGCGTACTGAACGACACCGGTCCGATCACTTCGCCGACCGAGGCAACAACGCGCGCATGCCCTTCGTGCTGCAGCTGCTGTGGATACGGGCCTTGCTCGTGGAAGAAGGCGCCCTCGCCGGCCCGAAACGCCGCCAGCATGTCTTGGGTCACGCCGCGATCGATGCCGGGCACGCGATCCAGATCAATACCATGCAAGTGCAGCGCGTAGCGCAGCATCGCTTGCGGCTGCCCGCCGTGCACGAACATGAGCGGGCTTTGCAGCAAATCGCTCCATCGGAACTCCATCCCCGCACGCGACGCGATGAAGAACCCATCACGTTGATTGATTTGCGCGAAACTCACCATCGGCGGCTCTTGGCCTTTTTCAAGTGCCGTCCAGTTGTACGACACCGCAGATTGCACGACATCGGCTTCGCCCGCCGCGATGGCCTGCGCAACGGTTTTGCCCGGCGCGGCGACGGCATAGCTGGGTTGGAAGCCTTCGCGCGCGAAGAAGCCACCGGCAATCGCGCCGAGCACCGGGCTGTAGAAAGCGGCGTGACGCGAAACCATGATGCGCAGTATTGTCACAGCGAGTCCCTTTTGTAGGTCTAGAGGTGCATTTCAGTTGTTGCCGAGCCACTCCTTCCCCGTGTTAGGGCGAGGGGCGGGGATGGGAGGGCGGCGCCCGCCCGTTGCGAGTTATACGCAGCGCCAGCGCGACATGCTCCCCCTAATACAGCTTCATCAACTCAACTCGATCATGCAGTGGCGTCGGACCGCCATCGTAAATCTTTCGCCCAGTCTTGAGTACCGCCACGCGGTCCGCGATCGGCAGCCCGTACTTCACGCTCTGCTCGACCATGACGATGGTAGTGCCAAAGCGCCGATTGATAGTAAGCACGCTTTGCATCACGCGGTCAACCAAATTCGGCGCCAGCCCGATCGACGGTTCATCGAGCAGCAACACCTGCGGGGCGTGCATCAGCGCTATGCCGATGGCCAGCATCTGCTGCTGGCCGCCGGATAGCGTGCCGCCCATCTGATCGGCACGCTCTTCTAAAATTGGAAACAATTGGTATACAGTATCGAGGCGTTCGGCGATCAGATCTTTCGCCGCGACGAACGCACCCAACTCCAGATTGGTCTGCACTTTCAGCGTCGGAAAAATACCATGGCCTTGCGGCACAAAAGCGATACCGTCGCGGACGTTCTGCGCCGGGGTGTGCCCGGTGATGTCCGCGCCGAGATAAGTGACTTTCCCTCGCATTGGGCGCAGCAAGCCGAACAGCGCGCGCATCAGGGTAGTCTTGCCGGCGCCGTTGTGCCCGAGAACTAGCAAGATCTCACCTTTGCAAATGGCGAGCTCGACATCGCGCACCGCCGCGGCGCCGTCGTAACCCGCGCTCAAACCCGCTGCGGCCAGGTGAACAGCGGCCTCGGGTCCGCTTCCAGTCACTTGAAGTACCTCGCGGCGAGCACCGGGTCTTGGATAAGGGCTTCCGGCGTTCCCTCGGCGAGTTTCGTACCCTCGTCGAGAAACACGACGCGATCGCACAAGCCGCGTATCACATCGAGATTGTGCTCAATGATGCAGATCGTCTTGCCCTGCCGCGCCAACTCGCGCACGATCGGAAAAATCTGCTCCAAGGTGTTCGGATCGAGTCCGGAGAGAGGTTCGTCAAACAGCAACACCTCCGCGCCCGTCGCAAGCAAGCGCGCGATGACCAGCAGTTTCTGCTCGGCATAGGCGAGGTTGGCGGCACGCTCGTCGGCCTTAGACTCGAGCTTGAGAAAGCGCAAGATCGACAGTGCTTGCGCGGTATTCTGCCGTTCCTGCCGCGCAACTTTCCAGGGCATGAAATATGCGTAGAACAGGTTCTCGCCGCTTTGTCGCGGCAGCGCGACGAGCACGTTTTCCAACGCCGTCATGTTGCGGAATAGCTTCAAATCTTGGAACAAGCGCGCCACCCCCGAGCGCACGATCTGGTGCGGCTTGAGCTTGGACAAGACGCGACCGGCAAACTGCACCGCGCCGGCGTCAGGCTTGAGAAACCCGGTGAGCAAATTGAACGCCGTCGTCTTGCCAGCGCCGTTCGGGCCAATCAGCCCGGTGATCTCGCCGCGCCGCAGTTCAATGTCAAAACTCTTGACTGCCGCGATGCCGCCGAACGCTCGCGCCAGCGCTCGTCCCGTGACCGTGACCTGGCCGGGTTCGCCGCCGGCCGCTGTGAGCGGTGCGGCCGCGGCTTCGGCACCGCCGGCCTTGGCGCTCGCGCTGGCGCGTTCCGGAAGCAGCCCTTGCGGGCGCGCGCGCAAAATCAAAATCAAGGTCAGGCCGTAGAGCACATTGCGCAGCTTGTCGGCTACGTCCGGCGGCAAGGCGATGAACTTGAGCAGTTCCGGCAGCACAACCAAGATCACCGCTCCCAGCACCGAACCGGCGACATTGCCGGTGCCGCCGAGGATCACCATCGCCAGCATGTAGATGGTCAACTCGAACGGAAAACTCTCCGCACTGACGAAGGAGATGTAGTGCGCGAACAAACACCCCGCCACCGCCGCCAGCCCAGCCGAAAAAGCGAACACTTGCACCTTCATCGCCACGACGTTCTTGCCCACGGCATGTACCGCCGCTTCGCTCTCGCGCATGGCGCGCAGACTGCGGCCAAAGGGAGAGTGCGCTAACCGCCAGGCGATCCAAACCGAGACGGTGGCAATCAATGCAGTCACCGGTAAGATCTTGCCCGCTCTGTCGAGACGCGCGCCCAAAAGAGTGATCGGCGGTACGGCGCGAATACCGTCGGTACCGCCGGTGACCGAGTTCCAGTTGAGGATTACGGTAATCACGATGACCTGCAGCGCGAGCGTGACGATCACCAAGTAGTCGCCGCCGATGCGCAAGGCAGGCAGCGCGACCAGCATGCCGATCAGCGCAGTGATCGTCACCGACGCGAAAAGGGTGAACGGAAACGCGATACCGAGTTTGGTCGCCAAGACCGCGCTCACGTAGGCACCGATACCGAAGAAGGCCGCGTGCGACAGCGCAAACAGCCCGGAAAACCCGATTAGAAGGTTGAACGACGTGGCCAGGATCACGAACAGCGTGACCATGACCAGAATGTGCAGAAGATAATCCACTAGCGGCGCGACCGCGTGCCGAACAAACCGGTCGGCTTGAACACCAGCACCAGAAACAAAGCGACGAAGGCGATCACGCTTTGCCATTCGGTCGGTATCTTCCACATGCCAGCGTTCTCGATCAAACCCAGCGCGAGGCCGCCGAGCACTGCGCCGCGCAACGAGCCGATACCGCCGACGACCATGGCGACGAAGCCCATGAATACCGCGCTGAATCCCATATGCGGCGTGGCACCCTCTTTGAGCAGAATCAAGATCGCCGGCACCGCGGAAATCGCCGAACCGATCGCAAACGCCACCATCGATACGCGGTTCGTGTCGATGCCGACCACGCGCGCCATCTCGAGGTTGTCGGTCATCGCCATGACCGCTTTGCCGTAGCGCGTGAAAGTCAGGAACGCATACAGGGCACTGCTAACCATCGCAAGGCTAAGCACCTGTGCGGCTTGCAAGGACGTAAACACGACCGGGCCGAGCAGAATCACGTTCGGCTCGACGTTCGGAATCACCTTAGTATCGGTGCCGAACACGATACCGATCAGGTTCTCAATGACAATAAAGAGTCCGAGCGAGGCGATCAGAATCACCAGCGGCGTGCTGCCGCGCTCGACGAACGCGCGGTACAGAAAAAGGTATGAGGCGACCCCGGCGAGGGCGCACACCGCGATGCCGATGGGGATCGCCAGCGCGAGCGGCAACGCCAGCACGGTGGCGGCAGTCCAAACCGCGTACGCCGCGATTGCATAGATCGGCCCGTACGCGAAATGCGTGATCTTGGTCGGCGCGAAGATGAAGCCGAAGCCGATGCCCAACAGCGCGTAGTGGCTGCCGTTGATGAGCCCGTTGACGAGGAGCTGAAGGACTAGCTCCATGGATCGCCGACGGCTACTTCAGATCGAGAAATTTCTGAAACTTGCCCTTCCCGCCCTCGACTTTGAACAGCGCCACGCGCTTGAACGCGACGCCGTTGGGCTGAAACACCATTTGGCCGCCGTACACGCTGTCGAATTTGGGATTCTCCAGCAACGCGGCTTTCATCACCTCGCCGTTGGCATAGTCGCCGCCTTTTAGGCGAGCACGCTTCAGCAGTTCGGCGATGATGTAGATGCCTTCGTAGTAGTTCGCCGCATAGAAATCCGGATCAAGGCCATATTTTTTCTTGTAGCCGTCGGCGAATTGCTTCGACCACGGGTGATCCTCGCTCGGTTGGAAGTAGTCATTGATGTAGAGAAAGCCTTCCCCCGTATTGCCCGCAATCTTGGCATCGTTTGGGGTGTATTCGATGCCGATGAGCGGTTGCTTCATGCCGAACTCGCGGATGCGCTTTACCGCCAACCCCACTTCCGGGTTGAACATCCACAGCGCGATGAAATCTGGGTTCGCCGCGCGCACTTTCGCAATCTGCGTGTCCATATTGGTAGCGCCTTGCGGCACCGCTTCAGTCGCAACGACTTCGCCACCCAGTTTCTTCCAGATCGGCGCAGCGGCGTTCACCACGCTGTCGCCCGCTTCGTTCTTCCAATGGATCTGCGCCATTTTCTTCAGACCCAACGCTTTCGCGTGCAGCAGCGCGCCGTTGGCTAGATCGGAAGACAGCGAGCGGTTGTGGAAGATGTACTTGCTCGACCCAACCAGCTTCGGGCTGACGCCGCCGCCGTTCATCAAGAACACTTTCTGCTGATCCGCGATCGGCGCGATCGCTAACGTCGGCGCGGTGAACGAAGTCATGACGATCTTCGTGCCGTGAATCGTGAGCAGACGGTTCATCGCATTCACGCCCTCTTGCCCGCCACCACCTTTGTGGTCTTCGATCACCGCTTCGAGCGCAATGCCATTCACGCCACCTTTGGCATTGAGTTCATCGACGGCGAGCTTCAGACCTTGGCTCATGCTGGTGCCATACAGACTCGCCTGGCCGCTCATCGCGAGGATCGCGCCGATTTTGTAGGTCTTGGGGTCGTTTGGGTTTGCCGCGTGGCCGGTAAGAGCCGCACTCAATGCCAGGATGCAGAACCAGATTTCGAGCCGACTCATGGCGCATTCCTGTGGAGAGTGGGGCTAGCAGAATAACACGCGCTTTGGCTTGCCGGCCATGCTGGCGCAGACGATTGCAAGTTCTGGATCAAACAATAGTAGACGCCGCAATGACGCTACTTACTCCCCAGCAATGGTTGCGGGAACCAATGGCGGAGAGGCGCTGCTTGAAGTCAGACACCTAAGTGCTGTTCGAGAAACTCAAACGCCCAAGGCTGCAAATGGCGATCCTGAGTCAGCGCAGTTTCGGCGCGAGCTTACGTTCAGATCAGGGAAGGCGCGTCTGATAGTTTGATCCAGTTATTCAGCGCCGAGGCGGGCATGGACTCGACTCGGCGCCATCAGCTCAGTCCGTAGGCGAGAAATTGGTCGAGAACGCTGCTCCCGTCCCAGTGACAGCCCACGTCGAACCGTGAGAGCCTACGCTAATCGACACCCCACCGTTTGTCAGAATCTTGCGGTAGATGCCAAGATCCGTCTCATAAACGTAGGTGTCCGTAGGATTGGTGGTCATGGTGATTTCGCCACCGATTCCCACGTCGGAAATGAATGCGATGGGCTGAATGTCGAAGTTCCCGCTGACGGGGTTACGGCGAAACAACCGGCCCAAGGAACCGATTACCCACGGCGTTCCCTCGCCGTCTACGGCGATTCGATTGGCTTCCCCAGCCACCTGCTGCCACGCGGTTCCGTCCCAATAGGAGATTGAGCCAAAGCCGCTGGCGCCCAACCGGCCAATCACCCAGACTTGCCCGCCCCCGATACCGATATCGGAAGCCCCACCTCCCGGCGGGTTGGGAAGCAAGACGTAGTCAATGTTGTTGATGTCGGCATTGGCTTTCCTGAATACAGCACCCGCCGCCGTGACGACCCATGGCACGCCATTGGAGTCCACTGCCACGCGGACCGCGCTGCGCAGGTTAGCATCAGTACCATTTTGCTCGAACCGACCAAAGGCGCCCGGGATCTCATTTTGTGGGTTCCACTTGTAAATGCGGCGGTTGCCGCTTGCATCGGCAATGTCGCGACCGATTGCCCATACTGATGCTGCTGCATCCATGCCGACGCCAACGTCGCTAAGAAGCACGTCATTCGGCCTCGTACGCCCCACCCAGACCGGGTCGCGGTTGCTAAACGCAGGCAAGCCGTGGATCAGGCGCTCGCGCGGCGTTATGTAGGAATCGCGCGCATACATGATTTGATAGTCGTCGCAGCCAGCAGCGTAGCCCAAGCGCATCGCCGTGCAACTGCCGCCTGGGAAAACTTCGCCGAGAAATCGATCTAAGTGGGGATCGTAGTTTGTGAGACGATCCTCCGCGCCGTCGAGGTTATGCCCGAGTTCCTGCATAATGGCGGCGACGTAATAGTCCCACGATAGATTGCTTCTCTCATCCATGATCGCGGTCCACGAGCCTGAGCGTCTCGCACAGCCTGGTGCGGTGGCCTTTCCCAAAGCCGAGAATAGGATGTGCAATCCCCTTGTGCCGCCGCCCAACTGAACGCCAGTATCAGCTTCCAGGCGGTTAACGTTGGCGCACGTGTCGGTGGTCGAGTAGCCTGTCTCCGGAATCGATTTCCAGCCGATGATCCAGTACTGACTCATACGATACAAATTATCAGTCTCGAAAATATTGTTGCCGGTGAGCGGTCTAACCCCCTGAAATTCCGCCTGCATCTGCGTCAGCGCGCGAACGAGCGTGTTGTAACGATTCTGCGTACGGCTGTTCGAAACGAAGTGCTCATAAGCCGCCACTCGCAAAGTGTAATTCTCGATCACTGGCACGCTCTGCGCATGTGCGGAAGGAAGCAGCGGTGACAGCCATTTGAGCTCGGTCGCGTCCTTCCAAAAGGCAGCAAACCAATTCTTCAGTGAGGCTAGCGAATCTTCCTCTAATCGTTTGGCTGCGCCCGCGCTACCTTGCTCCGATGTGGCTGGTGTCGGATGGAATGTTTCGGCATCGCCCGGGCGCAGCGGGAATGGTGGCACAGTGTGCTTGTGCCGGTAAACGACATGCTTTGCGGCTTCGGCACCGCTGTGGTAGCTCGATTCCGGATCGATGAAGGTTTGCTCGCGCACCAGCGTAGGGTCCGCCGAAGCGCGGGCGTGCATGATGGTGCCGCTTAGTGTGCCGTTCACCAAATGCAGATCTACCACACTGTCCTGGTCTACGTCACCATTGTCTTTAACGGTACGGCCACGATAAGCGATCGGCGTGCCCAGGCCCGGAATGTTAACGCCGGGCGCCACCACTTCAACGCGCTCGACCACCACCCGCACCTTGTTGGTGGGACTTAACTCCAGAACAGTCGGTGTTTTGTGCTTCGCGCACGATTCCAGCGACTGGCGAATGTGCTCGACGTTCAAGCGCGGGACATCGCCCTTGAGCACGTTGTCGGGCACGCGATCCATCGCCGCTTGGCGTACACCGAAGCGGATTTGCTTGCGAGCGAGCGTGAGACGTTTGTGCCCGCTGTGCTCGATGCCTGGGCCATCGTTGCCGGTGCGACTGTCATCACCGGTGGTGAGTTCGGCCGCCACGGTATAGGCTGACACCGGAATGGGTTTCTTGAGTTCGAACCCGATGGGCTTACGGCCTTTGCCGTGATCGCCATCATCCACCTTGAAATCTTTGTCGTAAATCTTTGGGCAAACCGCAGCCGCTGTGCAGGTGTCAGGGTCGAAGACGGTGACGCGCAGGCGCGCGTGCTTCAACTCACCCTTCGCCTCGATCAGTACCGCGCCGCTGACTGACTGTTTCTCCTTGTAGGCGTTCTGTAACCCGGTAAACGTGAGATTGACCGCGGGCGGGGGTTTGTTGTCGCTATCTTTATGCTCGCCGTCGTGGGCAA
>CAZAWU010000068.1:12579-19072 GCA_964488915.1 uncultured Burkholderiales bacterium
GTCTCTCGGTGGTCGATTTGTGGTCATTTTGTCGTGTAAGCTAGAATCGCGCTGAGCCGCGCTACGAATATGGCACCGAATAACACGACAGAGGTTTCGAAGAGAGGCAACCTTAGTGTTGTTGACATCATCTGCCCCGAGCGCGCCAAGCGCTTTGCGACTCGATGTCGCAAACCAGTGTTTATTAAAAGACAATGATCGAGTCGCGCTAACGCCGAAGGCGTTCGCCCTGCTGCAGCATCTCGTCGAAAATCGCCACAATCTCGTCACTAAAGCGGCGCTGCTCGACGCCGTCTGGCCCGGTGCCGTTGTCGAAGAGGGACAAGTAAAGCAACACATTGCGGAACTGCGCCGGCTATTGCAGGACGACTCGCGCAACCCTTCTTTTATCGAAACCGTCCGCGGCCGCGGTTACCGCTTCATCGGCCCATTGGAGCTGCTGCCAGCGAGTTCGATCGCTGGCGCAAGCAGACGCAACGCAAGCCCAAGCCAGGTGCCACGCACCCTGCGCGGCGAGCGAAGCGCGCATCTCGGCCGCGACCAAGAATTCAGCCGTCTTGCAGCGGCTCTGGACAAAGCCCGTGCCGGCGAACTGCAAGCGTGCTTCGTCACTGGAGAAGCTGGAATCGGGAAAACGACGCTGGTACAGTCGTTCCTTTCGGCGAGCGCGGCTTCGACGGATTTCTGGTCACTGCGCGGAGCGTGCAGCGAACAGTATGGCAACGGCATACCCTACTTGCCGATCTTGCAAGCAGTAGAAGATTTCTGCGCCACCCATGTTCACGACGGATCGATCGCGCTATTGCGGCGCCACGCGCCGCTCTGGCTATTGGATATGCCCGAGTATTTGGTACCAGCGGAAGCGCAGGAACTGCGAGACACGACGCAGAGTGCAAGCCAGGAGCGGCGCGTGCGCGAATTCGTACGCTTCTTGCGAGCCCTCACCGCCCAGCGAGTCGTCATCTTCTGGCTCGAGGACTTGCACTGGGCCGACGACAGCACTTTGGCGATGGTTACATACCTTGCCCGATCTCCAAGCCTCGATCGCTTGATGTTGATCGGCACGTCGCGTCCGCTGGAGATGTCCTTCCGCAATCGCCAACACTGCACTACCTTCACCGAACTCATGGTGCGTGAGCATTGCCTTGAAGTACCGGTTGCGCCGCTTGAGCAATCGGCGGTGACGCAGTATCTGAAGACGCGATGGCCACAAGCGAGTACCGAAATGGCTATGACGCTGCACCGTCACTGCGGCGGTAACCCGTTGTTCATGGTAAAGATCCTGGACGAGATGGCGGCGAAAGGACCGCTCGAAACGAACCGCACACCGAGCGGGGGCTCGAGCTTGCCTGTGCCCAGAAGCGTGAGGGGAATGATTGAACACCAACTGGAAAAGCTGACACTCCAAGAGCAGCACTTGCTGGAGGCCGCCAGTGTTGCCGGCGTTAGTTTTTCCGCGGCAAGCGTTGCCGCAGCGCTAAGCCTGAGCGTCGAGTGCGTGGAGTCGCAATGCGAGGCGCTGGCTCGGCGCCACGCATTTCTTCGCCGCAACGGTACGTGCGAGTCTCCGGACGGGGCGTTTGGCGCGCAGTACGAATTTCAGCATGCCCTGCAACACGAAGCTGTTTATCAACGCATGGCGCCGAGCCTACGCACTCGGCTGCACGCGGCCGTCGCCACGAGCATGGAACAAGCTTATGGCCACCTTGTATCCGATCGGGCCGCAGTGCTTGCTTTTCACTATGAGCAAGCACGGGATTGGACACGCTGTTTTCCGCATCTAGTTCAAGCGGGCAGAAACTCCCTGCAGCGAGGCGGCTATCAGGAGACTATCCACCTGCTTGGCAAGGCGCTTGAGATTTTGATGTCCTTTCCGCGGACATTGGAGCGCGACCGAGAAGAGCTGGAGCTGCAAATGCTGTGGTGCGCGGCCGACGGTTGCCTGAGAGGATTTGGTAGCCAAGAAGTGGTGCAACGCTACCGGCGCGCTGCTTCGTTGTGCGCGCAGTTTAAAGACAGTCCGCAAAGCGCGTTCGCGCGTTGGGGAATAATGAACTACCACTGCCTTCGGGGAGATTTACGTGGTGCACTCAAGCTCGGGCACGAGTTGGTCGAGCAGTGCATTAGTAGCGGAGACAGCCTAGCGAGCGCAGCGGCTTATGTGACGCTTACCTTGAGCAGCGTGTATGCCGGCGAACTCGACGCTGCGCTGGACTACGCGCAACGCGGTACCGCCGTCTACGAAACCGGATTCCGCCAGACGCTCATTCTCCAGACCTCGCGCGATCCCGGCTCCCTGTACCAAGCGTATGCTTCGCTGGCACGCTGCATGTCGGGCTATCCGGATGACGCAGTCACGCGCATCGAAGATGCCTTGGCAGGGGCGCGCAAGGTTTCGCATCCGTACACGTTGGAACTCATCTTGTATCACAGAGCGTTGCTGCGGCAGTTGCGCAGAGAGAGCCACCTTGCGCAGCCACTCGCCGAGGAAGCCTACGCGTTTGCCGACGAGTATGGATTCACGCTCATCGGCGAGGCGGCGGCGGTAATAGTCGGCTGGGCAATAGCGATGCAGGGCCAGACAGCGCACGGCATAGCGCATATAGAGAGGGCACTGGACCGCCACAAAAGCAGCGGCGCGAACATCGTCGCTTGGCATCTAGCGATGCTCGCCGAGGCGCATGTACGCAACGGCACTTACCGTGTAGCGATGGATATCATCGGCAAGGGACTCGCTTTTGCCCAGAAGAGTGGCGAGCGTATGGGCGAGGCTGAACTCTATCGCATCAAGGGTGAGTTGCTGCGCAAGCAGGGCGAGCCCAACCACATCGAAGCGCAAACATGTTTCCGCCGCGCGGTTAAGACCGCGCGCGAACAGGGTGCGAAGTGGTGGGAGTTACGCGCCACCACCAGCCTCGCAAAGTTGTGGCGTGATCAGGGCAAACCTGAAAAAGCACACGCGCTCCTTGCGCCGATCCACACTTGGTTCACTGAAGGCGCGGGAACGCCCGATCAAGTGGAAGCGGAGAGTTTGCTGCACGAGCTTGCAGCCCTTGCAGATCCGAAGAGAAGCATAAGTGGTGTCGCTGCTTCTTGACCAGACGTTGGCGCCGAGGGGCGCCTGCCTGAGCCTGATCCACCTTTGACAGCGAACGCGACGCGATGTCGGGTTTGCGAGTTCGAGGCTATCCTCACTTCGGAAGAAGCGTGCTCCCCCGAACGGTGCGCGCGGGTACTGCGCCATCAGCGCAGAGGCGCTTGCCTGCGTTCGCCGCGCCGGTGATAAGCTTGTACTCTTCAAGACTCCGCAACCGCGCCGATGCGTAACTCGATACCCTTTCCGGCTCTCCGCTCGGGGGCTTCAGGTTACTAGATCGGCGGCCGAGCGCCTCGCTCATGAAATCGACACTGCGCATCGGCGCTGGCTCTGCCTGGTGGGGCGACCGCATCGAACCCGCACGGTTGAACGCCGAGCGCGGCGATCTCGATTACTTGTGCTTCGAGACCATGGCCGAGGCCACCGTTTCCGCCGCGCAAGTGCGCGCGCGCCGCGACCCGAGCTTTCCGGGCTACGACACCTATCTCGACGACCGCATGCAGGCAGTGCTCCCCGCGTGCTTGCGGCGCGGCACCAAGATCATCAGCAATCAAGGTTGGATCAATCCGAACAGCGCGGCCGAGCGCATCGTGCATTGGTTGCGGCAGTTTGGCGCGCGCGGGGTGAAGGTGGCTGCGGTCAGTGGCGGCTTGATCACGGATCGCGTGCTGGCGTTGACCGATTCAATTCTGGAGAACGGCAAGCCAACTTCAACTTTGGCCGAGAGCATCGTTTCGGCCGAGGTGTATCTTGGCGCGGCGCCGATCGTGGCGGCGCTGCGCCAAGGTGCGAGCATTGTCGTCACCGGGCGTGTGGCCGACCCGTCGATCTTCATGGCGCCTATGATGTACGAATTCAGCTGGGACGCGCTCGATCACGCACGGCTTGGCGCGGGCAATGGCGTCGGCCACTTGATGGAATGTGGTGCGCAGGTGACCGGTGGCTACTTCAGCGATCCCGGATTCAAGCATGTGCCCCGGCCGTGGGACTTGGCGTTTCCGATCGCGGAAGTCGAAGCCGACGGTAGCGCGGTACTGACCAAAGTTGAAGGCAGCGGCGGCGCGGTGAACTTGCTGACCGTGAAGGAGCAGATGCTGTACGAAGTGCACGATCCCGCGAACTACATCACGCCGGACGTGGTGGTGGACTTTACTACCACGCAACTAAACGAAGTTGGCGCCGACCGCGTGCGCGTCTCGCATATCTCCGGCAAACCGCGCACGCCGACGCTGAAAGTTTCCATCGGTTGCATGGAGGGCTTCATCGGCGAAGACATGTTCTTCTATGCCGGCCCCGGCGCGCTGCGGCGCGCGCAACTCGCTAAGCAAATACTTGAAGAACGCTTCAAGATCGTGAAGCTGCAGGCGGAAGAAGTGCGCATCGATTTCCTGGGCTTAAACGCGATTCACGGCGCGATGTCACCGCAAGATCAACCCGAACCGTACGAGATTGCCGTGCGCGTCGCGGCGCGCACCAAGACGCGCGAAGAAGCGCTCAAAGTTGGGCGTGAAGTCGATGGCATGGCGGTGTGCGGCGTCGCTTCGACTGGCAAACGGGTGCCGCATCAGGAACGCGTGCGCGAGATTATCGGTGTGTGGTCGGCTCTCGTACCGCGCGAGAAGATCACGCCGGCCATCACGATGTTTGAAAGCTAGACGAACGCTATGCGAGTCATGCTGCAGCACTTGGCGCACACGCGCTCCGGGGACAAAGGCAATACGTCGAACATCGCCGTCATCGCTTATGACGCGGCGTTCTATCCGTACTTGAAGCAACAGCTCACCGCGAACGCGTTCAAGCAGTTCTACGCCGGTGTGGTCAAGGGTGAGGTTGAGCGCTACGAAGTGGACAACCTTGGTGCGCTCAATTTCGTCGCGCATGGCGCGCTCGGCGGCGGCGTGTCGCGCAGTTTGTGTTTGGATAACTACGGCAAGGCGCTGGCCTCGGCGATTTTGGGTTTTGAGCTCGAGATTCCCGAGCAGCTCAAGGCGCGTTTGCGAGGATTCGGCTAGCGATGTCGAGAAATAGCGATAGGTTCATTAGTATATCCACAAGATTCAGACTCGTTATTACTTTCAGGCCCATACTCCTCGACAACCAGCGAATCGCTGCGCCCAATCTTAACCATCGCGCTGCGGTGTTAGCATTTAATGAATGATTAGCGGAGACACCACCATGCCCGAAGCGAGCCTGGCGTTAGATCACCTCAACATGCCCGCGCGCGACCCGGAAGGCTTGGCGCGCTGGTACGCGCAGACATTCGGCTTGACCGCCGATGGGCGCCGCGCAAGCGCGCCGGGCGTGTTGATTGTGTTTCAACAAGGCGAGCCGGTCGCGCGCGCGCCGGAACTGCATCTCGGATTACGCGTACCATCGATGGCGGCGCTGACCGATTGGGCCCACAAGTTCGGCACCGAACCCACGCTGGGCGAGGAATTCAATACCTTCCGCACGTTCGATCCGGAAGGCAATTGCATCGAAGTCTATTGCAAGGCCAAAGCTTGAAGCGTTCGCGCCCTACCGGTGAGCTGTCCCCTGCCGCCAGCGCTGCTCGGCTTCTTCCCACACACCGAGCGCTTGTAGATCCGGCACCCACGCCAAACCCGTCTTCGCGTCCGATGATTTGGCTTCGGGCGTAACGACGATATCCAACAGCGCAGGCATGTTGGCGAGCGCGCGTTGGATCGCTCCAGGCAAGTCCTCGGTTTTCTCCACACGTTCCGCGTACATGCCAAAGGCGCGCGCCATCGCGGCGTGATCGCAGAACTGCAAGCGCGTGCCGACCACTTTGCCGTGCGTGTCGGTCTGATCGTGCACCTCGATCTGCCACGCGCCGTTATTCGCCACCATGATCATCAGCCGCGCCCTATGCCGCACGGCGGTGTCGATCTCCATGGCGTTGAAACCGAACGCGCCGTCGCCGGTGGCGACCACGACTTGCCGGCCGGGACACGCGAGCGCGGCGGCAACGCCGAACGGGGTGCCGATACCAATGCAGCCGAGCGAGCCGGGGTCGAGATATGTAGATGCAGACAGCCCGACGCGCGCAAAGCTCAGGAAGTCGCCGCCGTCGGCGATCACCACCGCATCGGACTTAAGTTGCTGCTGCAGTTCGCCGAGCGCACGATTGGGATGAATGCGGCCGTCGCTGCCGGGCGGCGCAGCGAGCATGGATTGCTTCAACTTGGCGGCGCGCTCTTCGTGCTTATGCCGTAAGCTCGCGGCCCAAGCACGGTCGACGCTCGATTGACGATCGCCTGCGGCTTTGAGTATCGCCGCGAGCGTCGCAGCCGGTTGCGCGAAAATTTCCACCGCGCCGCGGCGGTTGTCGCGCAGGTCGCCCGGCGCATCGCCGACGCGGAGGAACTTGGCTTCGCCGAAGATCGCGGGCGAACC
>CAZAWU010000069.1:0-10120 GCA_964488915.1 uncultured Burkholderiales bacterium
ATGAACGCGATCAACGCCAACCGCGACTTGGTGACCGTGACCATCGGCGGCAACGACTCGCAGTGGTTCTACACCATCGCGTTCTGCTTTGCGCATGAGGAGTGCCACGCGATCAAACCGTTCGCGCCGCATACGGACATCACGCTGGCGCAGTTGGTCTCGCCGCTGCTTCTTGCGTATGCGCAGGCGGGCATCAACGATGTCCACCACCAAATCCGCAGCGCCACGCCCAACGCAGCGACGGTGGTATTCGGCTATCCGATGTTGGTTAGCGGCAACGAATGTCCTGCACTACAGATTCCCGGCGTGCCGCAAGCGAAACTTTCCGCCAGCGAACAGGCGTTCCTGCGCAGCGCCAACGTCGAGTTGAACAACATCATCGCGGCATCGGCACTGCAGGCAGGCTTGCACTACATACCTGTGGCCAATCACTTTGCCGATCACGAGGCGTGCGACGCGCAGGAAAATTGGGTCAACGGCTTTGTGCCCTTCAATCCGGCAGCAAGTTTTCATCCGACAGCACGTGGACAAGCCGAGTACGCACGCTTGTTCAACAACTACATGAGCGGCATCGCGAGTTCGTGGCCGAACGGCTATCTCGCCAACGGGTTGCCGCGCAATCCGGCGCCTGCGGGCGCGGCGGGTGTGCAGAGGGCGGCGGCATTGGCCGCGCAAGCGACGCTGCCGCGCTTCGGCGAGCTCAGCGTGAAGCCCAACGTGGCATCGCCGAACAGCGGTGGCGTCAACGGCATGGTTGTGCCGGGCGGAACGGCTTTGTTGCGCGGCAGCGGTTTTTTAGCGAATGAGGTTGTGAGCTTGTCGCTCGTTATCGGCAATGCGCGCGTTGCACTCGGCCACACCACCGCGGATGCGAACGGCGCAATCAGCGCGAGCGTTGCCGTGCCGGCCACCTTGCTATCCGATACTTGGGGTACGGTCGAAGCGTTCGGCTCTGGATCGAATAGGGCGGGCTTGATGCTTATGTCGATTGTGCGCGTCACTGCCGCCGGAACGATCGATGCCGATGGCGATGGTCTGCCAGACGTGTGATCCAGCGGGGAGTACTACAGCGGAGCGCTGATCAAGGCGGCGGCACGCAACCGGTGTGTGTGCGCCGCCTTGGTACGTTCTCTGGAGGCGGTTGTCCCCAACTGGTTCCCTAGGCGCAAAGGTAGTCCACTCTTCCTGCTTGCAATGCGGCTGGCCCTTACCTGCTACGCAGCCACTCTTCCACATGACGCGCTAACGGCGCCAGCTTGCTGAACTGCCACGCATCGAAGCCGTGCTGCGTTGCGGCCGCGCAATTCTCCGCGCGATCGTCGATAAACAAGGCGCGCTCGCGCGGCCAGCGCTCGCGCACGCGACGGTAATACTCCGCTTCGGGCTTTCGCACACCTTCGACGTAGGAGAGCACATGCGCGTCGAACTTTCGCAGCAGCGGCAGCAGTTCGGTCGCCTCTTGCCAATGCCACCAATTGATGTTGGAGACCAGCACGCAAGTGACTTGCGGCAGCAGCGCTTCGAGCCACGCCGCCATGTCGCGCTTGACGCCGAGAATACCGGTCCAGCATGCGCGCAGCGTTTCGGCATCGATCGTGTGGTTGAGCGCCGCGCTGACTGCGGCAGCAAAACTCTCGGGCGTGAATTCGCCGCGATCCAACTTGTGCTCGAGCGGGCTATTGGCAAGCCGACGCGCGACTTCTTGCGACGGTAAGTTGCTGAGTTCGCCCAGGCGGCGGTAGGTGCTGTGATGATCCACGCTCAGCAGTACTTCGCCGAGATCGATCGCGAGCAGGTGGGTGTCTTTCGCCATGATGGGTGGGGTTTGCTAGCTCGCCGTGGGTATACGATATCCCTGTATATTCTTGAAAATGAGAGCCAATCTAATTGCAAGGAAGGTACTCTCGCCAGATACAGACGCTGTTCAAACCGGATTAATACGCGCCCAGCGCGGAGCCGGTATTATGTCGTCTTTCCTAAAGCGGATCTCGCATCGATCCCTGGAGGCAAACACATGACGCAAATGACAGGCGGCCAAGCGGTCGCTGCGGCGCTGAAAGCGGAAGGCGTCGATCACATCTTCGGCATCGTTGGCACGCATTGCTGCCCCTTGTTCGACGGCGTCGTGGGCGATCCGGCGTTTCACGCAGTGACGGTTCGTCATGAGCAAGGCGCTTCGCTTATGGCGGCGGGTTATGCGCGCGCCTCCGGCAAAATCGCCGCGTGTTTCGTGGTGCCGGGGCCTGGGCTAACCAACGCGCTCACCGGCATGGGCATGGCGTATTCCGAGTCGGCGCCCATGTTGGTGTTTGCCGGCCAAAACACATTGTCGCAGCTCGAACGCGAGGGCGGGCATTTTCATGAGCTGGCGAACTCGGTCAACGTGGCGCGCTCGGTGTGCGGCTATGCGACTCGGGTAGCGGCGCCGGCCGATATTCCCGCTGCGATCCGCGAAGCGATGCGCGCGATGCGCTGTGGGCGTCCGCGTCCGGCCTACATCGAGGTGCCGCTCGACGTGCAAAGCGGCGCGGGGGATGTGAAGCTCTTGCCATCCGAGCATTACGCACGCGGCGGTGGTGATCCGCAAAGCATTGCCCGCGCGGCGAGTGCGCTGGCGAGCGCGCAGCGCCCGTTCATCTTCGCTGGCGGCGGTGTGGAAAGCGCGGAGGCAACGCACGAACTGGCGCGCCTGGCCGAGTTGTTGGGCGCACCGGTCGTGACGGGGATGTTTGGGCGTGGGGCGATCTCGGATCGTCATCCTCTCGCCATGGGCGACGGGTGGGGTCGTCTCAATCTTTACGACGAGTTCTTGGCGCAAGCGGATCTGGCGCTAGTGGTGGGCGCGCGCATCGATGTGGTGTCGGATATCAATCTGGGGGCGCGCTTTCCGAAGCGCATGCTGCAGATCGACATCGATCCGCTGGTGGTGGGGCAGCGCCGCCCGGTGGAAGTGGGCATAGTCGGCGATGCGAAGAGTGTGCTTGGCGCGCTCGCGCAGCAACTCGGCGCGACGCCCGCACGCAAGGGCTGGTTCGATGTAGGGCAGTTCAAGCAACAAAAGCGGGCGCGCCTGGTCGAGCGCGCTGGACCGGTGGTCGAAGTGATCGACCAACTGCGCGCCAATCTGCCCGATGAAACCATCTTCGTCGACGATCTCACCTTGGTCGGTTACTGGGCACCGCTGCTGCTCGACACGTACCTGCCGCGCACGCATATTCACCCCGGTACTTACGGCACGCTCGGTTATTCGCTGCCGGCAGCGATCGGCGCGAAGCTCGCGTGTCCGTCCCAGCCGGTGGTGTCGATCTCCGGCGACGGCGGCTTTTTATTTACGCTGCAAGAGTTGGCGACGGCACGCGCGCAGAATCTCGATCTCATTGCGCTGGTGTTCAACGACAATGCGTTCGGCGCGATCCGCACTTACCAAGACCGCGTGTTCAACGGACGGCATATCGGCTCGGAATTGGCGAACCCGGATTTCGTCAAACTCGGCGCCGCATTTGGCGCCAATAGCGTTAGAGTGGAGCCGAAGGATTTGGGCGCGGCGGTGCGCAAAGCCCACACGAGCGGCGGGCTGTGGCTGATTGAAGTGCCGTTCGCCCCCGCCGGTGCGGCAAACATGGTGCCGTGGATGCCGTAAAGCTGGGGGCGCTGGCGGCGAGGCGGAGGAGCGAAGCGGCTATTTTGATGATTCTGCCGCAGCGCTTCCGGTAAGCTTGTCTAGTTGATGCCCAGCATCTTCATGGCTTTGCCGAGCACTTCCACCGACTCGCCGTGCTTGCCAGTTTTGTGCAGTTCTTCGCCCTGCATGCGCAGTTTCTTCACTTCCGCGAGTTCAGCTTCGCTTAGTTGAGTGCCGGCGCTCAGCGCGGCATCGATCTTCTTCATGTCGGCAGGGCAGTGAGCCGCAAAAGCGGGAAACGCGAATAACGACAACGCGACGGTAACGATACGGATGCTCTTCATGGTGCCTCTCCTCGGATTGGAACAGATGGCGTTCGCCAAGCCGGTAAGCGCTTGGGTTGCGCCGCACCAATTATTTGCTGCGACAGTGACCCCGGTCAACTTGTGCTTGGCAACGGTTACAATGCGCTTTGGTCGAGATGGAGGCCCCATGCAGAGAACATCGGACGGCAAAAAAGATAATGAATTAAGAATGTTGAGAGATGAACTTGAGGCTATTCTCAAAGAGCGTGATTTGCTGCTACGGGTGAGCGGCGCGGCGGCGGTTTTTCTCGCCAACATGGAGGCCAAAGCGCTGCCCAAGCATGTGCTTGAGGCGGCCGACGTTTTGGCGCAAATGGTCAACGCCGTGCCGGAGGATGTGCTGCAAGAAGCGCTCGAATCGGTGCAAGCGGAGGTTGCGCTGGATGTGCCGGAACGCCGACGCGGTGCGCGCCGGGAGTAAGGCGCGTCAGTGCGAGGGCCGATCTTCGGTTAGATCAGCGCCCGGTTGTGCCAACCAGTTTCCACTTCCGTGCAAAGCTCGACATTCACCTCATTTCTGAGCGGCCACGTGGCGTTTGTGGTCGGCGGAACCAGCGGCATCGGCGCCGCCATTGCGCGAAGCCTGCGCCAAGCCGGTGCGCACGTCACCGTTTCGGGGGCGACGCTGGCCGAGGCGCAAGCAGCCGCGGCGCAGACGGCGATGCTCGGCATCGTGCCGGTGGCGTTAAACGTCGCCGACGACGCGGCGGTGAAGAGCATGTTTGCGAGCTTCGCGCGGCTGGACGTACTCATTAACTGTGCCGGCATGATCCGGCGCGGCGAAGAGCACGATCCTGAAGTGTTCGCGCGTGTCATCGAGGTAAATTTGAACGGCATGATGCGCTGCTGCACGGCGGCGCGCCCGTTGTTGGCGCGCGCGGGCGGCAGCATCGTCAACATCGCCTCGATGCTGTCGTTCTTCGGCGGTGGGCTGGTGCCGGCTTACAGCGCAAGCAAAGGCGGCGTGGCGCAGCTCACGAAATCGCTGGCGATCGCCTACGCGCCCGAAAAGATCCGCGTCAACGCCCTCGCGCCGGGTTGGATAGCGACTCCGCTTACGCAAGCGCTGCAAGACGATGGCGCGCGCAGCGCGGCAATTCTCAACCGCACACCGCTCGGACGCTGGGGACAACCCGAAGACGTTGCCGGCGCTGCGTTATTCCTATGTTCGTCTGCCGCGCAGTTCGTCACCGGCGTAGTGCTGCCGGTGGACGGCGGCTATCTCGTGGCCTGAAGTTTGTCGGCGCGAGCGGTCGATCGTGTTGCGTCTTCCGGCAATGCGATAATGCGTGCACACCAATTCAACTCTGCCGTTCGCCCTTAAGCTCTAGAGAAGCACGCGCGAACCAACGGTAGTAGCGCACCGGACGGCAGCAACTCATCGTTCTAAGGAGAGATCATGGCCAAAGTCATACGCATTCACGAACACGGCGGTCCGGAAGTAATGAAGTGGGAGGACGTTGAGGTGCCTGCGCCCGCCGCCGGCGAAGCGCGCGTCAAGCAGAGTGCCTGCGGGTTGAATTACATCGACACCTATCAGCGCTCCGGCTTGTACAAGCTCAATCTGCCGAGCGCGCTTGGCATGGAAGGCGCCGGGGTGGTGGAAGCCGTCGGTTCCGGTGTGACCAACGTTAAACCGGGCGATCGCGTCGCTTACTGCATGGGTGCACCCGGCGGCTATGCCGAGGTGCGCAACGTCATGGCCGATCGACTGGTCGTGTTGCCCACGGGCGTATCCGAGAAGTTGGCGGCGGCGATGATGTTGAAGGGTATGACGGCCCAGTACCTGCTGCGCCGCACCTTTAAAGTCCAGTCCGGTCAAACAGTGCTGTTTCACGCCGCTGCGGGGGGCGTCGGCCTGATCGCCTGCCAATGGCTGAAGGCACTCGGCGCCACGGTCATCGGCACGGTCGGCTCCGATGAGAAAGCCGCGCTTGCTCGAGCACACGGCTGTGATCATCCGATCAATTACAACAAGGAAGATTTCGTCGCGCGCGTCAAGGAGATCACTGGCGGCGCCGGCGTGCCGGTGGTGTACGACTCGGTTGGCAAAGACACCTTCTTGAAATCGCTCGACTGCTTGCAACCGCTAGGTTTGCTCGCGCTGTTCGGCCAGTCCTCCGGTCCGGTCCCGCCGCTCGATCTGGGGTTGCTGGCCGGCAAGGGTTCGCTCTATGTGACGCGGCCGACGCTGGCAACCTACGGCGCCAAACGCGGCGATCTCGAGGCGATGGCGAACGATCTGTTCGACGTGGTCAAGAGCGGCAAAGTGAAGGTCGAGATCAATCGAGAATACGCGCTCAAGGACGCGGTGCAAGCGCACAAGGACCTCGAAGCGCGCAAGACGACCGGGTCGACAGTGTTGTTGCCTTAAGGCGGTGCGGAGAAGTGCTGACGAGTGACGGCGGCGCTCGCCATCTCGACCCGTCACGCATCATCCATCACTTGTCACCGCTTTAGCCCTCCGCACTCTCGGCATCATGGACCCGCAATCCCTTGGCCGCGCCGCGCTGCACCTGGCGCGCGGCCGCCTGCGCCGGCGCCGCATCGCGCTGCTGCCAGAGGAACTACGACCGGCCGACGAAGCGCAAGCCTACCGTGTGCAGGATGAAGTGCACGCCATCCTGGCGCAAAGCAATTGGGGCGAGCTGGCCGGGCACAAAATCGGCTGCACGACGCCGGTAATGCAGCGCTTTCTCAATATCTCCAATCCTTGCGCGGGCGGCGTGTTCGCGCGCACGGCGTTTCAGGAACACGCCGAGCTGCGCCACGCCGACTACGTGCGAGTGGGTGTCGAATGCGAGATCGCCGTACGCCTGGGCGCTGATCTGCTGTTCGAAGGCGATCCGTTCACGGCGCAGAGCGTGGCGCCAGCGGTGGCGGCCTGCATGGCGGGGATCGAAATCGTCGACGATCGCTACGATGACTACAAGCGCTTCGATACGCCGACGCTCATCGCCGATGATTTTTTCGACGCCGGCTGCGTGCTCGGTGCATCGGTTACAGACTGGCGCCGTCTTGATCTGCGCGCACTCGTGGGCAACACGCGCATCGACGGCGTCGAAGTCGGCCGCGGAAAAGGCGGCGACATCATGGGCCACCCGTTCAACGCGCTCGCTTGGCTGGCGAATTCGTTCGCCGCGCGCGGCAAGCGTCTGCGTCGCGGCGAGTTTGTGCTGCTGGGCAGCGTCGTGGAAACGAAATGGGTCGAACCCGGCCAGGAGGTCGCGATCCACATCGAGGGGCTGGGCGGCGCAACGGCGGTGTTTGCGGCGTAGCGCAAAGCGCGAAGCACGCGCTGCGCAACTCGGTCGCGCACTTCCAGCGGTAGCACGCGAGCGCTGGCCTACGGTAGAATTGTTGACAGAATTACAAAGGCCGCCGCTGGCCCACGTATCGAGGATGAGCATGGCGCCCTCGCGTGAGAACGACAGATCACTACCCCGACGACTACGGAGAAGATAACAATGATTGGCGAGGTAAAGCTCATCGCTCGCGCCGACGGCGCCGAGCAAACCATCGTACTCAAGCCCGGCGCGAAGTATCCAGTTCAACCCAATACCACTTACAAGCTCGTCGTCGACAACCAGCCGGCGCTGCCTGCAGGGACCAAGGTCATACGCCAGGGCAATAACCTCGTTATCAAGTTCGCCGATGGCGAAACCATCGAGCTAGTCGACTGGAGCAACACACTCAATTCGTACTTGAGCGATCTGAATGGCGCTCAAGCGTGGTCGGCCGATGCGGCCAACTTTGTCAGCGTCAGCGAAATCGAATCCGGCGTCGGCACGCTAGCCAACGCCGAAGGACAGTCGCTTGGCCTGCTGGGCGAAACCGACCTCGGTGCGGCGGCGGCGAGCACACCAGCGGCGGCGGCCGCGCCCGCTGCGGCCGCGATGTCACCCGGCGCAATCGCCGCGATAGCGCTGGGCGCTGCTGCGGCAGCTGGCGCTGGCGGAGGTGGCGGTGGTGGCGGTGGCGGAGACTCCTCACCGGTCGCAGCACCGACGATCGCGTTAGACGACAACAGCAACACGGGTTCGAAGACCGATAGCATTACATCGGTCGATCTGCCACTGCTGACGGGCACGGCGCCGGCCGGCGCCACGGTGCGCGTGACGCTGCCCGGCGAGACACTTGAAGCGGTCGCTGACGCAAACGGTGCGTGGAGTGTGCAAACCACGCAGCCGTTAGCGGAAGGTGACACGCAAGTAAGTGCGGTCGCCGTGGCCGGCGGGCGCACCAGCAATGCGACCCAGCTCGTCGTCACCGTCGACAAGGCGGCACCGGACGCGCCCACCATTGCGCCAGACATGACCGACGCGAGCGACAAGGGCGTTTCCAACACCGATGACCTGACCAGCGAATCGCGGCCGGCCTTCAGTGGCTCCGGCGGCCAACCGGGCGACACTGCGGTGCTGATCGCCAACGGCAACGTGGTGGGCACAGCAGAAGTCGCCGCGGATGGAACCTTCACTGTCACGCCCGATGATCCGTTACCGGAGGGCGCCTATGAGATTGCATTCGCGTTTCGCGATGCGGCCGGTAATCAATCCGCGGCCGGTACGCAGACGCTGGTGGTCAACCTCGATCTGACGCC
Organism: uncultured Burkholderiales bacterium; assembly: GCA_964488915.1. Lineage (GTDB taxonomy): Bacteria > Pseudomonadota > Gammaproteobacteria > Burkholderiales > JALYOK01 > CADEHE01. The sequence goes on from CAZAWU010000069.1 coordinate 8,588, forward strand.
GCCGTCGGGCTCACCCGGCGCCACGCCGGACATGGCCACGGCGAGCGACAGCGGTGCTTCGAACATCGACAACATTACTTCCAAAACGCAGCCGGTGTTCACTGGCGTTGGCACCGGTCAGCCGGGCGCGGCGCTCGCGTTGCTGGCGGATGGCGTGCAAATCGGCAGCACTACGGTTGCTGGAGACGGCAGCTATTCCGTTGCCCCAAGCGCACCGATGGCGAACGGCAAATTCAACGTCACGGTCGCTTTCACCGACCCGGCCGGGAATGTGTCCACACCCTCTTCGGCGCTGGTGGTGGTGATCGACACCGTGGCGCCGCTCGCACAAGCCCCGGGTTTGGCGGATGCATCGGACGGTGGCCTCAAGGGCGACAACCGCACCAATGATTCGACGCCAACGATTCAAGGCACGGGTGTGCCAGGCGACACGGTCACGGTCGATTTCCCCGTGCCGGGTGGGCAAACCGTGCAGGCGATCGTCAACAGCAACGGCGTTTGGACAGCGACGCCCAGCGTGGCACTGGCCGATGGCGCTAGGACCATCACACTGAGCGCCGTCGATCCCGCTGGAAATAGCCAAACAGGCTTCGCCCCCTACGTCGTTAACATCGATACCGGCGTCCCCAACGCCCCCGCGATCCTCGCGGTGCCGGAGAATTCCGGCGGCGGCATCAACGCCACTGAGGCAGCGGACGGAACCATCGTGCAGGTCGACCTCGCGGGCACTGGCGCGGTGGCCGGCGATCGCATCGTGGTCAATTGGAACGGCCGCTCGGCCAGTTACACCCTGAGCGCGAGTGATATCACGGCGGGCAAGGCGGATGCGGTGGTCTCAGCCACTGTTCTGCAAAATGCCGGCAACGGCACCTTCAATATTTCGGCGCAAGTCGAAGATGCCGCGGGCAATCAGAGCAACGCCAGCGCGCTGTTCCCGAACGTGACCGTGAACGGCGTGCCACCGCCCGCACCCGGCGCCGCGCTGGCGGCGGGTTCGGATAGCGGCGACACCGGCGACAACCGTACCAACGACAGCACGCCGACGATCACCGGCACGTCTCTGGCGGGGACGACGGTCACCCTAGTCACTGCGAAGGAAACATTGACCTCCGCGGTAGTCGGCGGCGGCGGCATTTGGAGCTTGACACCGACACAGGCGTTGGACGAGGGCAGCAACAATCTGCAGATCACCGCGAAAGATGCCGTCGGCAATGTGAGCTCGACGACGAATCTCGCATTGGTAATCGATTCGACCGCGCCGGCCAATCTCACGGTCACACCCAACATGACCGACGCCAGCGATACGGGCAAACTCAACAGCGACAACCTCACCAAGAACGCGCGGCCGAGCTTCAATGCGCCGGCGGGCACGGCGACTCCTGGCGACACCGTTTGGCTGGTGCTGGACGGCGGCAGCAAGATCGGCAGTGCGCCGGTGTTAGCCAACGGGGCAATATTGGTCAGCCCTAGCGCCAATATCGGCGACGGTGCGCACAACGTTGCGTTCCAGATTACCGACTCTGCCGGCAATGC
>CAZAWU010000069.1:10220-18903 GCA_964488915.1 uncultured Burkholderiales bacterium
ACCATCAATACGCAGGGCGCCAACGGCGCAGTCGATATCACCGCCAAGTTGACCGACGGTGCGGGCAATGTGAGTGCCACCAGCGCGACGTTCTCGGCGACGGTGGATTCGACTGGACCCGGCGCGCCAAGTGTTGCCGTGCCGGAGTCGAGCGGCGGCGGGATCAACGTCGCCGAAAAGAATGACGGCGGCGGCACCACCGTGAATGTGGGTTTGACCGGCACAGGGGCGGTGGCCGGCGACACCGTGGTGGTGAGCTGGGGTACGCAAACGGTCAACTACACGCTGCAACAAAGCGACATCAACGCGGCTTCGGCCGCGGTGACTGTTCCTTCGGCTGCGATCGACGCGCAAGGCAGCGGCAACGTGGACGTGACCGCTGTCATCAACGATCAGCCGGGCAACGCCGGTACGGCCAGCGCGCCGATAACGGTGGCGGTCGATTTGCTTGTGCCCGCTGCGCCGGGCTTGGGCGGCGGCACGGGACTGACCACCGCCACGCCGACGGTCAACGGCACCAGCGAAGCCAACGCCGCGATCAGCTTGTTTGACACAGACGGTACGACTCTGGTGGGCGACGGAACGGCCGACGGATCGGGCGCGTGGAGCATCACGATCTCGTCGCCGTTGAGCGCGGGGCAGCATACGATCAAGGCTAAGCAGACCGACGCCGCGGGTAACGTGAGCGATCTATCGAGTTCCGGTGTGCTTGTTTCCGTCTCCGGCGGCGCACCTACTTCGGCGGAGAGCCAGCCGCTGCAACTGCAAGACTTGCTGAGCGATGGCAGTGGCGCACAGCTGGTGCAGTCGAGCGGCGCGAGCCTGGCACCGGCGAGTTCATCGCTGTCTAGCTTACTTGACGAGCAACCCATCGCACCGTCGCTCTAAACTTCCGCGCGCCGCGCGGCCCCTCGCTGTTCGAGGGGCTTTGGCTCGCCATGCTGCAGATGCAAGTTGACCGAATCGATCACCTCGTTCTGACAGTCGCGGATATCGCGCAGACATGCCAGTTCTACAGCCGGGTGCTGGGCATGCGCGTGGAGCGTTTTGGCGACGGACGTGTGGCGCTGCATTTCGGCGATCAGAAGATCAACTTGCATCAAATCGGCAAGGAGTTTGAACCGAAGGCGCTACGGCCGACGGTCGGTTCGGGCGATCTTTGCTTCATCACCGGCACGCCGATCGAGCAGGTCATGGCGCATATTCAGATGTGCGGGGTGACTCTGCTGGAAGGTCCGGTGCCGCGCACCGGGGCGCTGGGCGCGATGACGTCGGTGTATTTCCGCGATCCGGACCAGAATCTGATCGAGGTCGCGCGCTACGCGTAGGGCGGGTAGCATGAACGTCGCTCAGCTGCAGATGAGCTTCGATGCGGAGCAGGATCGGCTGCTGTTTCGCATCAATGGCGACGACGGCAGTGAATTCCGCGCCTGGTTCACGCGCCGCCTGGTAAAGCTGCTCTGGCCCAACCTGCTCACGATCCTCAGCAAGAAGGTCGCGCTGGAGACGCCCGCCGCCACGCCGCAAGCACAGCAGGCGATTGTCGCCATGCGCCATGAAGCCCAACTGCGCAGCGCCGATTTCTCGCAACCGTTTCGCAGCGAAGGCAATCGCTTGCCACTCGGCGAAGCGCCGATGCTGGTGGCGCGCGTGGATCTGTCACTGCTACCGAGCGCACAAATTGCCGTCGCGTTCAAATCGCCGCAAGGGGCAAGCATCGATGTCAATATGAATGAGAGCTTGTTCCACGCTTTCTGCAAGCTGCTCGAGCAAGTCTGTAAACAGGCGGCTTGGGATTTCGAGCTTCAGTTCCCGGGACTGGCTGATGCGCCAAGCAGCGCACCGCACACATTAAATTAGAGCTGTACTCACAGCTGTACTCGATTGAGAGTAAGGTTTGAAAATATTTTCCATCTTATACTGTGACCGGTAGTACCTACGACGCCGTTCCCTACGCATCGCGGCCGTTCTGGCAATCGCAGCCGGAGCAGCTTGCTGCGATCGCGCGGCTGTTCGGGTTGCAAGCGGCGCTACCGTCAACGGCGCGCGTGTTGGAACTGGGCTGTGCTGCCGGCGGCAACATGATCCCACTCGCCGCGCGCTATCCGCAAGCATCCTTTACCGGCATCGATTTGGCCGCCACTCAGGTCGCACAGGCGCAACACGCGATTCAGGCGTTGGGACTCGCCAACATCGAGATCCGCCACCAGAGCGTCGCTGACTTCGCGCGCGCAGCGGCGCCCTTCGACTACATCGTCTGTCACGGCGTGTATTCGTGGGTAGCGCCCGAGCTGCAAGACGCGATCCTGCGCGTGTGCCGCGAAAATCTTTCCGAGCACGGCGTGGCGTTCATAAGCTACAACACCTACCCAGGCTGGAAAATGCGCGAAGTCGTGCGCGATACGATGATGTATCACACGCGCTCGCGAATGCAGCCGCCCGCCAAAGTGGAGCAGGCGCGCGCCATTCTGCGTTTTGTCGAAGAGATATCGGATGAGCGCACGGCGTTCGGCAAGATGATGCGGGAGGAGGCGGCGATCGTCGCAAAGTCGCCCGACTACTACCTGTTCCACGAGCACCTCGAAGCGAACAACCGCCCGTGCTATTTCCGCGAGTTCATCGAGCGCGCCCACGCGCACGAACTTGGTTTTCTTGGTGAGGCGCTGCTCTCCGACATGGCGCCGCAGCGCCACGGCGAAAAAATCTTCGCGACGGTGGAGAAGCTCGCCGCCGGCGACATCCTGGCGGTGGAGCAGTACATGGATTTTTTCCGCAACCGTAGCTTTCGCCAAACGCTACTTGTCCATAGTGCGCAGGCGTCGAAGTTAAAGCGCGTCATCTCGCCGCGGTCGCTGCGGCAGTTTCTGTTTTCCTCCGGTTTTGTTCCTGTGCGCCCCGCCGTACCCGAGTCGGGCGAAGAGCTGGAGTTTCGGCACGCCAGCGGACGCAGCATGAAAACCGTCTTGCCGCTGCTCAAGGCGATGCTGCTGAGTCTGGCCGAGGCGTACCCGCGTGCGCTGAGCTACGCCGACTGGACTGCCGCCGTGCACGCCAAGCTGCAAGGCAAGATCGTCTTAAGCGATGCCGATATGCGTAGCTTGGAAGAGCACCTGGTGCGCTTCGCGGTGGAGAACGTCATTCAGTTGCATGTCGAACCGGCAGCTTTCGGCAGCGCCGGCGATGCCAAGCCGCGCGCTTTCGCGCCCGCGCGCTGGGCCGCGGAGCACGGCGCGACGCAGCTTTCCAACCTGCGCCACGAAACCGTCGTCTTGAACCAGTTCGAAGCGCGCTTGCTGGCGCTTCTGGACGGCAATAACACGCGGGCGCAGCTCGTCGATGCGGTGGCTGGGCGTGCCGCCCGGCGCGAGGTGACGCTCATGAAGAACAATATCGCGCTGACTGATCCTGGTGAGATCCGTCCGATCGCCGCCCAACTCGTCGGTGACACGCTCGCCAAGTGCGAGAAGCTGGCGTTACTCAGCTAAGACGGTATCATTGCGCCCTAACCACAATCAGCGCCGAGCATAGTCTGAGCCTCGGCAGCATGGGGAAGCAAAATAACATGCGATCACACCTCGCAACGCTCATATCCGCCGGCGCACTGTTTTTGGCAACACCACCCGCCGCCCTGGCACAAACCATGGAGCAGGTGATCCAACACGTACTTGCCACTCATCCGCGCGTGCGCGCCGCAAGCGCCACAGCGCGCTCGGTGCGCCACGAGATCGATCAAGCGCAGGCCGGCAAAGCGCCCAAGTTCGGCGTCATCGCCGATCCGGGCCTGGGCTACAGCCGGTTGCGTAAAGAATGGGACCAAGCCGGCGATCTCGGCGTGCGCGGAACCTACCTTCTATACGACGCCAAGCGCACTGACAACGAAATCGCGCGCCAACGCGCGCGCTTCGCCTCGGCCGAGGAGCGCGCCCTGCTGACCGCGGACGATTTAGTGCAACTGACCGCGGACGCTTACATCGAAGTCTTCAAGCAGGACAAACTCGAAGCGTTGGCGCGCGCCAACGTGGCGGCGCACGAGGATCTCTACCGCAAGGTGCAAGAGATCGTGCGTATCGACAAGGGACGTCAATACGATCTGGCGCAAGTCGGCGCGCGCCTACAACAAGCCAAAGTGACACACGCTGCGCGCGAGGGCGCGATGGAGGAGGCGCGTGCCTTGCTTGCAGACATCGCCAACACAACCATTGCGCAAATGCACGATCCGCGCGATCCGGCGCCGGCGCTGCCCGCGACTTTGCGCGCGGCGCTCGATCGGATCGAGACGCATCCTGCGCTGCGTGCGGCGCAAGCCGAAGTCGACGCAGCGCAGCGCGCCGCTTCCATCGCCGGTGCATGGGATTTGCCGCGCGTCGACTTGCAGGGTACCGTGAATAGCCCGCAAGACTTCGATGGCGATCGCAAGTACTTCGGCAATTACGATGTGCGCTTCGCCGTGCTGTGGCAGCCCTTCGACGGTGGGGTGGGGCGCGCCGCGGCCCGCGCGGCGGCCGAGCAAGCCAACGCCGCCAAAGAAAACGAGGGCGCGACGCGGCGCGAGCTTTCCAACGACGTGACGCGCTTCTGGTCGCAAATCGAAACACGGCGCGCGCGCGGCACCGCGTGGCAAGACTTGGTCGTGCAAACCGGCAAAGTCCGCGAGAACTATTGGCAGCAATTCAAGATCGGCCGCCGCTCGATTATCGATCTGCTCAACGCGGAGAACGAAACCTTTCAAGCGCGCTTGAGCGCCGAGCAGGAGCGTTTGGAGGTATTGCAAGCGCAATACCGGTTGCTCGGCAGCTTCGCGCAGATCGATAGCTTCTTGGGTTTGCGCAAAGAAGCCGCACCAGCACGCGAGGATAACAACGCGCCGAGCGATCTGCCCGACATGGTGCCGCCCGCGCCCGCGCGGCGATAGGCGATAGCAGGTGAAGATGCCCGCGATGATGTGCGCCAACGCCGCCCTCGCAACACACTTTGAGCACATCATCCCGGCGCAAGCCGGGATCCCGTGCCGGCGCATGCGCCGTGCGGGCTTTGACCGGGTCGGGCTGTCGCAGTGCCGGGGGTTGCGATGCGATTGGCCGGAAGCTGCTGGCACGACCAAACAAAGGTTTATGCATGCGCGCTGAGCCCGCCCCGGTGGTGGCAAGCGCCGCGCGCGAGGACTTCGAACAACCGCGCAGCGATGCGTTATTGAGCGCGCTCGCGCTATTGTTGCGCCTGCACGGCATCAACAAGACGGAAGAAGCGCTGGCGGCGGGACTGCCGGTGGTGCAACGGCTCAGCCCGGATATGTTCTTACGCGTGGCGGAAGCGAACGGCTGCAAAGCCCAATACCAGAAGCGCAGCCTGCACAAAATCCCCGACCTGCTGTTGCCGGTCGTACTGCAACTGCGCGACCAACAAGCGTGCGTGCTGGTCAAGCGGCCGGCCGACAGCCGCGCCGTCGTGCTAGTTCCGGAGACTGGCGCGCAGGAAATCATCGTAACCCTTGACGATCTCGCGGACGAATACGCCGGCCACTGTTTCATCGTCAAACCCGAGTTGCGCCCGGAGCAGCGCTCCGGCATAGAAGCGCAGGCGCGTCCAGGGCATTGGTTCTGGGGCACGCTGTGGCGCTACCGCAGCTACTACTACGAGGCGGCGCTAGCCGCGCTGCTCATTAACGTTCTCGCGCTGGCCGGTTCGTTCTTCACGATGAATGTCTACGACCGCGTGGTGTCGAACCAAGCCTACGTCACACTGTGGACGCTGGCCGTCGGCGTGGCGATCGCGGTCGGCTTCGAATTTCTCGCACGCAATTTGCGGGGTTGGGTGTTAGATCAAGCCGGCAAGAAAGCGGACCTCGTGCTCGGCTCGACACTGTTTCGCCAAGCGTTGCTGACGCGCCTCGACCATCGCGCCGCTTCGGCGGGCGCATTCGCCAACAATCTGCGCGAGTTCGAAACGGTGCGCGATTTTTTCACTTCGGCAACGCTGGTGGCGCTTACCGATTTGCCGTTTCTGTTCCTCTTTATCTGGGTCATATCGCTTATCGCCGGTCCGCTGTTTTGGGTGCCGCTGCTGGCGATTCCGGTCATCGCCATCGTAGCGGTCTTGGCGCAGTTTCCCCTGGCACGCTATGTGAACGAGAACATGCGCGAAGGCGCCCTCAAACACGGCTTGCTGGTAGAGGCGGTGGAAGGCGCCGAGACGCTCAAGGCGTTGCGCGCGGAAGGGTTGATGCAAGCCAAGTACGAAGTCGCCAGCGCGCTTACCGCGCGCACCGCGATGAAGAGCCGCTTGTTGACCAATTTCGTGCTCAACTATTCGTACGCAGTGCAATCCCTGACCACCGTAGTCATGGTGGTTTGGGGCGTGTACTTGATCGGCGACGGTAAACTGACCATGGGCGCGTTGATTGCCGCGGTGATTCTCGCGGGCCGTGCGCTGGCGCCGATCGGCAGCTTAACCGGGCTGGCGGTGCGCTTGCAGCAAACGCGCTCGGGTCTGCGCATGCTGAATCGCGTCATGGCCAATCCGACCGATCGCGAGCGTGGCCGCGATTATCTGCATAAAGCGCGCATTCAGGGCGATCTCGTCGCGAAGGGATTGCATTTCAGCTACGGGCAAGACTTACCGGCGGTGCTGAGCGATGTCGAACTTCAAATCGTGCCGGGCGAGCGCTTGGCCATCCTCGGCCGCGTCGGCAGCGGCAAGTCGACGTTGCTCAAGGTGCTGGCCGGGTTGTACCGCCCTGCGAAGGGCAATGTGCTGGTCGACGGCGTCGATCTGCAGCAGATCGAACCCGCCGACGTGCGGCGTAACGTCGTTTACGTCGGCCAGGACGCGCGGCTGTTCTATGGGTCGCTGCGCGAAAACCTAAAGGCGGGCAACCCGCTCGCGGACGACGAAACCATGATCAAGATCGCCACCATGCTCGGCGTCCATCAGTTCGCTTCGTCCCATCCCCGTGGTTACGACATGCAGATCGGCGAGGGCGGCGAGGGGCTCTCTGGCGGGCAGCGCCAAGCGGTGGCGCTAGCGCGCGCGTTGCTGATCCGGCCCGCGATTCTCTTGCTGGACGAACCCACCAGCGCCATGGACAGCGCCAGCGAAAATATGGCGATGCAGGCGATCGCGCAGCTAGCGCAGGGGCAGAGCGTGGTATTGGTCACGCACAAGCTGCAACTGCTCAACTTTGTCGAGCGCATCATGGTGCTCGATGCCGGCATTCGGGTCGCGGACGGACCCAAGCAGTTGATCATGCAAGCGCTCAACGACGGCAAAGTGCGCGGCGCCAACCGGCCGGTCGAACTGCCGGCCGGCGCTTGAAGGGCAAGCCTATGCTCTCCACCGACAAGCGCGTTCGCAACGAAGACATCGCTTACATGCGCGACATGCATCAAGCGCTGATCACGGAGAAGACCCGCGTCGTCGGATTGACACTGCTGCTCATGCTCGCCGCGCTAATCGTTGGCTTGATTTGGGCGGCGACCAGCAGGGTGGAGGAAATCACGCGCGGCACCGCCAAGGTGATTCCGTCCAGCCGCGAACAGATCATTCAAAGCCTCGAGCCGGGTATTCTCTCTCAGCTGCTGGTGAAGGAAGGCGATATTGTGGCCGCCGGGCAGCCGCTGCTCAAGATCGACCCCACCAAGGCAAAGGCGATTTTGCAGGAAGGCAGCAACAAGGTGCTCGCACTGCGCGCGACCGCGGCGCGTTTGCGCGCCGAAGCGCGCGGTACGCCGCTTACGTTCCCCAAGGACGTGAAAGCCAACGCCGAGTTGACCCGCAACGAGACCAATACTTACAAGGCAAAGCGCTTCGCCGTCGAGCAGAGCATCGCGACGCTACGCCGCAGCAAGGAGTTGATTGGGCGCGAATTGGCGATGACCGAGCCGATGGTGAAGAAGGGTTTGGTCGCGGAGGTGGAACTGCTGCGCATGCGCCGGCAATTCAACGACGCAGACTTGCAGATCCAAGAGCGCTTCAACAAATGGCGCGCCGACGCGGCAAACGAGCTAGTGAAAGTGGAGGCTGAGCTCTCGCAAGCGAGCGAAGTGGTGAACGCGCGCGCCGATCAACTCAAGCGCACCGTCATCAACGCGCCGCTGCGTGGCACCGTGAAAAACATCCGCGTCAATACCATCGGCGGCGTAGTCCAGCCTGGGCAGGACATCATGGAGATCGTGCCGCTGGAAGATCAACTTCTGGTCGAAGCGAAGATTCGCCCGCACGATGTCGCCTTTCTGCGCCCCGGGCTGCCGGCGACGGTGAAGATCAGCGCCTACGACTACAGCATCTACGGCGGCCTGCAAGGCAAGGTCGAGCTCATCAGTCCGGATACGCTGCGCGAAGAGCGCAAACCGGAAGAGGAGACTTACTACCGCGTGTTGGTGCGCACCGACGGCTCAAACCTCACCAAGGCCGGCGAAGTGCTGCCGATCATCGCCGGCATGACGGCAAGCATCGAAATTCGCACCGGCGACAAATCTGTACTCGACTACATCCTCAAGCCGGTGTTGAGGGTGAGGGAGGCGATGCGGGAGCGATGAAGGGGCTGTGGTGATCGCTGCCCATCGCTGCTGAAGTCAGATTGCTCATCGAATGTACGAGCGTCGCCCTTTTCGTCCTGCGATAGGATCGCACATCGTTCCGGGTGTTCCAATGTTTAGGGTGTGGGAATGCAAGACTTGACCCCTTG
>CAZAWU010000070.1:0-4740 GCA_964488915.1 uncultured Burkholderiales bacterium
CGCTTGCAGTTCAGGGTACTTGTTGAAGAAGTTCTCGCGGTTGAAGCGCCCGTCGGTCGCCGCGTACTTCTGGAATTCGCCGTCGACGGTTTCGTGCAGGCGCTTGAGGATGACGTTGTCGTGATCGCGTGCGAACAGCGGGTCCCAGTCGGAGCCCCACATGAGTTTGATGACATTCCAGCCGGCGCCGGCGAACAAGCCTTCCAGCTCCTGCACCACCGAGCCATTACCGCGCACCGGGCCGTCCAAACGCTGCAAGTTGCAGTTGACGACGAAGATTAGATTGTCGAGACCTTCGCGCGCCGCCAGCGACAAACCCGCGAGCGATTCCGGCTCGTCCATCTCGCCGTCGCCCACGAACTCCCACACTTTGCGTCCTTGCGTATTGAGGATGCCGCGGTTTTCCAAGTAGCGCATGAAGCGCGCTTGATAGATCGCGGTGATCGGCCCAAGCCCCATTGACCCGGTGGGGAATTGCCAAAGCTGCGGCATCAGCCACGGATGGCAATACGAAGACAGTCCCTTGCCCCCGGTTTCACGCCGGTAGTTCTTGAGATTGTCTTCCGTCAAACGTCCTTCGAGGAACGCGCGCGAGTACACCCCTGGCGCAGCGTGCGGTTGCCAGTAGATGAGATCGCCCTTTTCGCCGGCACGGAAGAAGTGGTTTAAACCGACCTCGAACAAATCCGCGCAGGAAGAGTACGTGGCCAAGTGCCCGCCGAGTTCGGAGTTCTCGCGGTTGGCGCGCACTACCATCGCCAGCGCGTTCCAACGCACCAGAGCGCCCAGACGCGCTTCGACTTCGAGATTGCCCGGGTATTGCGGCTGATCGGCGAGCGAGACGGTGTTGCAGTAGGGCGTATTCAACACCGGCGGCAGCGGCACGCGCTTGGCGCGCGCGTGATCCAGCAGCGTGCGTAAGATGTAGGTCGCGCGTTCGCGGCCCTCGTGCTCGACGATGGCGTCGAACGCTTCGAGCCATTCCTTGGTTTCGATCGGATCGAGGTCCTTCGGCATGACGCGCCAAAAGCCGGTGAAATTGAGATTGGAAAGATCGGTCATCGCTGAGCTGCGCTATGAGGGAAAAGGGACGGGAAAGACGGCGGAATAGGCAGGCATGATACTGAGGTTGGCGCCAAATATCCTGTCGAACATGCTACATTTGTGCGCTCAGTAAAGCATATTGTTCTATAACATGCCGACTCAACAGCATAACGTGCCGCAACCGACCGCAGGGTTCGATCCCATCGACTTGCGCATACTCGATGTCCTGCAGCGCGACGCGCGCATCGCCAATGTGGATCTGGCTAGGCAAGTACATCTGTCGCCCTCACCTTGCTTAAGCCGCGTACGCCGGTTGGAGGAAAGCGGCGTCATCAAGCAGTACGTGTCGTTGCTCGATCCGCGCAAGCTCGGCTTGACCGTGAGCGTGTTCATCCAAGTGAGCTTAGAGAAGCAAATCGAGGCCGCGCTGGAAGTGTTCGAGCGCTCCATCGGCGACCGGCCCGAAGTGATGGAGTGCTACTTGATGACCGGCGACGCGGATTATCTGTTGCGCGTGGTCGTGCCCGATCTGCAGTCGCTGGAGCGCTTCATCCTCGATCACCTCACCAAGATTCCCGGTGTGGCCAGCATCAAATCGAGCTTCGCGCTGAAGCAAGTGAAGTACCAAACCGCGTTGCCGCTCGGGCGCCCCGAGAAGCGCCCGGAGGCGCGCGGCAAGAAACGCGCGGGTGGCCGCGCGTATTAGGGCGCATTCGGTTTCGGTGCCAACGGGTGCATGAGGTAGCACAAGCAATCCGCGCGCACGGCCTGCGGATCGTGCGTAAGCATCGCGGGAATCGCGGCGCGGGCCAAGCGGATTTCCCCATCGTGATAATCGAACCAAGGCTGCGGGTCGGCGGCGCTATCGCCCGGCGTCACGTGCAAGCGCGCCGCAGCGTTGCTGCTCGAGCCGAACAAGGTGCCGGGCGCGGCTGGGCTGAAATTGAGCCGGTCGAGATCGGGGCGAAAGCGGATGTCGGCGGCGCTGTCGTCGAACGAAATGCTCGCCGTCGGCGGCACCTTGACTACCGCCACAGTATGCAGCAGTTCGAGATCCTGCGCGGTGAGGGGATGCTCGGGAAAGTGCGACAGGTGCAAGCACGCATCGATGAACTCGGCGGCATGCGCCAGCCCGTCGCCGCTGCCGATACGGCCGCACTCGAGCGTCACGGCAGGGCAGAGCGAAGCCATGGCGATGGATTGCACGCCCAGCGGGCGCTCGATGTAGACGACGAGGCGGCTGAACAAGCGCGCCAGATGCAGAAACGGGGAATCGAGGCGTGCAACGCAGCCGTAGTACGGATTGGTGCCCGAGTTGTTGTGCAAGTCGATGCTGGCGAACGGCCGGCGCAGCGCCATCGCATCGTAGACCTCGCGCATGAGTTTGGCTTCGGCGCTCTGTACTAGAGACGTGCCCGGCCATACACGGTTGTAGTCGAGCTGCTCGGGCAACGTGCGCACGCAGCGCGCGGCAGCGGCGACGTTACCGATGAACACCGATAGCGCGCGCGGCAGTTGGCGTCCCGCATAACGCCGTAACACTGCGCGCAGCGCATCGTAGCCGGTGGTTTCGTTGCCGTGCAGCAGTACGGTGATGAACAGCGGTTGCGGCTGACGCCCGCGCAGATGGATCAGTGTCGGGCCAGGCAGTAGCGCCGAGAGCTCGCGCGCCGGGCAGTCGAGCAGTGCATCCGGCAGGTAGTGCAGGGTGGTCAGTTCAAGCATGAGTGACGGACTGGCCGCTTCTTTAGGTATCCCATTGGTGCACCGGCGCGCCGCTGCGCTGACGCTCACAATACGTCGCTATCAACTCGAACCAATCGCCGCCGCGCGCTTGCAGGCAGGCGCGCTGCCATGCGGCGCCGGTTTGGCCGCTTGCTACGCGCGCGTCGATCACGCCGAGATAGCGTTCGCGCTCGTCTTCGGGAATGCCTAGCGCCGCGAGCCCGCGCCGCGCCGCCGGCAGCAGTTCATCGCGCAACAATTGATCCGCGCGTACTGCCGCTCGATTGCGCCATGCGAGCTGAGCCTTTAGGCCGTCGCGCGCAGCGGCGTAAAAGTTGGCGCGTGCGGCGGTGAAGTCGAGCACACCGGCGGCGGGCTCCAGGGCGGCGAGATACTGCGTTAGGCCGAGGTAGAGCGCCGCGTTGGCCAGCATGTCGATGAAAGTCGGCCCTGCCGGCAGGATGCGGTGCTCGATGCGGATGTGCGGGCGGCTGTCGCCCTCGAAACCCAGCAGCGGGCGATTCCAGCGCCAGATGGTGCCGTTGTGCAGGCGTACGTGGCGCAGTTGCTCGGCCGGTTCGTCGAAGCACAGCGGCAGCAGGACTGGGTAGTCATGTAAGTTCTCATGCAGCCATTGTTGCGGTGAATCGAGCAGGTAGCCGCGCCCGAACGTGACGCGTTCGATGCCGTCGTGCAGTCCTGCGAGCGCCACCGCTTGCTCAAATAACGGGATGCGCGTTTCCTCCCACAGCGCTTTGCCGAACAAAAACGGCGCATTGCCGCACGCGGCGAGCACCGGCCCGGATACGACGATTGAGGCGTTGAAGTAACGCTGCATCAAACGCGCCGGTGTCTTGAGGTGAACTTGGAACGAAGTCGTGGCCGCTTCCAGCATCACGTCGGCGTGCTCCAGCGTCAGGCGTTCCCGCCCGGCGATGTCGATGCGCAGCGGCTTGCCGCCGCGCCGGCGCAGGACTTCGTTGTTGAGCGCCGAGTAGCGTTTCAGCGGCGACATGTTGGCAAGCGAAAGATCGCGCTCGCGGATGGTCGGCAGCGTGCCGATCATCACCATGTTGGCGTCCAGCCCGTGCGCTACCGCATTGCTCTGCGCCCATAGCTCGGCCAACTCCATCTCCGCGTTGCGCAACGCATAGCCCTCGAGCGCCTGCGGCGTGCAGTTCAACTCGACGTTGAAGCGCGAGAGCTCCGGCACCACCAGCGGGTGGTTGAGCGTGCGCAGGAAGGCTTCGTTGACCGGGTGCGGAAAGCTGCTGTGATCGAGCAGCCACGCCTCCAACTCGAAGCCGACGCTAAAGCCTTCTTCGGACATGCGCCCCGCGCGCAGCCACTCGCACGCCAGCGCGGTTTCTTCGCGCAGGCGCGCGCCGAAGCGTTCGAAGTCGCGTGGCTCGAACGCGGCTTTAGAGATCTCGTCGCCCATGCGGGGCGCCTTCGCTAAATCGGCTCGGCGGCTTTTTGCCCGGCGTGGTAGGTCGTGTAGATGACGACGGGGATACCGGCATCGCCCAAATGCTGCCGCACCAGCGGCGCGACTTCGCTCCACTCGAGTCCGCCGACGCCGGTGGCGAGCCGTGGTAACGCGAGCGCGGAGAATTTCTCCGTCTCCGCCAACTTGCGCAGCGCGCGCAGCGCATGGCCGACATGCTGTGTGCTCGCGCGTCCCGGCTTGCCGCCATGGTGGCCATAGGCGGCGTCTTGCGTAAACAGATTCACGATGCGCTTGCCGTCGGCGGACATCCACGCCCACAACTCGCCCGCTTTTGGATGCTGCGTCTGGCAGTAGTGGCGGAAGTCTTTGTACATCGCAGGCCAGCGATCGCGCAGTTGTAGCGCGAGCCCGCTTTGGAAAGGATCGTTCGGCGCAATACCGTGGGCGATGACTTGCGCGCCGGTGAGCAGAATGTCACCGGAAACTTCGTGGATCATGTGGGGCGCTCCTGTGTTGTTGGT
>CAZAWU010000070.1:4840-17424 GCA_964488915.1 uncultured Burkholderiales bacterium
GACGATGTCATCGCTCGACGGAATGACTAAGCGTTCGAGCGTATCGTTGTACGGCATCGGCGTGTCGCGCGCGCCGACGCGCAGAATCGGCGCATCGAGCCAATCGATCGCATGCTCCGCAACCATTGCGGCGACTTCCGCGCCGAAGCCCCAGCGTTTCCAGCCTTCGTGCGCGATGACCAAGCGGCTGGTCTTTTTCACCGACTTGAGTATCGTTTCTTCATCGAGCGGACGCAGCGTGCGCGGATCGATCACTTCGATGTCGATGCCGTCGTCAGCCAACTTGACCGCGGCTTGCAGCGCGGCATCGACCATGGTCAAGGTGGCCACCACGGTGCAATCCTGACCGTGGCGCTTGACCGCCGCCTTGCCGATGGGAATGGCGTAGCTCTCTTCCGGCACCAAACCTTTCTTGCCGACGTAGAGCAGCTTGTGTTCGAGGAAGATGACGGGGTTGTCTTCGCGGATGGCGCTGGTTAGCAAACCTTTCGCCTCGTAGGGTGATGAGGGCGCTACCACCACCAAGCCGGGCACGTGGGTAAACCACGCTTCCAAGCTTTGCGAGTGCTGCGCGGCCAGCCGGATGCCGCCGCCTTGCGGGCCGCGAAACACCAGCGGCACAGTCGGCTTGCCGCCGTTCATGAAGCGGAATTTCGCCGACTGATTGACGATCATGTCCATCATGTGCGTGATGAAATCGAAGATCTGCACTTCCGCCACCGGCCTCATGCCGGTGACCGCGCTGCCGACCGCGCAACCGGCAATGCCGGCCTCCGAAATCGGCGTATCGCGCACGCGCTCTTTGCCGAATTTTTCTTGCAAGCCGCGCGTTGCGGCGAAGATGCCGCCGATCTTGCCCACGTCTTCGCCCAGCACGAAAACGCGCGGATCGCGTTCCATTTCCTGGGCGAGGGCTTCTTTCAGCGCCTCGGCGAACAAGAGCTCGCGCGTGGTCGTCAGCTTCGGCTCCGGCGGCTGGTAGTGCGGCGCGTACACCGCGCCTTCCATGTCGGCGAGGCTGGGCTCCGCGCTCGTCTTGGCGAATTCTTTTGCGGCGTCCAGTTCCGCTTCGACTTCGGCGCGGATCGCGTCGAGCTGCGCCTGCTTGAACTTATGCTTCGTCTTCAGCAACTTCTCGAAGCGCGCAATCGGGTCGAGCTTCTTCCAATCTTGCACTTCGTTGTCGGTGCGGTAGCTCGGCAAGTTGGCGCGCATCGAGTGGTCGCCCCAGCGGTACGTGAGCGCCTCGATCAAGCTAGGTCCACTGCCTTTGCGCGCGCGCGCCACCGCTTCGCCCACCGCGGCGTGCACCGCCAGCACATCGTTGCCGTCGATGGTCACTCCCGGCAAAGAGTAGGCGGCGGCGCGTTTGGAAAAGCGGTCGATGGAAGTCGAGTCGCGCATCGAGGTCGACAACCCGTACTGGTTGTTCTCGCACAGGAACACCACCGGCAGCTTCCACAGCGAGGCGATGTTCAAGCACTCGTGGAAGATGCCTTCGTTGCTGGCGCCGTCGCCGAAGAACACCACGCCGACCGTGCCATTGCCGCGCAGCTTGTTCGCCAGCGCCGCGCCGGTGCCGATGCCAATGCCCGCGCCGACGATGCCGTTCGCACCGAGCATGTTGAGTTCGAGATCGGCGATATGCATCGAGCCGCCCAGGCCTTTGCAGTAGCCGGTCACGCGCCCCATCAGCTCCGCCATCATGCGCGGCAGCGAGGCGCCCTTGGCGACGCAGTGGCCGTGGCCGCGGTGATGGCTGACGACGAAATCGTCTTTGGTCAGGTTGGCGCATGCGCCGGCAGCGACAGCTTCTTGGCCGACGTAACTGTGCGCCGTACCCTTCACCAATCCTTCTTTGAACAAATCAATGACGCGCTCGTCGAAGCGGCGGATGCGTAGCATCGTGCGGTAGATGGCTTCCAGTTCCTGCGTCTTCATGCGGCTCCCCCTCGTGTAGTCGTGTATGCAATGCAGGCTGTTGCCATTGTACTGGCACTGTGCCGCTGAGCGCCGCTGTGAGCCGGATTGCGAACTGGGCTAAAGTAACGCGCTCGAAGACTTCAACGACGCTTCCAATGACACTCGATCTTTTGCTACGCGGCGGCACCGTCGTCGACGGTTCCGGCGGCAAGCGATTTACTGCCGACGTCGGTATTGCGAATGGGCGCATCGCCCAGATCGGCCGCGTTTCCGAGGCCGCACGCCGTACCATCGATGCTGACGGTTTGATCGTTTCGCCGGGTTTCATCGACGGCCATACCCACATGGATGCGCAGGTCATGTGGGACCCGCTCGGCACTTGCTCGTGCTATCACGGCGTGACTACGGTGGTGATGAGCAACTGCGGCTTCACGCTCGCGCCGTGCAAACCCGCCGACCGGCAGTGGTACGCGAATAGTTTGTCGTACGTCGAAGATATTTCGGCGGACGCGATGGCCGCGGGCATCGATTGGACTTGGGAGAGTTTTGCGGAATACATGGCAGCGGTAGAGCGCCGGCCAAAAGCGCTCAATCACGCCATGTACATCGGTCACTCGGCGGTGCGCATGTACGTGATGGGTAAGCGCGCGCTCACCGATCGCGCCAACGCTGAAGAGATCGGGCGCATGGCGCAGATCGTGCAAGACGCACTGCGCGCGGGAGCGCTTGGCTTTTCGAGTTCGCGCACGCACACCCACTTCAGCCCCGACGGCACGCCGGTGGCGAGCCGCATCGCCGGTTGGGACGAGATCGAGGGCATCGTGGCGGCGATGGCGCAACTGGGCGCCGGCATTTACCAGACTGGTCCCGACATTCTCACGCGCGCGGACAACCGCGCGTTTCTCGAGTGCATGCGCCATCTGGCATTGACGTACAAGCGCCCGGTCATGTTCGGCATCGTGTCCACGCGGCAGGGCGAGGATCCGTGCTCGTGGGACTACCAGACGGAGTTCATCGATGCAATCAACGCAGCGGGCGGGCGCGTGTTCGGGCAGGGCACCACGCGCTCCATCAATGCCATCTTTTCTTTGAAGTCGTATCTGCCTTTCGACGTGCTGCCGGCTTGGAAAGCGGTGCGCGCGCTGCCGCTGGCGGAGCAGAAGAAGCGCTTGCGCGACGCTGCCGTGCGCCGTGAGTTGATTGCGGCGGAAGCTGCCATGAAACCGCAGGACAACAAATTGCAGGGGGGCGGCGCGGCGACCACCGATGCGCGCAAACCGGACTACGGCAACCTCTATGTGATGCAGGGCGTCGATTGGGACGATCCCACCGTCGAGCAGTTGGCGCGTGCGCGCGGCCAGCATCCGGTGGAGGTTATGATCGATCTATCGCTGGCCGATGAGAACCAAGTCTACGTGCAGCCGCTGGTGAACGAGTCGCCCGAGGATGTGCTCGGTTTGCTCAAGCATCAGCACACGCTCACGACTTTTTCCGATTCCGGTGCGCACGTCGCCCAGGAGATGGGCTCTTCGCTGCAAACGCACATGCTGCACTACTGGGTGAACAAGCGCGCGGCTTTCACGCTGGAGCAAGCGGTGAAGCGGCTCACCTACGACAACGCGCAGGCGTTCGAATTGCCGGAGCGCGGGTTACTCAAAGAGGGCTACAAAGCCGACGTGCTCTTGTTCGACGCAGCGCGCGTGCGCCCGCTGCTTCCTACCGTGGAGAGCGATTTGCCCGGCGGTGCGCGCCGCCTAGTGCAAAAAGCCGAAGGCATCCACGCCAGCATCGTCAACGGCGCGGTAACACTCGAGGACGGCGTGCCGGCCGGCGTGTATGCGGGTGAAGTGATCAAGGGCAAACTGGCGTCGTCTGCTTAAGCGGTTCGCGCTATCGAACTTCGCCCGAGGGGCTGCGCGGGTCGGGCTGGAGTGCTTGTATCGCCTGATCTTTCTTGCCGGGGCGCCGCTGCCGGGCAGCGTCCGGCGGCAATAATTGGGTGGTGTGCTCCGCCCAAGCGCGCACAATTTCGGTACGCACAAAACAAGAAAGGGCTTGCTCAAAAGCAAGCCCTTGGTTCTTGGTGGAGATGAGGAGGATCGAACTCCCGACCTTCGCATTGCGAACGCGACGCTCTCCCAGCTGAGCTACATCCCCGTCAGGCGAAATCTTATCAAAGTTCCTTCCGTTGCACGTTCGTGCGAGCGAACCGCTAGCGCGCCCGAAGTTGTCTTGCAATGTCTCCCCTGGACAGGGAGGGGCAACGACTGAACGGTCAGCAGGCACTGTTTCACAGCCTTTACACTGCTTCTCCGCGCTTAAGTCTCTTAACTCATTGAATTTACGCAACAGATTTTTGCAATCCTAGAAGTGTATCAACCATGAAACAGCACCAGCTGTTTCAAGTGCCCGTTTCATTGAGATAAGTATTATGAAACATAGAGTTAAAAGCTATCGCTCGCATGGCATGTTGATTGCAGAGGTATTGCCCGAAGGCGTCGCATGGGGCGATGCCCGAATCTTCCTGGAGGAACTAGGAAATGAATTTTAAGAAGACAATCCTTGCTACAGCGATCGGCCTCGCCTTCGGCACTACGGCGCCAGTCCTGTGGGCAAACCCGGTAAACAACTCGAATGACCCGAACGGCAGCAATACACAAACTGCTACGGCGAATTCGACGCAAGACAACAACAGCGGCGCGCAAGCGAACGAGTATTCCAAAGCGCTCAACAACTCGAAGAACGACAGTTCGAATAACTCCGACAATTCGAACAACTCGGACAATTCGAGCAATCGCGACAATGAGCAGTGGACCGATAACTCCGACAACTCGGACAATTCCGACAACTCGGACAATTCCGATCAAAACAACAACAAGAGCACCAACTACACCAACTCGGGAAGCGGTGATGCGTGGGTCGACGCTAGCGGTGCCGGCTCCATTTCGCAGGGTAACGTGGCTGCAAACAACGGTTCGAACGTCACCAGCGTAGTTGCGATTAGCAACCTGAACGCAACCGTGTCCAATAACACCGTCAGCGACATCGGCAACCGCATCCACGACAGCGGCAGCAACAACGCGGCTGGCGGTGTCGGCGGCAACGGCGGCACGGGTAACGGTGGCACGGGCAACAGCGGCAGCCAAACGGCTAATGGCGGCAACGGCGCCAACGGCGGCGAGGGTGCAGTCGGCGCGGCAGGTGCGGCCGGCGGTTCGAACGGCAGCAACACCAACGCTCAAACCAACGGCAACGCGGGTGACGGCGGCCACGCGCACAGCGCGGACGGCGGCCAAGACGCCAGCGGCAACAGCAACAACGGCGGCAACTCCGGCGCCTCCACAAACGCCAACGGCGGCACCTCTAACGGTGGCCAAGGCGGTCAAGGCAATGGCGGCACGGCCAATGCCAACGGCGGCAACGGCGGTATCGGCGGCGCGGGTGGCAACACCGGTGACGCGGCCGGCGGTGCTGGCGGCGCAGGCGGCGGCACGGGCAATGCAGCCGGTGGTGCGGGCGGCAATGGTGGTGCCGGCGGTGCGACAGGCAACGCGGCCGGTGGCGCTGGCGGCGGTGGCGGCAACACTGGCGATGCGGCCGGTGGCGCTGGCGGAGCCGGTGGCAGCAACGGTAACGCAGCCGGCGGCGCTGGCGGCGCGGGCGGCAACACCGGCAACGCTAACGGCGGCTCGGGTGGCAACGGTGGCAACACGGCCGATGCTAACGGCGGCGCAGGTGGTGCGGGTGGCGCAGGCGCGGCGGGTAACGGCAACGGCGGTACCAACGGCGGCAACGGCACCGGCAGCGGCGGCAGCAACCAGGCTGACGGTACCGGCAGCGGCGGCGGCACGAACAGCCAAGGCAACGGTAGCGCCAACGGCGGCGGTGCTGGCAACGACCAGACCGGCGACAACAACGGCGGCGCGGGCGGTGCAGGCGGCAGCACGGCTGGCGCTGGCGGCGCTGGCGGCGGCACGGGCGGCAACGGTTCGGCGCAAGGCACTGGCACGGCGGGCAATGGTACCGCCACCGGTACGGGCACTGGCGGTAACGGTGCAACGGCGGGTAACGGCGCTACCGGCACCAACAACGGCGGCGCAGGCGCAGGCGGTGCAACTGGCTCGAACGCTGGTGGCGCAGGTGCGACCGGTGCGACCGGTACCAACAACGCTGGCGCAGGTGCGACCGGTGCGACCGGTACCAACAACGGCGGCGCAGGTGCTGGCGGTGCGACTGGTACCAACAACGGCGGCGCTGGCGCAGTAGGCGCGGCCGGTGCGACCGGTACCAACAACGGTGGCGCGGGCGCGACTGGTGCGGCTGGCAGCAATGCCGGTGGCGCGGGCGCAGCAGGTGGCACGGGCGCGGCTGGCACGGCTAACGCCGGCGCGGGCACGGGCGGCACGGGCACGGGCGCTTCCGGTGGCAACGCCAACAACCAGACCGGCAACGGCGGCAATGGTGGCACGGGCACCGGTGGAACCGCTACCGCGACCTCGAACGGCGGCGCGGGCGGCAACAACGGCGGCAACAGCAACACCCAGAGCATCGGCAACGCCGGCAACGGCGGTAACGGTGGCGCGGGCGGCAACGGCGGAGCCGGTGGTAACGGCGCTGGCGGCGGCAGCAACACTGCCAACGGTGGCACGGGCAACGGCGGCGCAGGCGCGGTCGGTGGCGCGGGCGGCACGGTGACGGTGACGGCTGGTGAGTTCGACATGTCGAACAACATCAGCGCCAGCTTCACCAACGGCGCCGGCATTATGGTGAACAACCAAAATACCGGTATCGCCGCTTCCATTATGCAGAACGTGAACGTTCAGGCCAACCTGACGATCCGCTAAGCATGTAGGTAGTTAGTGCGGTAAGTGGCCGAAGGGGCTTTTGCCCCTTCGGCCCGATAACTAGGGTTACCGCGAAGTAGGTTTACGCCCGCAACTCTGTAACGGAGAAGAAAATGGCAGTAAGAACGTGTTTAGCGGCGAGTGTACTAGCGGCGATGTGCGCGGTCGCACCGGCATCGGCTGACTGGTCCGGTATGACGCTCCAAACCCAAAGCGAGAGCTCTGGCGGTGAACAGGCAATAGACGCCGGCGCAGTGGTTGAATCATTAGCGGTTGGGGATGCGGTACAACAAGAGGTACCTGGCAGCTTTGGCGGGGAACAACAGGTCGATGAGCAAGACCTGGAAGGCAATCGCGGCCGCGAGAATACAACGCTCAATCAGATCAACAAAATGACTTTGGAAGCTGTGTTGAGCAACAACGTGACCGATAATGTGGTCACCGGAAACAACGTTATCACCGACGGTGCTTTCACCAACACCACCGGATTCCCGATGGTGATCCAGAACACGGGCAATAATGTAATTATTCAAAACGCCACGATTCTGAATTTGAATGTCAAGTGAACGCAAGGAAATAACACGTGTGTGCGCGGTGCTGCTGAGCATCGCGCTGTGTTTTGCCGTTTCGGCGCGGGCCGGTACGGTCGAGCTGACCAACGTATCCGGCGCATGGTATTCCGTGCCCGTCACTACGCTGAAGGAGGCGCGCTTCAAGCAGACTGTGCGCCAAAAGGAGGACTTCAGCTGCGGCTCGGCCGCAATCGCTACGCTGCTTACTTATCACTACAACCGCTCCGTGACTGAGCGGGATGTGCTGGAAGCGATGTTCGTGCGCGGCAATCAAGCCAAAATCAAGCGCGAAGGTTTCTCCCTGTTGGATATGAAGGTGTACTTGGAGAACCTCGGCTACAAGGCCAACGGTTTTACTGCGCCTTTGGAGAAACTCATCGAAACCACGACGCCGGCGATCGTGCTAGTGCGCGAGAACGGGTACAACCATTTCGTTGTTGTGAAGGGGATTAGCGGGAACAAAGTGTTAGTCGGAGATCCTGCGATCGGCACCCGAGTGGTAGCGCGCGAAAAATTCAACACCATTTGGACCAACGGCATCGTGTTCGTAATTCATGGTAAGGGAGTCAAGGGAAGCTTCAACGCGTCGGCCGACTGGGCGATTCGACCCGGGGCGCCGCTAGGACAGGCAATCGCACGGGAAAGCTTGGCAAACGTCACAGTATCCCGATTCGGACCAGGTGACTTCTGATTCTCTACGGCAAACTATGAAGAGTATAAAGCTAAAAGTAAGGTTAGTTGTGCTCGCATCTTTGTTGGGTTTCGCAGGGGTAACCGCGGCGGGCGATGAGGGCGACGATAGCGTGTGGTGCGCCGATACGTCCATCGCCGGCGAACTCCTCGAAGACATGCGCGGCGGAATGTTGACCGAGCACGGCATGAGCGTAAACGTCGGTTTGCAGCGCGAGGTGTATGTCAACGGTGAGCTGGTTTCCACCACTACACTCACGTTCAACGAGCTGACGCGGCTGTTGAGCGGGGCTGCGCCGCACACCGAGGTGGGTGGAGACGCCGGCTTGCTGGTGCAGACTGGCGCGGGCAACGCCCAGGTGATGCCGCTTGCTGCCGGCTCGTTGGCGACCGTGATTCAAAACACGATGGACAACCAAGTCATCCGCGGCGTCACCCAAATCAATGCCGATGTTACCAACATGGAGTTGCTGCGCGGCATGACGGTGACCTCGAGTGCGATGGAAATGTTGGGGCGTTCGCGCTAGCGGAGTGTGTTTCGCGACGCACTGCTAAGCCTCAGCCGATTGGCTCCGAAACATGGTTGCACCCGGGGCCAAGCATAAAAAGTGAATTCGTCGCCGGTCGCAAAGCGTGGCAGGTGGTTTGTTGGTGGACACTAGTCCGTCTAACCATTGATGGCGCTTCGCGCGCGCCGAGGTAGTCCCTAAACTCGTATCCCGGCGCGGCACCGGCACGTGCTAAACTTCCCAGCTCTCGCGTAACATCATCCGTTCGAGATTGATGGACTTATCTAGCATTGCGGCGCATTTGTCGCGAGACGAATCGGGCATTTGGGTTTCTGATCAGCACAGCAAAGTATCTTACCCAGAGGAAGGTAACGACGCCTGCCTTGTTGTTGAAGAGGGTTCGTTTTGGTTTAATCACCGCAACGCGGTGATTACCAGCGTTGTTGGGACCCATGCGGCAAACAAGACTCTGTTTGATGTCGGGGGTGGGAATGGGTATGTTTCGCTTGCGTTGCAGCGTGCTGGCATAGACGCGGTTGTGGTTGAACCCGGCCCAAACGGGGCACGCAATGCCAGCCGCCGCGGCATCAAGACCGTGGTCAGATCGACCCTTCAGGACGCAGGCTTCAGGCCGGAATCAATCGAAGCAGTAGGCTTGTTCGACGTGCTCGAGCACGTCGAGGATGATGGTGCATTCTTGACCACGCTGCGCAGTTATCTGTGTCCGGACGGCAACTTGTTCTTGACGGTCCCAACCTATCGCGCACTGTGGTCTATCGATGACGTTGCCGCTGGGCACTATCGGCGATATACGGCGAGGTCTCTGACGTCACGCTTGCGACAAAGCGGATTTACCGTTGATTACTGCAGCTACTTCTTCTGGTGCTTAGTAGCGCCTATTTTTCTCTTGCGCGCTGTTCCTAGCATGCTTGGCTTGCGCAAAGCAGTATCGATGGAAACAACTGACGCGGAACACCAAGCCGGCGGTATCACCGCGCTGCTGATCAACAAGGCGCTCGCCACGGAACTGAAAACTATTCAAGCCGGCAAGCGCATTCGCTTTGGTAGTAGCTGTATCGTGGCGGCGCGCAGAGGCGCCTAATCAACGCACCAGGAAATCCGGTTTCGACTAATTCTTAACCGCTGTCGGCACGCGCAGGCGCAGGGTAACGTCCGGCGTATCTTTCGTTACGCCAATGCCGAGCGACCAGTTCCAAGTTGTCTTGGTGCTGGAGCGGAAGGAGTAGCCTAGGGAAAGCGTGCCCAACTGAGTCGAGGTCGTTGCCGGGGGCACGACGCCGTTCTGCTCGAGCTTGCCGATGGCGTTGTGCTCGTAGCCGATACTGAACGAAGCTTTCTCGTTCAATCCCAAGCCCATGCCGAAGCTGAGACCGAAGATGTCGCCCGGATCGACACGCCCAAAGCCGCTGCCGACGTTGCGCTCGAAGTTGTGCAGATAACTGACGTTGCCGAAGAAGACCACGGGGTCGGACGGGTAGAGTGCCGAGAGTCCTATCTGTAATCCATTAAAGCCCGAGCCGGTCGGCAGATCCTTTTGCAGCAAACCGCTGCCCGCGAAGGGCGAGAAGGTCTCGACCTCGAATGGGCTCTCGCCGGTGCGCGATTTGAAGCGGATGCTGCCGACATAGTAGGGCTTATCCGGCGCCGGCTGGTTCAACTGGTAGCGCGCCGTCACCTCGATGTCGCCCAACTTGTTGCCATCGGCGGAAAATGCGCGCTCGGTTTGCAGTGTATTCTCGTCCTCGCCGAACGGGCGGGCGATGGTGCTGTCGCGGCGATACACGAAGGGAACGCGAGCCTCCACTTCCAGTCGATTAGTTATACCGTAACGGCCCGTGAGCGCGGCAGTCCACGTGCTGCGATTGACCGTGCGCACATCGATCAGGCCGACCACAATGGTGGGCAACACCGAGAAGCCCGCAATGGCGGCACGGTTATTGGTCGAGTAGTCGTACTGCAACGATGGCTCGAGCACCAGGCGCGCTTTCGGAGTGAGCACGCCTGGCTGTTGGAACAGCGGCGCGACTTCAGGTGGTTTTGTGTCTTTCGGCTTCTCCGGCGCTTGGCCGACCGTACCGGGCCCGGATTGCTGTTGGCCACCGGGCTGCGCCCCTGCACCCGCCGGCTGTTGTTGTTGCTGGGGCTGGGAAGGCTGGGCAGCTTGGTTTTGCGCCTGCTGCTGTGGGCCTGCGCCGCGCCCGGCGTAGAAATCGAGCACTCGATCCGGCTGCGGCAGCCGGCGGTTCAGATCCGCTGTCTGAAGCTCTACTTGCCGCTGCAGCGCGTCGATCTGGGCTTGTTGGGCGTCAAGCATACGGCGATCTTGTTCGGAGCGGCGTTGCTGCTCCTGGAGCGCTTGTTTGAGCTTTTCCAACTGCTCAACTTGTTCTTGCAGTTTCTGCTGAAGTGCCTTGACTTCGCTCGCCTTGTCTTCTGTGGCTGCGACCAGCGTTTGCTTGGCTGCCGACGGCGCATCGCGCTTGCCCTCTTGCGGCGCGGCAGCTTCTTCCACTGGCTGCGCAACCCCAAGCAGGTTGCTGACCGGCTCGGCGACAACCACCGTCGATGCCGCCAAGGCGAACAGCGATGCTGGCGCCAGTGCCAAGGGAACCAGCGACATCGGCGATCTCTTGGAAACCTTACGTTTTTTCATGTGGGTACACCTTCTTTTTCGCGCGGCGCGCGAGTTCAAGCAGACGTGTCGCTACTGCCGCGCGGGCCGATGTCGAGCTTGCCCATGAGCCGGTAGAGTGTCACACGCGACACGCCCAATTCGCGCGCTGCGCGCGAGATATTATTGTCGTGCGCTTTCAGCGTAAGCTGAATCATCTCCTTCTCGGCCGCCGCACGGGCGCTTGAAAGATTGACCACGTTGCTGACATCGTCCGGCGTTGCCAGTCCTAGATCTTCCGGCGTGATCAAGCGGTGCTCGCCCATGATGAGCGCACGCTGCACGCGATTGATGAGTTCGCGCACGTTGCCAGGCCAGCCGTAGGTACGCATGGCGTCTAAAGCATCATGCGAGAACCCCTGCACCAGCGCGTTTTTCTGGCCCGCGAGATGTTCAAACAAGTAGGACGTAAACAAGTCGATGTCATCTAGACGTTCACGCAGCGCAGGAACATTCAGCTGCAACACATTGAGGCGGTAATACAAATCTTCGCGGAACTTGCCCTGTCTAACGGCTTGATTCAGATCCACGTGCGTCGCCGCCACGACGCGCACGTCGATGCGCGTGCGCTGTGTGGAGCCGACACGCACGATGGTTCGCTCCTCTAGAAAGCGCAGCAGGTTCGCTTGCAGTTCCAACGGCAGATCGCCGATTTCGTCCAGAAACACTACGCCGCCATTGGCCGCTTCCAGCGAGCCGATCTTGCGCTGATGCGCGCCGGTAAAAGCGCCGCGTTCGTGGCCGAACAACTCTGATTGAATGAGGTTCGACGGCAGTGCGCCGCAGTTGACTGGAATGAAGGGTCCCTGCGCGCGTTCGGAGTGACGATGAATGGCGCGCGCGACCAGCTCCTTGCCGGTTCCGCTTTCGCCGCGGATCAATACCGGGGCGTCGACTTTAACGACGCGATCGAGTTTGGCGTACAGATCGCGCATCGCGCGGCTCTGTCCGACCATTTGATAGCGCCCGCTCCAGTCGCCAAGGCTATTGAGGCTCTGCTTCAACGCCGCCCGGCCAAGCGCATGACCGATCGTCACGCGCAGGCGGTCGTCGTCGACCGGCAACGTATGATAGTCGGAGCAGTTTTCGACCAGAAATCTTGTCCAATAAGGATCGCCGACAAGATCTTTCGGCAGTATCGAGATCCATTCGAGTGACGCGCGGCTAACCACACGGCCGAGCGCTTCGCGGTTGACGTCGTCGGCGTTGTCGAGCACGAGCACGCCGACTTCCGCCGATTTTTCCGAGAGCGCTGTGGACAACCCGCGCACATCGGCAACTGAATTGACAGACCAATTACTAGCCCGCGCGCACGCAGTCAAATCGACCGCGCTGCCGGCGGGTTGAAACATCA
>CAZAWU010000070.1:17524-18827 GCA_964488915.1 uncultured Burkholderiales bacterium
CTAGCCCGCGCGCACGCAGTCAAATCGACCGCGCTGCCGGCGGGTTGAAACATCAGGAGATTTCTCCTCATCATCCGACTTTCGAGCGTGTTCAAAAAGAGTGGCACGCGCGAACATCGATCGGGTAAGAACCCGATACAGCTAAGAGCCCAAACGCACTACGTCACCGTCTTCTGCTTCGAAACTTCTTCTTGTTTGACGCTGCTCTATTGCCAAACGATGCCGCTTAATTCTGATTCTGGATCACCGGCCTGGTCTTGCAAATGGGCCGTACGTACTAGAACGTCCGGCCTATGTCGGGAGGGTTAACAAAAGTTGACTCCCGAGCCCTAAGTCGCAAGATTGGTGCCAAATGCGGTCGCGTTGCACTTACGAAGGGATATCAAGAGGTTAAGTTTGTGCTAACTCAATGTATTCGAATGCGCTGTAAAGCACTCCGACAAAATCACTTCACAGCCTTGTTTTGGCGCGCAGATTTAGAATGATTCTCAGTCGGTATTTGACGATAGGCCCAGCGCATCATTACAGCACCGCCAACGATCATCGGCAGGCTAAGCCACTGTCCCATACTAAGTCCAAAGCTTAGTTTTCCTAAGAACTCATCCGGCTCACGCGTGAATTCCACTAAGAGACGGCTGACCCCATAGCTGATCAGGAACAGTGCGGAAACCGCGCCTAGCGGGCGCTGCTTGCGCGAAAAAATCCAAAGCACCAGAAACACAAGCAGGCCATCGAACGCAGCTTGGTAGAGCTGCGATGGATGGCGCGCGAGCGCATCGGCGGCCGGCCAAGTGCACACGCGCGCCTGCTCGTCCCAGCCGCTGGGAAACAGCATGCCCCAGGGCAACGTCGTGGGACGGCCGTATAACTCGGCGTTCAAGAAATTGCCGATGCGCCCGAACATGTAGCCGGGCAGCACCACCGGCGCGATGAAATCCGTTACGGTGAACCAGTGTTTACCGTGCTGGCGCGCGAACAACCACATGGCGAAGATGACGCCGAGAAAGCCGCCATGAAAAGACATCCCGCCTTGCCAGATCTTGAACACATCGAGAAAGTGAAACGCCATATCTGGATGTGCCGCGTAGTATGCCGGCATGTAGAACAGCGCATAGCCGAGGCGCCCGCCAACGATCACGCCAAGCACTGCGTAGAACAGCAAGTCGTCGACTTGACGCTGCGTCCAACCGGTCTCAGGATGCTTGCGCGCCCGGTAGCGCATGAGCGCGAGGGCGACGATGAAGCCGAGCAAGTACATGAGCCCGTACCAGCGAATCTGGAGCGGACCCAAGTGCAGCGCGAC
>CAZAWU010000071.1:0-18800 GCA_964488915.1 uncultured Burkholderiales bacterium
CCTTCGCCGTCGCCGGTCCACACCGCGACCACGCCCGGCGTCATGCCGCTGATCGCTGCCATCTTGTCCGGATCGGTCGGGCCGGCGTAGGGCGTCATCTGCCCGCGCACGGTGTAGGCGTAGCCCGCCACTTTGGCCTGCGTTGGCGATAGCGCGCCAAGCGCGGTGGAAAGCGCTTGGTCGCGCTTGCCGAGCTTTTCCAGCAAATCGCAAACGGTGGAGGTGTCGACCTGCAAGAAGCGCTCGCGCGTATCCATGCTCATTTGCCCATTGCCCTCACTTACCCTCATTTGCCTATCGCGCGACTCATTTGACGATTGACTGTACCACCAGCGTCTTATACAACGTCGCGTACGCGAGCAGATGCTTGACCGATTGCATCATGTACACGCCGACCAACTGCTCCTTCGGATCAACCCAGAAGTACGTGCCGGCGTAGCCCGCCCAGTAGTATTCGCCAACTGATCCGTCCATCGAATTAAGCGGCGCCGGCGCGCGCGGCCCCTCGGTGCGCACCGCGCCGAGCAGGCCCCAGCCGTGGCTTTGCCCCGGCAGGAAGAACGGGCCGGGATTCACGTTCGGCGCAAGCTGATTGGTCGTCATCAACTCCACCGTCTTGCGCCCGAGAATCGTGGCGTCACCGAGCGTGCCGCCGTTTAACAGCATGTGCGCAAAGCGCGCGTAGTCCATCACCGTCGCCGTCAGACCTTGGCCGCCCGCTTCGAACTTCACCGGCTTGGTCGGATCGGTGTACGGGAGAGTGAGGCCTTGCTTGTCTTCAGGGAACGGCTCGACGAAACGCGCGACTTTGTCCGGCGCGACCGAGAATGCGGTATCCACCATGCCGAGCGGCTTGGCGATGCGCTTATCGAAAAATTCGCCGAGCGTCATGCCGGAAACCACCTCGATCAAGCGCCCGAGCACGTCGGTGGAGCGGCTGTACCACCACGTCGTGCCCGGCTCGTACTTAAGCGGCAGCTTGCTCAAGCGCGTGACCAGCTCGGCGTTGGTGATGTTTAGGTCGCTCTCGCCACCATCGAGATACATCTGCTCGACCGCGCCGCCGCCGGGGAACGGCTTGAAGAAGCCGTAGCTCAAGCCCGAGGTATGCAGCAGCAGATCGAGCACGCGGATCGGATTCTTCGCCGGCTGCGTCTTTAGCTCTGAGGCGTCCTTCGCGCTGTCGCCGTTCGTTGCAACGTTGAGTTTCGCCAGCTCTGGCAAATACATGGAAATCGGATCGCCCAACCTGATCTTGCCTTCCTCCACCAACATCATCGCCGCCACGCTGGTGATCGGCTTCGTCATCGAGTAGATGCGA
This sequence comes from uncultured Burkholderiales bacterium, assembly GCA_964488915.1. Classification (GTDB taxonomy): domain Bacteria; phylum Pseudomonadota; class Gammaproteobacteria; order Burkholderiales; family JALYOK01; genus CADEHE01. The sequence continues at coordinate 1,322 of CAZAWU010000071.1, forward strand.
AAAATCGAATCGGGCGCCATCGGCTTCTTGGTGGTTGGATCTTGCATCCCCGCTGCCACGTGGTACACGACCTTGCCGCGCCGTGCGACCAGCGCGACGTAGCCGGGAATTTCACCGGCTTTCACCTTCGCGCCGAGCACTTCGTCGATGCGCGCGAGGCGTTGGCTGGAGAGGCCGACGTCTTCGGGCTTAGCACGCTCCAAATCGGCGCCGAACACCGATATCGTGGCGCTGAGGGCGACAGCCAATAGCACGCGCAGCAAATACAGGGGCAGCGGAAATTGCGTGTTCGTCATGGTGTTCTCCGGCAGGCGTTGATTGAGGGATCGCTACGCCGGTACTCTCCCAGAAATCTAGCACGCGCGCAACAAGCGCGGCGCGAGGGCATTTGTACCCTCATTCTTGTGATGGACATCACTGCGGGCGGCGCGTGTACCCGTCACAATTCTTAGTCCGCGCAGCCCCAGCCACGTCTTCACACAGACCCTTTGAACCTTTCTCAGCGCGGTGGGAATCCACTCGCAAAAGCATATCTTGCGCAGTTGGCCGAACCAGTACTAGGAGGGAGCGAAGATGAACGCTATGACCGAGTTCGCGATCGAGTTCGACAACCATCAAGTTGCCACGCGGTCCGCCGCGGCGCAGATTCTGCGCCACCCGACGAACCCTCTCGTAGGCATAACACCGGCTTGGGTACGCTCACAGCTTATCGGCCACGACGCGACGGTACGAACGCCCTATGGTGAACGGCGCATCGTCTATGCCGACCATGTCGCATCCGGACGTGCGCTGTATTGGGTGGAGCAGTTCATGCTTGAACAGGTGCTACCGCTGTATGCCAATACCCATACGGAGGACAGCGCCACCGGCGCGCGCACGACCGCGTTGGCGCACGATGCCGCGCAAATCGTCAAAGCGAGCCTCGGTGCGCAAGACTGCAAGCTCTTGTTCTGCGGCACCGGCTGTACCGGCGCGATCAAGCGCTTGCAGGAGATCCTTGGGTTGACCGTGCCGGAGGCGTTTCGGGAGTCTGTCATCGCCGCGCTGCCGCTCGCCAGACGGCCGCTGGTGTTCGTTGGGCCGTACGAGCATCACTCGAACGAAGTGAGTTGGCGCGAAACCATCGCGGAAGTCGCGGAAGTACCGCTCGCCGCGGACGGCAGCATCGATCTCGGCGCTCTGCGCTCGTCGCTGCGCGCCGCGCGGGCAACGGGCCGTCCGTTAATCGGCTCGTTTAGCGCTGCCTCGAATGTTACCGGCATACTCACCGACACACGCGCCATCGCGCGCTTGCTGCATGAGTTCGGCGCGTTGGCGTGTTTCGATTTCGCCGCCGCCGCGCCTCATTGCAAGATCGACATGCGCGCAGGAGAACCGGACGGCTACGACGCCATCTTCATCAGTGTGCACAAATTCATCGGCGGACCGAGCACACCCGGACTCTTGGTGTTCGACCCGAAACTCTACCGCCTGCGCGCACCCAGCACTGCTGGCGGCGGCACAGTGCGCTACGTGAGCGCCGATGAGCACTACTTCATCGACGACATCGAACTACGCGAAGACGCCGGCACGCCAGGCACGCTGCAACGCATCCGCGCCGCTCTGGCGTTCATGATCAAGGACGCCGTCGGCGTGGAAACGATCGAGCGCCTTGAAAGCAACATGATCCGTGCGGCCATCGCACGCTTACGCGCGCATCCGCGTATCGAGATCCTGGGCAATCCTGACGCACCGCGCCTAGCGATTCTCTCTTTCCTGGTGCGCACTGACGGCGATCGGTACTTGCCCCCGCGCTTGGTGGTGCGCTTGCTGAACGATTTGTTCGGCATCCAAGCGCGCGGCGGTTGCTCGTGCGCCGGGCCGTATGCGCATCGATTGTTCGGCATCGACTCGGCTGGCGCCGCGCGCTATCGCGACGCCGTGTTGCGCGGTATGGAATCCGTCAAACCAGGTTGGACGCGGCTAAATTTCAGTTACTTCATCGACGACGAAGAATACGAGTACTTGCTCAATGCGATCGAGTTCGTCGCCGATCAAGGCGAACAGTTTCTCGCGGAGTATGAATGCGATTTGCGCACCGGCGCGTGGCAGCACGCGCAGGATCTGGCGCAGCCGAGCTTGGCGACGCTGGCGGCCCCGTGCCACGCACCGCGCAGGCCCTCAATTGGAGCGGGTAATGGGAATCGAACCCATGTCTAAAGCTTGGGAAGCTTTCGTTCTACCATTGAACTACACCCGCACAACTCTATTGTAAAGCGCGCTCATCCGCGTCAGCAACCTAAGCTGTCTCCACGGCGCTCCGGTGCGCTTTGATTGTTTCGCGCTACAAGCGCGCGACGTCCCACGCCCCGCGCATCATCGCCACACCATGCGCGCCGGCTTCGTAGGCGCGCGGCAGATCACTGGTAGCCAAGCCGCCCAGCGCATACACCGGCAGCGTGTAGTCGCGGAGCAACTCACTGAAGCGCTGCCACCCAAGCGGTTGCGCGTCGGGATGGCTCGGCGTGGCAGCAACCGGTCCGAGTACGACGAAATCCACGCCTAACTCCGCCGCCCGTTCGAGTTCGCGCCGGTCGTGACAAGAAGCGGCGACCAACTCGAAATCGGGGCGCGCCGTCGATTCGAACAGCTGCGCGGCGCGCAAATGCACGCCGTCGGCGCCCAGTTTGCGCGCGAGGGCAGCGTCGGCATTGACGATGACTTTGGCGCCGGCCGGGCGCGCGAGTTCGATCACGCGGCGTGCGAAGCGCTCACGCTGCTCGGCCGACAAGTAGGGCTCGCGCACTTGGATCAGCCGCATGCCGGCCGACAGCGCAAAAGGCAGCATATCTAAGAAGAGATCCACACCGATGTCGTTAGCGTTGCTGATACCGTAGAGCTTGGGCAGCGCAAGCGCGCGCAACACGGGCGAGTTCGCCGGCAGCATCGGTGCGACCTCTATCGCTTCAATAGCCTGCCACGCAAACGCTTGCCCTTCCCTGCCGTGCGGCGTCCCGCGCCAACCGGTAACGCGGAAGAAGCTCAGCTTGACGTGCGCGTGTTCGTACTCGTAGTAACGTGTGATCCAGGGATAGGCGCGCGTGACGGTGATGCCGAGTTCTTCGTGCAGTTCGCGGCAGATCGCATCGAAAGCGCTCTCGCCTGCATCGATCTTGCCACCGGGAAATTCCCAATAGCCCGCGTACACTTTACCAGCGGGGCGCTGCGCGAGCAGGAAGCGGCCGCTGGCGTCGTAGATAATGGCAGCGGCGACGGCGGTAATCACGACGGATTCAGGAGCGAGAACTCAGGAAGGAACAAGCAATAACCCGCTTTGATGCGAGTTGGTGGACGGCCGCCGTTGCTTCTCACCTCGAGGTGCGCGCAGCGCACCCTGTTTTGGCGACTCCGCATCAAAGAACGAGCGCGGGGCACGCGAAGATGGACGAAGCCCCGGCTTCGCCTGTCCTCGCCGGGGGTTCCCCCGCGCGTCCTATTCCTTCCCCGCCCAGTCACGCGCAAACTGCCATGCGATGCGCCCGCTGCGCGCGCCGCGCAGCAGCGACCATTGCAGCGCGGCGGGATGAACTTGTTTCGGGTCTTGCACTTTCGCTTTGAGCTGCTTCACCCAATAATCGACGATCATCAAATAGTGATCTTGGTCGAACGGGTAGAACGACACCCACAAGCCGAAACGCTCCGAGAGCGAAATCTTTTCCTCCACCGTCTCGTGCGGATGTACTTCTTCATCGATGTGCTTGGTCGCAAGATTCTCCGACATGTACTCCGGCATCAAATGGCGGCGGTTGGAAGTCGCATAGATAACCACATTGTCAGAGGCCGCGGCGATTGAGCCGTCGAGTGCAACTTTGAGCGCCTTGTAGCCGGGTTCGCTCGCTTCAAACGAAAGGTCGTCACAGAAGATGATGAAGCGCTCCGGGCGTCTTTCGATCAGCTCCACGATGTCGGGCAGATCGACTAAATCGGCCTTATCGACTTCAATCAGGCGCAAGCCCTGCTTCGCGTATTTATTGAGCACCGCTTTCACGAGCGACGATTTGCCGGTGCCACGCGCGCCTGTGAGCAACACATTATTAGCGGGACGGCCCGCGACGAACTGCGCGCTATTGCGGTCGATGCGCTGCTTCTGCTCATCGATGCCGTGCAAGTCTTTGAGCGCGATGTGATGTGGATGCGCGACCACTTGAAGATAGCCGTGTGCGCCGCGCTTACGCCAGCGAAACGCGGTCGAGGACTTCCAGTCCGGCGCCGGCGGCGCGGGCGGAATAACACGTTCGATGCGTTCGATCAACGCGCTGGCGCGCTGAAGAAAACGTTCGAGTTGATCATTGCCCGTTTCGGTTTTAATCGATTTCATTCTTATACTATTACCAGATCGCCATGAACAATCATACAGATCATCAATTTCTACACTATACAGTCGATAGCATAGATATTTAGGTGCGATAGTCGGCGTTGATCTTGACGTAGTCGTATGAGTAGTCGCAGGTCCACATCGTCGCGGTTTCGGTGCCGCGATTGAGCACGACACGGATGATGATTTCCGGCTGCTTCATGATGCGTTGGCCGTCGGCTTCGTTGTACGTCATCGCCCGCCCGCCGTACTCCGACACCAGCGTATCGTCTAAGTAGACATCGATCTTGCTCGCATCCATCGCGGCGCCGCCGGCATTGCCGATGGCGGCGAGAATGCGCCCGAGGTTTGGATCGCACGCGAAAAAAGCTGTCTTCACTAGGGGCGACTGGGCGATCCAGCGCGCAACGGATTTCGCCTCGTCGTAGCTCGCGGCGCGCTCTACTTTCACCGTCATGAACTTAGTCGCGCCCTCGCCGTCGCGCGCGATCGCTTGCGCAAGCGTGGTCGCCACATCGACGATGGCGCCGTGCAGCGCCGCGAAGGCGGGACTTTCGGTATCGGTGATTTCTTTCGCGTCTGCCTGGCCGGTGGCAATGAGCATGAAAGAATCATTCGTCGACGTGTCGCCGTCAACCGTAACGCAGTTGAACGAACGCTCCGCCGCATCCGTCACCATCGCGTCCAGCACTTCATAGTCGACCGCCGCGTCGGTGGCGATGAACGCCAGCATCGTCGCCATGTTTGGCGCGATCATGCCCGCGCCTTTGGCGATGCCCGTCACCGTCACCTCCTTGCCGCCGAGCGTGACATGGCGCGAGACTGCTTTCGACACGGTGTCGGTCGTCATGATCGCCTGCGACGCCGCGAGCCAATTATTCTCTTTGAGATCGGCGACACAGGCGGGCAGGCCGGCGATGATGCGATCTCTTGGCAGCTCTTCCAGAATCACGCCGGTGGAAAACGGCAGCACCTGATTCGCTGCGCAGCCGATCAGCTTCGCTACCGCTTCACAGCTCGCGCGCGCGGCACGCATGCCCGGCTCGCCGGTGCCGGCGTTGGCGCAACCAGTGTTGATGAGCAGGGCGCGCATCTGCCCGCCTTGCGCCATGTATTCCTGGCACACGCGCACCGGCGCGGCACGAAAACTGTTCTGCGTAAACACGCCGGACACGCGCGCACCTTCGGCGAGGCGGATGAGCAATAGGTCTTTGCGGTTGGGCTTGCGGATATGCGCTTCCGCGATACCGAGTTCTACCCCGCGCACCGGCAGCAGATCTTCCGCACGGGGAGGATGCAGATTGACGGGCATCAAATGGCTCCAGAGAAAAATGCGCCGCGCCGAACACGGCGGATGGGGCGCAAGCTACGCGCGCGCCGATACTCCTCTCGCGTCGACGCCGCCTTAGTCAGAATTTAGGCCAGGCGCCCATGGCACTGTTTGTATTTCTTGCCTGAACCGCAGGGACATGGATCGTTGCGCCCAACTTTTTCTCCGCCGCGGCGGATCGGCTGTACCGGCGCATCGTCAGCTGCAGCCACGGCCAGCGCTTCATCGTAATCGGCGTGATGATATTGCACATTGTGCGGCTGCGGCGCTTCTGCCTCAGCAGCTTGCTCGATCGCTTGCTCGGTGCGCACCTGCACCTTAGTCAGAATGCCGGTTACCTCACGCTTAACCACATCGAGCAATCCACCAAAAAGTTCGAACGCTTCGCGTTTGTACTCTTGCTTTGGATTCTTTTGGGCGTAGCCGCGCAAATGGATGCCCTGGCGCAGATAGTCGAGCGCGGCGAGGTGCTCGCGCCAGTGACGGTCGAGGCTATGCAGCATGACCGCGCGCTCGTATTGGTGCAGCGCCTCCTTGTCGATCATGGCGAACTTCTCTTCGTACTCGCGGTGCGCCGCCTCGACGACGCGTTCCTTGATCGCTTCTTCGTGCAAGTCTTTTTGCTCTTTCAACCACTCGCTCACCGGCAGCTTTAGGTTGAACTCCGCTTCCAGCGCGCGCTCGAGGCCAGCGGCATCCCACTGCTCCTCGACGCTTTCCGGCGGTATGAACTGGTCGCAGGTGGCGCGCACCACGTCCGTGCGCATCGATTTGATGGTGTCGGAGATATCGGACGCTTCCAGCAGTTCATTGCGCTGCTGGTAGATGACCTTGCGCTGGTCGTTGGCCACATCGTCGTATTCGAGCAACTGTTTGCGGATATCGAAGTTGCGCGCCTCCACTTTGCGCTGCGCGTTTTCAATGGCGCGCGTGACCATGTTGTGCTCGATCGCCTCTCCCTCGGGCATCTTCAGGAACGCCATGATGCGCGAGACGCGGTCGGATGCGAAAATCTTGAGCAGCGGATCCTCGAGCGATAAATAGAAACGCGATGAACCGGGGTCGCCTTGGCGTCCGGAACGACCGCGCAACTGGTTGTCGATACGCCGCGACTCGTGCCGTTCCGATCCCACGATGTGCAAGCCACCCGCCTGCACCACGGCGTTGTGGCGCTCCTGCCATTCGTGCTTGACCTTCGCGATGCGGGCCGTCTTGTCCGCCTCACTCAACTTCTCATCTTCGCGCAGCAACTTCAACTCGGGTTCGGGGTTGCCGCCGAGCACGATGTCGGTACCGCGGCCAGCCATGTTGGTCGCGATGGTGATCATCTTCGGTCGGCCCGCCTGCGCGACAATGGTCGCTTCCCTTTCGTGCTGCTTGGCGTTCAGCACTTGATGCGGCAGCTTCTCGCCTTCGAGCAGTTTCGATAGAACTTCCGAGTTTTCGATCGAGGTGGTGCCGAGCAGCACCGGTTGGCCACGCGCGTAGCAGTCCTTCACGTCGGCGACGATGGCGTCGTGCTTTTCTTTGAGCGTGCGGTAGACCTTATCATGTGCATCGGCGCGCACCATCGGCTGATGCGTCGGAATCAGCACTGTCTCCAAGCTGTAGATGTGCTGGAACTCAAACGCTTCGGTGTCCGCCGTACCGGTCATGCCGGCGAGTTTCTTGTACAAACGGAAGTAATTCTGGAACGTGATCGAAGCAAGCGTCTGCGATTCGTTCTGAATGCGCACGCCTTCCTTCGCTTCCACCGCCTGATGCAGGCCGTCGGACCAGCGCCGACCCGGCATCATGCGCCCGGTAAACTCGTCGACGATCACCACCTCGCCGTTGTGCACGACGTAGTGCTGGTCGCGATGGTAGAGCGAATGCGCACGCAGCGCCGCGTAAAGATGATGCACCAGCATGATGTTGGCTGGATCGTAAAGACTGCTGCCCGCCGGCAGCATACCGGCTTGCGCGAGCAACTGCTCCGCCTTCTCGTGTCCGGACTCGGACACCGTCACTTGATGTGACTTGAGATCCGCGTAGTAGTCGCCCTCGCCCTTCTCGTCCGCTTGCTTCGTCAGCTTCGGCGCAAGTTGATTGATCTGCTGGTACAACGCCGCGCTGTCTTCGGCTTGGCCGGAAATGATCAGCGGCGTGCGCGCTTCGTCGATCAGAATCGAATCCACCTCATCGACGATGGCGTAGTTGAGCGGACGCATGACGCGCTCGCTCGGGCTGCCGACCATGTTGTCGCGCAGATAATCGAAGCCGAATTCGTTGTTGGTGCCGTACGTGATATCTGCACCAAAGGCCGCCGTTTTCTGATCGTGCGGCATCTGCGACAAATTGCAGCCGACACTCAATCCCAGGAACGAATAGATACGTCCCATCCATTCCGCATCGCGCCGGGCCAGGTAATCGTTGACCGTGACCACGTGCACGCCTTTGCCGGAGAGTGCGTTCAAGTACGCCGGCAACGTCGCCACCAGCGTCTTGCCCTCGCCGGTGCGCATCTCGGCGATCTTGCCGTTGTGCAGCGCGATGCCGCCGATCAACTGCACGTCGAAGTGGCGCATCTCCAACGTGCGCTTGGAGGCTTCGCGCACGGCGGCGAACGCTTCGGGGATCAGCGCATCGAGCGCCTCGCCGTTTGCCACGCGCTGCTTGAAGGCGGCGGTCTTGGCGCGCAAGTCTTCATCGGAGAGCGCTTGAAACTGTGATTCGAGCGCATTGACCTGCACGACCAAGCGACGATAGTCGCGCAGCAGCCGGTCGTTGCGGCTGCCGAATACTTTCTTTAGTAGAGCTTGAATCATGGCGTATGTGATGCGTTCTATGGCGCCGGAAGCCGGCCTGGAAACGTCTTAGCAGGAGACGGCAGCGGGCAAAAAAAAGAGGTGAGGATCATCCCCTCACCCCTTGCTTTCCTTTGAGCAACCGAACCGCCTGCAACCAACCGACGATTCAGCCTCATGCAGAAACTCCTAACTGTCCTTTTCCAAAAACTTGGCCGGATCGAGCGGCTGACCTTGGTTGCGAACTTCGAAGTGCAAGTGTGCGCCGGTGGAGCGGCCCGTACTGCCGACTTCGCCGACTTGATGACCCTTGAATACCACGTCGCCGACTTTAACCAAACGCTTGGAAAGATGCGCGTAGCGCGTGCTCAAGCCGTTGCCGTGATCGACCTCAACGATATTACCATAGTCATTCTGTTGCTCTGAGACGGCGACCACGCCCGCGGCAGCGGCGACCACCGGCGTGCCGGTTTCCGCGACGAAGTCCAAACCTTCATGCATCGCACGCGCGCCCGTAAACGGATCGCTGCGGTAACCAAAGCCGGAAGAGCGCCAGCCGATCGCTACCGGGGTCATGCTCGGCGTTTTCTTTTCGCGGATGCGCTCGCTCAGCATGAAGCCGTCGATCACTTCCAGCTTATCGCGCCGATCGTCGATCATGCGCGCCAGTTGTTGAATCTCGAGATCGACTTCGCCGAAGCTCATCTGCTGCTGCGTGTATTCGGTCGGCGCCGCACCGCCGCGCCCCGGGACCAGATCGAAACGAAACTCGCTAGGATTCAATCCCGCGCTGCGCGCCAGGCGCTGACCGACCGCGTCCAAGCGCAAGAGCTGCGCTTGCATTTCGCCTAGCTTAAGCGCCAAGGCGTTGATATCCTCGCGCACGGTGGCAGCGTGCTTTTCCTGTTCGCTTTGGCCGGGGTGGCGTAAGCTGTCGACGGCTTTCTCCGCCAGCTTGACGATAGAAGGTGGCTCCGCGCCAAACAGGCGCGTATAGGCCCAACCATTGGCGAAGAACATGACGAGGCCGGCGAGCGCGGTCAAAGCTGCGGTTTGCCAGCGCGATAAACGTAGCGTCCGGATTCTGCGTAGATTGTTGGACACCAAAATGATATTCATTCTTCGATAATCTCCCCGCGCCATGCGAGCGCAAAAGATCGACCAATTGATCGCTGCCCTACCCCAGTTGCGTCCGGTTTTGACCCAGGCGCGACAGCTCGCGGACTTACAGCGTACTTATTCGGAGATTGCTCCTGTCCGGCTTTCTAGATTGAGCCGCGTTGCCGCCCTGGAGGGCACAACGCTCGTCGTGTTTGCGGACGGCGGAGCTGTCGGCGCCAAGCTGAAACTGCTCGCACCTTCGCTTATCAACAAGTTTTCGTTGAACGGTCAACAGGTTACTGCAATCCGCGTCGAAGTGCAAGCCAGCCGCCCGCGTTTGCCCGAACCGAAATCTACCCACGCGCTGCCCATTGAGGCAAAAGCAAGCATCGAACGTGCCGTTTCAGCCCTCGGAGAGGGGGGGCTGAAAGAAGCGCTGCGCAGCCTGCTGCGCCAAACGAATTAAACTAAGCCCAGTAGCCTTATAATTATAGCTTTGTATCTTATTGAAGAGGATATAGAGGTAATAGTATATTAAACCAGTGCTTGTTTGACAGCCGCCGCCGCTGCGTCGACCGCCTCGCCCGCCATGTTCACCGCCCCGCTCATGGTCATGAAGCCGTGGATCATGCCGTCGTAGCAGCGGTACGTGGCTCGAACGCCAGCGGCGCTGAGCCGATCCGCGTACGCTTTGCCCTCGTCGCGCAGCGGGTCGTGGCTAGCGGTGATGATGAGCGCCGGTGGCAAACGCGAAACATCCGGGGCCTTAAGGGGAGAGGCGCGCCAGTCGCTCACGTCTTGCGTCCCGCGTAGGTAGCAGTCGCTGAAATACTGCATACGCTCGCGGGTGAGCATGTAGCCGTTGGCAAACTCGCGGTGCGAAGGCGCATCCATGGTGAAATCGGTCGCCGGATACAGCATCAGCTGCAGACGCAGCGCCGGTCCCCCGGCGTCGCGTAGTGTGAGCGCGACCACCGTAGCCAAATTGCCGCCGGCGCTGTCGCCGCCGAGCGCGATGCGCGAGCCGTCGATGCCCCAGGCAGCACCGCTGGCGGCGACGTAGCGCGTAACGGCAACGGCATCTTCCACGGCAGCGGGAAACTTGTGCTCAGGCGCGAGCCGGTAGTCGACCGAAAGTACGGCGCAGCCCGAGCGGTTGGCTAGCATGCGGCACAGAGGGTCGTGTGTTTCGATATCGCCCAGCACCCAGCCGCCGCCATGGAAGTAGATGAGAACGGGCAATTTGGCGCTGGGGGCGGCCCCCATCGGCCGATACAGACGCACAGGGATCGCGCCGCCAGGACCGGCCACGGTGTAGTCGCTCGCCGCGGCGACCGCCTCAGGCTGCGGCAGAAATACGCCGCGTGACTGTTTGAAGTTGAGACGCGCTTGCGCCGGCGTAACCGTCTGCGGCGCGGGCAAATTCAGCTTTGCCATCGCCTCGAGTACAGCTTGAACCTGCGGGTGAAGGGCGGCGGGCATCGATGAGCCTCATCTTGTCAAAGTGAGGCAGCGATTCTAACTCGAGCTTCAATGCCGATTCGCGCCCGAAGCCCTACGGTGGGCGATAGCGCCGGGCGATCTCGCGCTAGCGGTCGCGCCAGCGCCAGAGCAACAACCCGCCCAGGGCCAACAGCGCAACGCTACCGGGCTCGGGCGCGGGCGTCACCACACCAATCGGCTCCTCAAGGCCGCCGATCAAGCCCGAAGGATTCCTGCCATTTCCAGCGGCCGAACCCGAAAAGTTGCGCGCCAAGTAGACGAAATCACCCACACCGCTATGCACATCCTCGGTATAGGCCGTCATGACGCCTGAGGGCTGGTCGGGGCCTTCGGCTTGGATGCTGGCCTGTGCCGCGCGTGGGCGTTGCGAGAAGAATGGTATGGCCGAGGCGTCAACTGCTGCCAGCAAGATGATTGAAATGGCAACAATCCGTTTGACGTTGTTGCTTAGTGAATGATTTTGGTATTTTGACATCGTAACCTCCTACCTGGTAAGGCGAGCCTAACACTAATTCGACGTTTTTGTAAGTTCTGTCGACATATTTGGACAATGGGCGGGGATATTTCCCACAATTGGCGCTCCCAAGACCACATGGCTGAATAGCCTTGGAAGCAGACAACTGCTGCGATCTAAAGAAGAATGAGCCGCTCGAGCACGTACAGCCCGGCAAGCACCAGGAAGACGACGAGAAAGAATTTGAAGGCGCGCGCGGCAAAGCCGAGGAATTTACGGTCGCGCGTGAACAGGAAAAGCGCCAGGCTTACGCCGAGCACCAGTAACGCGACGACGATGAAAAGCCGGATGAGAATCACGCGCGGATCGGACTTAGTTGGCGCGAAACTCTAATGTGCAGCGCGCTGCGCGTCGAAATCAGCCGCGCTGAAGATTCAGCGCGGCCCAACCGGCCGGCAACTCCTCCGGCCGCTCGAAGCTGACGTACTCCCAGGCGTCGCGCTGGGCAACGAGTTCGCGCACCAAGCGGTTGTTGAGCGCATGGCCGGACTTGTAGCCGGAAAACGCGCCAATCAACGGATGGCCGAGCAGATAAAGATCGCCGATGGCGTCGAGGATCTTGTGACGCACGAACTCATCCTGGTAGCGCAAGCCTTCGCCGTTGAGCACCCGGAACTCGTCCATGACGATGGCGTTATCCAAGCTGCCGCCGAGCGCTAAGCCTTGCTCGCGCATGGACTCGACCTCCTGCATGAAGCCGAACGTGCGCGCGCGGCTGACTTCTTTGCTAAACGACGTGTGCGCGAAATCGACCGTCGCGCTCGGGCGTACGTCTTTGAATACGGGGTGCTGATAGGCGATGGTGTAGCTCACTTTGAAGCCGGCGTGCGGCTCGAAGCGCGCCCATTTATCACCGTCGCGGCATTCAACCGCCTGAGTAATACGCACGTAGCGTTTCGGCGCCGCCTGCTCGGTGAGCCCGGCGGACTGCATGAGAAACACGAACGGCGCGGCACTGCCGTCCATGATCGGCAATTCGGTCGCGTTGAGATCGACGTACGCGTTGTCTACGCCCAGCCCGGCAAAAGCGGCCATTAGATGTTCGACCGTGGCCACTTTGGCGCCGTTACCCTCGAGCGTCGAACACAGGCGAGTATCACCCACGGCAAACGCATCGGCTTTCAGCGTCGGCGTGCCGGGCAGATCGGTACGGCGAAAAACGATACCGCTGTTTTCGGCGGCCGGGCGCAAGACGAGCGTGACCTTCTGGCCGGAGTGCAATCCGACTCCGCTGGTGCTCACCAATGACTTCAACGTGCGCTGCAGCAGCATCGCGCCAGGCTCTAAGGGTAGGGGGAAAACAGGGGTGGAGTATACCACGCACTCCCGCCGGGAGGACGGTCAAATTGTTGCCATTTGTAACAACGATGGTCAGAAACGCGTGACAGTTCAAGCGGCTGCCGCCGACGCGGTGCGGCCAACCCGGTAAAATTTGCTGGACCAAAACGCGGGCGGGCGCGAGGCTCGCCTTACCCCAGTTGGAGGAGACTCGACCATGCTTCGATCTTTCGCGGGCGTGTTGCTCGCAGTTTGCGGCGTTGCCGTAGCCGACGATGTAACCGACGCTCGCTTGGCCGGTGCGGCGAGCGATCAACGCAATTGGCTTACCTACAGCCGTGACTACAGCAATCAGCGTTTCTCGCCGCTGACGCACATCAACAGCGGTAACGCCAAGCGGCTGGTGCCGAAATGGATCTACCAAAACGGCGTGGCCTCAAGTTTCCAAGCCTCGCCCATCGTCGCCGATGGCGTCATGTACGTTTCGCTACCGTTCAATCATGTCGTCGCGCTCGACGCGAAAACCGGCAAGCAACGGTGGCGCTACGAGCACAAGCGGCGCACGCAGAAGATGTGCTGCGGGCCCGCCAACCGCGGTGTGGCCGTGGCGTACGGCAAAGTATTCGTCGGCACGGTCGACGCGCGCTTAATCGCGCTCGACGCCAAGACCGGCAAGATCGCCTGGGATGCCAAGCTAGTCGAAGAACTCGACGGTGAAACCGAAAGCACCGAACAATTGCCGAAAGAGGACCCGCGCCGCCAGCAACGCGTCAGCGGCACTACGGGAGTCGGCGCCAACATGGCGCCGGTCGTGTACAAAGGCAAAGTTATCATCGGCATCACGGGCGTCGGCTACGGTCTGCACTTGGATTCGGATCGTCCCGGCGCGCCGGTCGGCGCTGTGATCGGCATCGCCGGTCAAAGCCAGCGCGCCGGTTTCTACGCAGCCTTCGACGCCTCGAGCGGCCAGCGCGTGTGGCAGTTCGATTCAACCCCCGCACAAGGCTGGGAAGGCGGCTTCGTGAGCGCCACCGCCGACGGCGCGCCGTTGGATCGCGACATCGCACGCGAAAAAACGAGCTTCGAGCAATACCGCGATGCCTGGAAACGCGGCGGCGGTTCGGCCTGGACCACGCCGGCAATCGACGCCGAGCGCGGCTTGATTTTCCTCGGTGTCGGCAACCCTTCGCCGCAGATGGACGACCTCACGCGCCCAGGGGACAACTTGTATACGGTGTCGCTGGTCGCGCTCGATGTCGAAACCGGCAAGCTCAAGTGGTATTACCAGCAAGTGCCGCACGACATGTGGGGCTACGACGTGGCGAGCCCGCCCGTGCTGTTTGACGCCGAAGTCGGCGGGCAGCGTGTCCCCGCAGTGGGGCAAGCATCGAAGACCGGCTGGTTCTACGTGCTAGACCGGCTCAGCGGCAAGCTGTTGTTCAAATCGGAAGCGTTCGTGCCGCACTCGAATATTTTCAAACGGCCCACCGCCGCGGGCATCGAGATCTCCCCCGGCGCGGCAGGCGGCTCGAACTGGTCGCCGGTCTCGCTGGATCAGCGCAATCAGGTCGCCTATGTCGCCGGACTGCATCTGCCCACGCGCTACACCGTTAAAGAAGTGCCGCCGCACGAAGGCAAGCCAGCGCTGCGCTACACGTCGCTAGAACTCCTCGATGGCGCGAAGTGGGGCACGCTGACGGCGCTCGATCTGCGCCAGCGAGGCAAAATCAAATGGCAGGTCAAAACGCCCGATCCGCTCATCGGCGGCGTGCTCGCCACGGCGGGCGACGTGCTGTTCACGGGCGAAGGCGACGGCAACTTCAACGCCTTCGATGCGCGCAGCGGCGAGCGCTTATGGCAGTTCAACTGCGGCGCCGGCGTGAACGCGCCCCCGATCACGTACGAAATCGACGGCGAGCAGTACGTCGCCGTCGCGGCTGGCGGCAGTCAGCTATTCGGCTACCGTCAGGGCGAATCGCTCATCGCGTTCGGGCTTGCGCCCTAACCCGCGCGCGTTGCGCGCGCTTACTGCGTGTCGGTTGCACGCGCGCGGCTCACCAGCGTCACGCCGCCATCGACCACTAGCGTGTGCCCGGTGATGAGCCGCGCGTGATCGGATAGCAGAAAACGCACGGCGTAACCGACATCCCAGCCTGAGCCTTCAATTCCCAGCACCGAAGCTTGGCGGCGGCGCTCGCGCGCTTCCGCACTCATGCCCTCGGCGTACACCATCGGTGTATACACCGGCCCGGGCGCAACGCAGTTGACGCGTATGCCGCTCGGCCCATGATCCACCGCCATCGCGCGCGTGAGCGCGATCACCGCGCCCTTGGAAGTCGAATACGAAGTCATGCCGCGCGGACGCAGCGCCGCGATCGATGCCACATTGACGATCGCGCCGCGGCCCGCGGTCTTCAACATCGCCGGAATCGCGTACTTCGAAGTCAAGAACATGCTCTCGACGTTGACTTGCATGACGCGGCGCCAGGCAGCGCTGTCTTCTTCGACCACACTGCCTTTGCTGGCGATACCGACGTTGTTGTCGAGCAAATCGAGCCGGCCGAAACGCGCGAGCGCCGCGTCGACCAACGCTTTGCACTGCGCTTCGTCGGTCACGTCCGCGCGCCACGCCACAGCTTGGCCGCCTTCGGCGGTGATCATCGCCGCAGTGCGCTCGGCCAGCGCCAACTCGCGGTCTACGGCCAGCACTTTCGCGCCAGCGCGCGCGAGCAAGATCGCGGCGGCGCGGCCGTTACCGATGCCATCGCCCGCCGCGCCCGCGCCGGTGACGATCGCGACTTTGCCGTTCAGACCGGCATCGCCCTCCAACTTTTCCGCATCGACATCCATACACCCTCTCGATCGCGTGCCCACGCTGCGCCAGCTCGGGCCGCTTGCGCAGCGCCGAAATCAAGTTGTGCTCCAACAAAGCGCCCGGAGCGAAGCGGCAAACGCTCCGGGCATAGGCACGCTAGCAGCGACCCGCCGTCGCTTCTAGCGCGAACTACGCGGGGCGTGGGAGGAGAGTCACGCCGCGCGCAGCACGCGGCTCTTCATTCAGAGCCGCGGTAACCGGCTTAGTCTGCTTGTTTACGCAAGAACGCCGGTATATCCAACATATCCACTCCCGATTGGCGCAGCGCATCGATGGTCGAGTCGCGGCGGCGGCGCAGGACAGCCGGTTGATCGAGGTCGTTGTAGTCGACGTGCGAACCGCCGACTGGATGATTGTCGGTACCGGTGCGTATCAAAAACGGCTTCGGCTGCGCGCGTGCCGCGTGCGCGCCCAAGCCGGTGGCCACTATCGTCACGCGCAGCGAATCGCTCATGGCTTCATCGATGACGCTACCAAAAATTACGGTGGCGTCGTCCGCGGTAAAGCTGCGGATAGTGTTCATCACATCGTGCACTTCTTTCAACTTCATGCCTTGATTGGCAGTGATGTTCACCAACACACCGCGTGCGCCGGACAAGTTCACGTCTTCGAGCAGCGGGCTTGCCACGGCTTGCTCCGCGGCGATGCGCGCGCGGTCGATACCGGAAGCCGTTGCCGAACCCATCATCGCCACGCCCATTTCCGCCATCACCGTTTTCACGTCGGCGAAGTCGACGTTGACCAAACCCGGGCAGTTGATGACTTCGGCGATACCGGCCACCGCGCCGTGCAACACGTTGTTCGCTGCTTTGTAAGCCTCGAGGTAGCCCACATCATCACCAAGCACTTCGAGCAGCTTGTCGTTCGGAATGATGATGAGCGAGTCCACATGCTGATGCAGCGCCTCGATGCCGGCGGCGGCCACACGCTGGCGCTTACCCTCGAATGAAAACGGCTTAGTGACTACGGCAACGGTAAGTATGCCTAGATCCTTGGCGACTTGAGCGATTACCGGGGCCGAACCTGTACCAGTACCGCCACCCATCCCGGCGGTGATAAAGAGCATGTCGGCACCTTTGATCGCTTCGGCGATTGCTTCCCGATCCTGCGTCGCCGCTTCGCGCCCGACCTCCGGGTTCGCGCCGGCGCCAAGACCTTTGGTGAGGCTGGTGCCGATCTGCATCACCTGCTTGGCGGTGCTGCGCTTGAGCGCTTGTGCGTCGGTGTTGGCGACGATGAAGTCGACGCCGGAAACACCGTTGTTGATCATGTGCTCGACCGCGTTGCCGCCGCAGCCGCCGACGCCGATAACTTTGATGATGGCTTCTTGTGTGGGGTTTTCCAGAATTTCCAGCATGCCTTCCTCCTATGCGAGAGATGTTGCGATGTAAATGTCAAACGAATCTCAACTGCGTACGCGTATTCCGACTTCCCTAAAAATTGCCCTTGAACCAGTTCTTCATCCGCTCCCAAATCTGTTGCAGCGAGTTGGTGTTGAGCCGCTGCACTTCGTTCTTCTGATAGCCTTCATAGCCCGCCATGAGCAGACCCATCGCTGTGGAGAAGCGCGGATTTCGCACGACATCCGCCAGCCCTCCCTTGTAATTGGCCACACCCAAGCGCACCGGCATGTGGAAGATCTCTTCACCCAACTCGACCATGCCTTGTATGACGCTGCTGCCCCCGGTCAATACGATGCCGGAGGAGAGCAGCTCCTCGAATCCGCTGCGCCGCAGTT
>CAZAWU010000072.1:0-3149 GCA_964488915.1 uncultured Burkholderiales bacterium
TCCCGCCTGCATGGATGCTCACATAAGTAGCACTAAGAGTGAAGCACTACACTAGGCGCTCAACCTCGCCATTCCGGCGCAGGCCGGGATGACGTCCTGTAAGGTGGCGTCAGCCCAACAATCGGCGCATCAAACCCCGCGCCAACCAGCGCGGCGCCGTGCGCCGCAGGCTCAGGCTGCGCCCAAGACGGCGCAGTACTAGTGCCAGCAATGTCACGGAAATGGCGGGATACCGCTTTGCCAGGGCAATGCCTCGGTAGGTATAGTCCGCCAGGCGTAGCGGCGTGCGGCATTGCGCGATTGCGCTAGCGAGGGTGCGGCGCTGAAGGGCGGCGCGGCGCGCGAGTTTAGAGCGCAGTGCGTGCCGCTCGGTGGAGGACTTCACCTAGGCCTCGCTCTCGGCAAGCGCGGCGCGGTCGCGGCGCAGTTCGTCCAAGCTGGCCGCGAGAAAGCGCGCATGCTTGCGCCCGCCGCGTGCGATGGTCCAGCCGGCGATGAGCGCACCCGCCAGCGCGGTACCGGCGGCGATGCCCAGCGCCAGCAAGCGGTGCGTGTCCCAAAACGCGGCGACGGCCAGCAGCACGAGCAGCATCACGGCGAGAAACAGGAACAACGCCGCCAGCGCCGCGGCGAACAACGTGCGAGCGAGATATGCAATCGTTTCCTCGACGTCGCTGGAGACGATGGCCAAGCGCGTCTCGACCATCTCGATCAGCGTGCCGGCGAGTGTGCGCAATGCGCGCACCACACCGAGTTGCGCTTCGGCCGGCATGGTTGCTAACGCTGCCGCAGCGCCATGAGGCGCGCGATCGAACCGGCAGGCGCTTGACGGCCAACTTTGCGTTGCTGCGGGAATTTATAGAAAGTCGCGTTCAGGTAGGCAACAACGTCTTCGCGCTCCAAGTCCGTGAACGGATCTTTCAGTTTGTCTTCCCAGCGGCGCACCATATCGCGCAAGCCGTCCAGCGACTTGATCTTGCTCGCGGCCGCCTGATAATTTTCCAGCCCGTGACAAAGCAAACAGCGCTCGTCGTGCAACCGTCTGCCGCGCTCGATATCGCCCGCTTCAGCAGCAGCCACGGCACCGATTAGAAAAAACATCAGCAGCGCCGTGCGCAGCACACCCGTTGCGTGAGACCTGTTCAGAGGTGGCCTAAGCAT
This sequence comes from uncultured Burkholderiales bacterium, assembly GCA_964488915.1. Taxonomy (GTDB): domain Bacteria; phylum Pseudomonadota; class Gammaproteobacteria; order Burkholderiales; family JALYOK01; genus CADEHE01. The sequence continues at coordinate 1,162 of CAZAWU010000072.1, forward strand.
TGCAGTCCTCCATCTCGCGAGAGCGGTAACGTTAGGGCAGCTTGTAGTAGGTTTCGTCCAGATAGCGCACTACGGCCTCGATCTCGGCATCGCCCCATTTGGCGCCCGACGAGCTGTTCCACAGCTTCACTTGATCGAGCAGAACTTGCTTGCTGCTGACGCGCCGGTTGCTGCGCGTGTACACGCCGTCGGCCTTGCCGGCGAAGAGTTGGGCGTGACAGTTATCGCACGACTTCTGCAACAGGGTGGGCGCATCGGCCGCATCGGCGGCCTGAGCACCGCCGCTCACGGCGGCGAGGCTGAAGACGAACAGAGTCGAGCAGGCTAGGCGAGCAAGCTTCTTCTTCATGGTGTCCTTAGAGTCACAGTGATGAGGTTTTCGAACCGGCATGGGCGCGTTCATGCCGCCTTTGGCATTCGATACAGCGTTTCGCTGTGGGATACGCGCGCAGGCGCTCGAAATCGATGGCGCTGCCGCAATCGCTGCAATGCGCGATCGTCGCCGCGCGCAAGCGCTTGAGCGCTTCTTCGAGATCGCGCAAATCTTCCAGTTCGCGCTCCATCAGCGCATGCCCGGTTTCGGCGATCAAATCGGCGATGGCGCGGTCGCCTTCATCCTCCGCGAGATCGCGGTAGGCGCCCATCGCCGGTCCGCCATCTTGTTGAACGCGCAATTCGATGTCCTGCAACGTGGCGCGGTAGCGCTTGTGCAGCAAATCGCGCAATTGCTGGGTTTGCATCGGGGTTAGTAGCATGAACACTCCATGGGGCGATGCGCTATTGCCGCGTGGCGGCTTCTTGGCTTTGCTCGCGGGCGACGAGCTTGACGATGGTGTTCATCTCGTCCACGAGCACCTCGACGATATCGTCAAGGGCGAGCAAGCCGGTGACTTTGCCCTGTGCATTCACGACCGGCAGCCGGCGCACGCCTTTGCTGCGCATGCGCTTGAGCGCGGCGAACAGATCGTCATCTTCTTTGGCGGTGACTAGTCCGCGCTGCGCGATGTCGCCCGCGGTGATGGTGCGCGCGTCCAATTCCGGGGCAACTACCGACAACGCGATATCGCGGTCGGTGACCACACCGATCGGTTTATCGCCTTGCTTGGAGCCTTTCGTAACGATGATCGCGCCGACGTGCTTTTCGCGCATGATGTGCGCGGCTTGGGCAACGGTGTTCTCGGCCGCGCAGCAAACGGCCGGCCGCGAGCAGGCTTCATGTACTTTCATGACCTTTTCCTTTTGGGTTTTGCCGTGGACGCATTGCAGCCGCGCCCTTAGTGCGAATTTACGCGTACCGCTGCCGTCGCGTTTGATCTAGGTCAACAACTGGTTGTCCCAGTAAGCGGGTGCTGGCCGGTACGATACGGGCGAGGTGGTGCGAAGGCTGCCGCTGTGCCTGCGGCAAGCGTTGGCACGGCTGCGGTGCGGCTTTAGAGTTCGCGCAAGCCGCGCGTCAGAGTCGTGCTGCCGGTGCCTTCGCTGGGCACGGGGAGCCGGCGCGTTTTGGCGGGCTTGAGCCGCAGGCCACGCTCCTTGTTTGATGCAGTGGCGGCGAGCTGCGTGCGCATCAGCGCGGCGCTGTTTTGCGTGGACTGGCTGGGCTGCGTTGCGCCGGACGGGCTGGCGTCGGCATCGTTTGCATCGAGGATGCGCTTGAGTTCGCGCAGCAGTTCGCGGCTCAGGCGCACTGAGGGTTCATTGGCGTCGAGACTGGCGACGCCGCGTTCCAGCGCGCGCGTGGTCAGCATCAGATTGGTCAGTGCCAAGTTATGCAACGCCTTGGCATTGCGCGCGTCGCGCGCCAGTGCGCGTGTGTAGGCAGCTTGGGCCAGTTCGAGTCGATTGGTCTTTACGTAGGTATTGCCCAAGCGAAACCAGGGGTAGGGATGCTCCGGCGCCGCCTCCGCCAAGACGCGGTAGGCGCGCTCGGCCTCGGCCCATGCGCCCGAGCGGTAAGCCTGGTCCGCGGCTTTGATATCGCTCAGGCT
>CAZAWU010000072.1:3249-6416 GCA_964488915.1 uncultured Burkholderiales bacterium
TTGAACGGTACCGCGATGACCGTTGGCGAGGTCATCTGCATACCGAGCGCCAGCAGCACGTTGGCGACCAACAGGTCGATGACAATAAAAGCCAGATACAACACAAAGCCGATCTGGAACGCCGCCGTTAATTCGCTGACCGTGAAGCTCGGCACCAGCACCAGCATATCGTCCTCGCGCACGCTTTGCGCCTTTTCCGCAGGCCACAACTCGCCGGCGGATTTCAAGAAGAACTTCTTTTCGCGCTCGTTCACGTGTTTGCCGAGAAAGGCTTTCAACGGCGCGGCGGCCGAGTCGGCCAGCGCCGGCAAGTCCGCGAACGTGGCTGGATTGCCCGCCGCTTCGCGCTGCTTGACAGCGTCCCATGCGCTCATGCCCACCGGGGCCATGATGTAGATCGACAGGATGATCGCTAAGCCGTTTAGCACCATGTTGGGTGGCACTTGTTGAATGCCCAATGCCAGCCGGAGCAACCCCAGCACCACGACGAGCTTGGTATAGCTGGTCACGAGCAGCGCGGCGAACGGCGCCAACCCGAGCATTGCAATGAGCGCAACGATGCTCAGCGGGTTGGAGAACTCCGTCATGCCCACGCTGCTTAGGCATTGCTCGTGTTGAACTCCGCGATGCGCACACCGAGCTGATCGCCGATGGCGACGAGCTGCCCGGTGCCGATCAGTCGGCCGCCGATGCGGATGCGCACCAGGTTGTCGTCCACGGCTCGATCCAGATCGATGATGCAGCCGGGTTGCAAGTGTTTCAGTTCGCCGAGCGCGCACGGCTGCTCGCCTACGTCAAACGTCAAGGTGAGTTCGACGGCGTCCAGCCGCTCCAATGGCAGGTCGATTGCCTCAAGCGGGAGATTGTCTCGTTGCATCGCTTCGTAGACCTCGCTGATAGTGAGTTGGCGCGCAGTCGCATGTCCGGCGAACAAAACAAGGGGGCTGCGCTTGCCGATGCTGCCGCGCAGCGCCAGGGCGCCGTCAGCGCGCTTGACCTGGTTGAGCAGCAGGCAGTCGCCTGCTTCGAGCCTGGCCAGCTCCGAGCTGGCTAGGCGCACGCTGCCCAGCTCTAGGCGTAGCGGCAGATGGGCGGCATCCCAGCGCGCGCTCGCATGCGCGGTGCGCGGCATGAAGGCGGCCGCGGCGATTACGCTATCGATCGCCGCTGCGTCCTCGCATTGCAGCCAACCGCGGCTGCGTAGCTGCGTCGCAGTATTGCGCAAGGAGAAGTACACGCGCGTATCGTCGAGTGGCGGCGGCACATCGTTTTCAAGCTCGGTCACCGCGATTTTCTTACCGGTGAGCGACTCGATCGTGTCAAAGGCAGGGGCAAATGCCTGCAGCAAGACCAGTTGGCGCAGCGCGCGCGGCAACAGTTGTGCGGATTCAGTGCCCAGCGCCACGGCCACACCAAGGTACTCCAACGCCAACCACAGGTGTGCGCCGCCGAATTCGACGCGGCCGGCCCACTGCACGGTGAACTCCTGCGGCCGATGCTCCCAGCGAAACTGTAAGGTTTCGTCGCCGCAGGCGAACTCCACCGCCGCATCGTGCGTGTACAAGACGTTGTGCAGGCGGCGCGCGCTCGGCGCAAGGCGTGGCAGCCTGGTCGCGGTCGAGATAGGCGCCGCGTTCATGGATGCACACGCCTTGACAGTGAGAATTTGCAGCGGTTTGGGGGAAGATGGGATGGCATCGAGCGGCTCATGGCTTTCCTCGATGCGTAAGTCTCCGGCGCCCGCGCGCAGGTTCAAAACTCCCGTTCGGACGCGGCGCAGCTGACAGACACGTCGATCTCTTCCGCCGCTTGCTCCTCGCGCAGATTGCGGCACAGCAAAGCGGCGCGGCGAACGTGCTCCTGCACTAGACCGGTACGCTCGCGCGCCGCGCGCGCTTGTCGGGTATGGTGGTGGGCCACGCGCAACTCGGCCAACGCTGCGTGCAGGGCACGGCGCGCAGCGCTGAGCGCCGTACGCTGCTGCGCCACTTGATCGGCCAAGCCCTGCAGGTAGGCGAGCTCGGCGCACAGCTGCGCTGCATGGCACGCGCGGCTTCGTGCGCTCTCGAACAGCTGCCGGGCCGAACGTTGATGCGCTTGTTCGCGTTGCTGCAGCGCAGCCTCCTCGCGGTGCAGCGCTTGCGCGCGCGCGGCAGCGCTTTGCCTGCGTGCGGCAAGCTCGCGCAGCGCGCGCTGGACGCGTTGCTCGCGCACGGCGAGCAGTCCCGCCAGGGTTTCGCTCATGCGCCGCTCAGCGCCGCGACCGTGGCAATGGTCTGGCGCGCCTCATGCAACTCGCGGTGGTCTTGCGCGAACAGACGCTGGATCGCCGGGTGTTTGGCGATGGCCTCGTCAGCGAGCGCATCGCTGCCTTTGCGGTAGTCGCCGAGCTTCAGCAGCAACTCGATTTCACGGTACTTCGCGAGCAGGGCGCGTAGTTTCAGGGCGGCGCGCAGGTGCGCGGCATCGCACACCGCAGGCATCACGCGGCTCAAACTAGCGAGTACATCGACCGCGGGATACTGATTCATGGCTGCCAGTTTGCGCGTGAGTACGATGTGGCCGTCGAGCAGCGCCATGATCTCCTCGGCGATCGGGTCTTCCATCTCCTCGCCCTCGGTCAGCACGGTGTAGAAAGCAGTGATTGAGCCTCGGCCGCTTTGGCCGCTGCGCTCGAGCAACTGGGGCAGCGCGGCGAAGATGGAAGGCGGATAACCTCGGCGTGTGGGCGGCTCGCCGCCGGCGAGTCCGATTTCGCGTAGCGCGCGGGCGCAGCGCGTGACCGAATCCATCAGCAGCAGCACGCGCTTGCCTTGCGCGCGAAAGTGCTCCGCGACGGTGGTGGCCACGTAAGCGGCCTTGGCACGCTCCATTGCCGGCTTATCCGACGTGGCGGCGATCACCACCGATTTTTTCAGACCGCACTCGCCGAGGTTGCGCTCGACGAACTCATTGATCTCGCGCCCGCGTTCACCGATCAAGGCGATGACGTTGACATCGCTGGCGGCGCCGCGTGCCAGCATGCCGATGAGCGTGCTCTTGCCAGCGCCCGCCGGGGCGAACAGCCCGAGTCGCTGCCCTTCGCCGACCCGCAATAGCGCATCGATTACCTTGACGCCGGTGTCCAACGCATGTGTGATGGGCTTACGTTCGAGGGCTGGCGGCGG
>CAZAWU010000072.1:6516-8626 GCA_964488915.1 uncultured Burkholderiales bacterium
CACACTTCGCCGATGCGCGCACTAACACCCGTTGCCTTGATGACGGTGCCCACTGCCTCGGTGACGCGCCCGTGCATGGCGAACGTCTCGCAGCCGCTTTGCAGTGCTGCGTCGAGCGTGGCGGCGAGATTGCGCAAAGGCATCAGTCTTCGGTGGCGGCCGTGAGGTGGTTGCGCAGGGCTTGCTCGATCGCCTGCAGTTGCGTGTCCAAGCCGGCGTCCACGCACGCGTTGGCGCTCTCGACGATGCACGCGCCCGCGGCCAAGTCCTCCTCGGCGTGCACTTCCACCGAGAACGAGGTGCCAAACTCGGCGCTCAACGCCGCGAGCGCTCTGCGTGCGGACTCAGCTTGCGCCGTGGAGACGCGCAGCCCGAGAATCGGCTCGTGTTTGATCGACTCTGACACGCGCCGCAGCGCGTGCTGCAAGAAAAGCTCGGCATCTGCTTCGTGCAGGATATTGCGCAGCGCGCGCATGACGATGCCGACGATGTGCGGCTGCAGTGTGCGCAGCGCTTGGGCTTTGGCTGCCGCGGTCGCGCCGACGTTGGCGGCGCACTCGGTACGCGCCTGCGCCAGGCCGTCGCGGTAGCCGCGCTCGCGTTCAAGCTCGTATTGCTCGCGCGCCGCAGCCAGCACGGACCGGGCTTGCTCTTGTGCGCTACCGGTGAGCGCCCGTACGGTGAGCAGTGCTTCGTAGTCCTCGCGCTTGAGCACTGCGCCGTGTTGGGCGACGCGCAAACGTGGTTGATCGATCAAAAGAGCCAGAGCCATTGCGGAGCGACTGCCGGAATCAAGCGAGTGAAGATCAACGTGCGGATGCCTGCCGCCTCGGCCACCGGTGCGGCGGGGCAATGCGCCGCAGTGCGTGGCAGTTTGAGTTGAACGCGCGCGCGCAGCGCGCCTGCCGGGCAGGGTAAGGCGGCGAGCAGCGCCACGGCGCCGGCGTTGAGCAGCCGGGTGTCGAAATCATCGGCATGCGCATCGAGGGCGGCCGGCGTCCCGGCGCGCGTGGACAGCGCTGCGTTCAACAGAAATGCGTAGCCAGGACCGCCGATGCGCTGCATTAGGGTGCTGCGTGTTTCGCGCGCCACAACGCGGCGCAAGTAGGGCGCGTAGTGGGCAAGGCCGAGGTAGCGCGCGAGCGTGCGCAGCGCCGGCGCGTCGAGCAGGGCCAGGCGCTTTTCGCGCGCTGCAAAGTCGAAGTCGAACTGATCGGCCAAGCCGTGCTGCTGCAGTAGCCAGCGCGAAAGCGCGGCGGCGGTGCGGCCGTGCAGAGATTCAGCGTCGGCATAGCGTGCAGGCCAGCCGGCCGGCAGCCAGCTGGCGTCGACGTAGTCGGCCGGGGCCAAATTGAATTGGCGGACCAGGCCGGCGAGCTTGGGCGAGCTTGTGGTCATCGTAGCTACACCGAGTGCTTGCCGCGCCCGCGTACGAACGTGGTGCGCCAGCGCACCCACTCGCCGGTGATGATCGAGCGGTGGCGCCAAGCGAGCGCCGCGGCGGCAATGACAAACCCGGCCAGCAAAGCCGCGACCAAGAGCCGCGGCGGCACCGAAGCGGGGGCGCCTGCGGGCGGCGCCGCGCTGGCGCGCAGTTCTGCCGGAAATAGCGACAACGCGATGTTCTCGTGCGCCAGCCCTTCAATGCTGCCGGCAACCAAGTTCTTGATGGACGGCGCGAGCGCGCGCAGATCGGCGTCGGCACGGTGTTTGACGAACACGGCAGCCGACGACGGTTTGATGGTTTCGCTCAGCGGATCGTTCGCCGGGATGACCACATGCACGCGGGCCACTTGCACACCGTCGATTTGCGTCAGCGTTTGCGACAGCTCCTGCGAAAGCGCGTAGATGTAGCGCATGCGTTCTTCGGCCGGAGTGGACACCAGTCCTTCCTTGCGGAACAGCTCGCCCAGGTTGGCGTGCGGCTCGCGCGGTAAACCGTGCGCGCGCAGAAGGTCCAGCGCCGGCGCCAAGTCGCGCTGGTCGACTTCGAGCAGCCAAGTCTTGTCGGAGCTTGCCGATTTACGCGCGTCGATGCCGCTGTTCATGAGCGCGGCGAGTACTTCGTTGGCATCGCGCTCGCTCAGCTTATTGTAAAGAGGGACTTTGC
>CAZAWU010000072.1:8726-18117 GCA_964488915.1 uncultured Burkholderiales bacterium
GCGCAGCGGCCATCTGATCCGGTGTGTTGTCGCGCCGGCGCTTGGTGCCGTAGCGCTCGAGGCGGCGTTGCTCGTCGAGGCGCTCTTGCATGAGCCGCTGCTCGAATTCTTGACGGCGGTATTCGCGCGCCATGGTGCGGCTGATGTCCTTCAAGATCTGCTCCATGACGTGCTGCAACAGCAGACGCTCGGCGATGACGGCGTCCGCACGCGCGGACTGATCTCCATAACCGGACGGCGCAGCGTACGCACGGGCAAACTCAAGGCCGACGGCCGCTATGGTGGAACCGGCGAGCGCCGGCATTGAGCTGCTCATGGCGTCAACGGCGCATTAGCGTGACTGCAGCTGCTCGGCCGCGCGGTTGGCGGCGTTGAAGGCCGCGGTGCGTGACTCGCGTATGGCGTTCAGCGCCGCCATGGCGGTCTGAAACTTCTGCGTCTCGGCGTTGATTTGCTGCGTCATCATCTGCGACTTGAGGTTCTCCGTGCGCATCTGATCGAGTAGCGCTTGTTGTTGACCGTCCAAGGTGACTTCAGACATTTGTTGCTCCTTTCGGAAAGTTGACGAACGTTAGCTTGCAGGGCTCCTAAGCGCGGAGCTTCTTGTTCGAATGCAGTCGCGACCAAGTTGATTCGAGTACTTCCTGCGCCGCTTCCAGAGCGCGGTGCAGCGCTTGCGGCGCGCCATATTCGGCACGCGGCAGCGCTTGGCGCAACGCGGCTTGCAGCGGGGCCGCCGCCGCGGCGTAGCGTTCGATCTCGGCGCAGGTCGCGGCGCCGCTGGCGTCTTGCAGCAGCGCCCGTTCCAAATCGAGCTGTTGTTCAGAAACGTGCATGTTCGGCTGCCTCGTTTAGTGAGTGAGTGATGCTGCGCCCGTTCTTGCTGAACGAGATGCTGGACTCCGAAATCGCCGTGACTTGCGCGCCGTCGCGCAGGCTGCCGCCAATAAAGTAGCGCGCGCCTTCGGCGTCTTCGAAATAGCTGATCGCGCCCACGTGCACCGCCACGATGCGCACTGGCAGCGCTACGTTCGCGCCGGCGCTTTGCGCGGCGGGCGCGGCCCGATAGTCGATGCGGTCTTCGACTTTGACGACTTGCGCGAGATCGGTGCGCAGCGCTGTGACGCGCGTGCGCAGCCCTGCGGCGGCGCTGCCGCGCAGCACGATGGTGCCGTTGCCGGCATAGTCGGCCCTCACCTGCGGAGCGTCCAGATCCTGCTGCAGGCGGTTAAGCAACTGCTCCGCGACGTGTACGCGCAACACGGGCGTTCCCAGTGCTCGCAGGCGCGTGTCGCGCTGCAGCCGCTGTGCGTCTTGCGTGCGTTGCACGAAGCCGGATATCACGAGCCGTTGGCTGGCGTCGATCTGCACGTTGAGGTCGGGCAATTCGAGCGCCGCGAGTGTGCTGCGTGCCTGTGCCAGCACCGCAGCGGGGTCGGGTTGGCGCCGCAACCAGCCGTCCTCGGCGTAGGTAAACAACCCGGCCGCGGCGAATAGTGCGCAAGCGGCGTAGGCGAGTTTGGTGGGGCGGCCGCGCTGGGCGGCGGGCGAGGAGGCCGCGAAAGCGCCCGCTCCCGTTTCCTGCGTCACGGCGGGGCAGAGATAGAAGCGCGCCGCGCCGATACCGTAGATCTCGTAGTCGCGCGCCCGTGTCGCCTGCGTGCGCCAAAGGCGGTCTTTGTGCTGCAGCGGGGCATCGTTCAGAGGCTCGAAAGTGACGCCGTGCTTCTCGACTAGCACGCGCAGATGGTGCGCGGCGACACCGGCGTCGCTCAACACGAAGTCGCACTCCTCGCTGCAACCGATGCTGTGTTCACCGGCACTCAAGTCGAGCCGAGCGCCTTCATGTAGGCCGGCGACGATGTGCAAGTACTTGATGGTGTTCATGCGCTACTCCAGAATGCGAAACACGGTACCTGCCGTAACGCGGGGCGTCAGACCCGCCATGGGCGCTGCGCCTTCACGCGGCGCGGGCTGCGCGGACGCGGCGGCGCTGCGCGCAGTGTTCTGCACGAAGCGCGGGGTCAGCATAAACAACCGCTCCGTGCGGCTGCGCGTTTTCTCGGTGTGTTTGAACAGACGGCCAAGCGCTGGGATCTTCGACAGTCCCGGCACGCCGACCTCGCGCTCGGTTTCGCCGTCCAGCGTGTAACCGGCAATCAGCAAGCTTTCACCTTCGTTGATGAACGCTTGTGTGCCAATCGAACTGCGGCGCAGTTGCGGCACCGGATTGCCCGGCGTGGGCGAGCCGATGAAATTGCCGTCTTCGATCTTCACCGCCAGCTTGAAGCGCCGCTGTTCGCCTTCTTGCACGATGAGCGGCGTGACGCGCAGTGAGGTACCGGCGGAGACATTGAACAAATCGACGACCTGGACGCCTTGCACCGGTACGTGAATGGTGTTGACGTTCTCCAGCAGCGCTTCGACGTTATCGAGCGTCATGACTTTCGGGTTGGCTACGAAGCGCGCCTTGCCCTCGGTCGCCAGCGCGCTCACGCGGGCGAGCAGGTAGCGGCCCAGATCGCCCGATACGGCGGTGAATAGGCCGCCCGTCGGCGTGTTCGCGCCGGGAATGATGGCGCCCGAGGCCGCATCGCCAAGTGCGCCGTTGAAGTTGAGCGGCGGGGTGGTGCCGCCGCGAATCTGAAAGTCCATCTTGCCGCGGTTGAGATGCCAGTCGACCCCCAAGCTCTCGAGATCGTCCGTACTGATGTCCATGATTTGCGCTTCGATCTCTACCAGCCCGGGCTGCACGTCGAGCTGACGGATCAATTGCGCGTAGTAAGGCATGCGCTCCGGCACGTCGCGCACCAGCACCGCATTCATGCGGCTATCGGCGCCGATTTGCGGCAGGGTCTCGCTGTTCGCATCGAGCGCTGACGCTTCTCCTTCGGGCAACGCGAACTTCTCCGGGACTCGCACCGGCGCATCGCTGCCTTTGACTTTAGTAAGTGCGGAATCTGCGCGTTTTGAGTTCTGTAGCTTGGCCGGCAGCAAGGCTGCGGCGCCGCCCGAGGAAAACAGTGTGCGTAAAGTCGTGGCAACGCCGGGAACGGTGCCGTTGCTGCCAAGTTGGTCGAGGCGATAGTCTTGCGCCCAGGCGTATTTGAGCGGGAACACGCGCACTTCGGTTGAGCCGCGTCGCGATTGGTTCTCGTCGACGATGCGCGCGGCTTCGCGCACCAGTTCAACGTAGCGTTTTGGTCCGGACACCAGTACCGTGTTCTCGCTTGCGTCGTACGACAATGGGTAGCGCGCGTCGGCGATGCGCATTTGCTTGAGTGTGGCTCGCAGTTTGCCGACGTCTGCGCTGGACAAGCGCAGCATTTCGCTTTGCGCTTCGTTGCTCGAATAGACGTAGAGCACGTTGCCATCGAAGTAGTAGATCAGTCCATGGGTGCCGGCCAAGAGTTCAAGCAGCTCTTGCGGCGCGAGATCGAACTTGGCGTTGACCATGCCGCTGACTTGCGGCGAGATGACCGTAGCGATGCCGTGCGCCATGGCGAAATCGCGCAAGAACTCCGGCAGCTTCTTGTTCTCCACTAGGTGCTTGACGCGTTTGGCGCGCCAAGGGATGTCGGCCGCGCCGGTGGTGGCGGTGGCGCCGATGAGCAGCGCCAGCAGCACAATGGTGAATGCCTTGATCATAGCCGCGTTTCTCGCTAGAACATGCGTGGCAAAGTGTCGAACAAGCGGTTGCCGAAGTTCAGCAATTCCCCGCCGATCCAGCGTGCGCTCAGGATCAGGGCGACAAACACCGCGATCAGCTTCGCCGCCAGGCCGATGTTCTGATCCTGAATCTGCGTAACCGCTTGCAGCGCGGCTACGATCAAGCCCACCAGTGCCGCGGTCAACACGGCGGGCAGCGACAACGTCAGCACGAGAATGAGTGCCTGATAGGTTAAGTCCAGAACCGAAGTCGGGCTCATGTTGGGCCGTTACAGTTGTACGCGCTCGATCGGGCGGATCAGCGCGTTCCCGCCAATCTCCTGGTACGACAGCACCGGCAGCATGGGCAGGCTTGGCTCCAGGAATTTCTTGACGTAGCGCCGAATGTCCATCGAAGTCAGCAGCAGCGGCAGCGGTTCGGGCGCGTTGGCGAGCGCGGCGCGCAGCCGGTCCGTCAGCGTGCGCGCCTGCTCGGGGGGTAAAGCCAAGAAGTTGCCCGCCAGTGTTTGCTGGATGGCATTGCGGATGGTGGTTTCCACCGCGCTATCGAGCATAATCACGCTGAGCGGGGAGGGGCGCCCGCTTGCGTGTTGATGCGTGATGTATTTGCCGAGGTCGATGCGCACGTACTCGGTCAGCAGCACCGGGTCTTTCTCCTTCGGCGCCCACAGCACCAAGCTTTCGAAGATCTCGCGCAAGTTGCGGATCGAAACGCCTTCCTGCACCAAGCGGCGCAGCACGTCGGTGATGCGTTGCAGCGCGACGTTGCGCAACAGCTCGCCGGCCAGCTCCGGCAGTTCACGCTCGCTTTCCTTGATCAAGTTCTGTACTTCCTGCATGCCGATGAACGCGGCTGCGTGTGAACGCAGTACCTGGTCGAGATGGCCGATCAAGCGCGCTTCGTGGCTAAGCGCTGGACGCGCACCGGTCACGGTCAACGCAGCGCTGACGGTATTTGCTGCGTCGGCCGCCGGCAGTGCGGCGAAGCCGCTGGATTGATCGTCGCGTCCCCCAACGCTGGCGAGGGCGAGCGTGCCTTGGGCTGCGGGGATCTCTTGCACTGAGATGGCATAGCCCGCGTGCGGCAGCGTGTCGTCGTAGACCATGCGCACGCCCGGGAACGGGATGCCCAGTTCCAGCCGCAGGCGCCGGCGCAGACTACGCAGCTCAGTATCGAGCGCGTTCGCATTCAGCGTGTTGCGCAAGTCCGGTGCGATGCGGACGAGCAGCGGAACGGTGACCGGCGCATCGAGTTCTTCCACCAAGTGGGAAGTGGATTGCGCACCGTCACGCGTCATCGCCGGCATCAGTGTGCTCTCGTATGTTGCGCGCCGTTCCCGTGCGCGCAACAAGGCGTAACCGGCGCCGCCCACGAGTAGAGCCAAAAGCGCGAATTGCAGTTTGGGAAAGCCGGGCACCAAAGCGAAGCCGGCCAGCAATGTTCCGGTGACCAGCAGGGCTTGCGGCTGCGCCACGACTTGTTGGCCAATCTGCTGGCCGAGATCGCTGCCCTCGTCCGCGCCGGACACGCGTGTAATGAGGATGCCTGCCGCTACAGAGACCAGCAGCGAGGGGATTTGTGAGACCATGCCGTCGCCCACGGTGAGGATGGTGTAGCGCGTGGCGGCTTCGCCGGCGCTCATCTCGAGCATGAGGCAGCCGATCGCCATGCCGGCCAGAATGTTCACCAACGCAATCAGCATCGCCGCGATGGCGTCGCCTTTGACGAATTTCATGGCTCCATCCATGGCGCCGTGTAGTTGGCTTTCTTGTTCCAACAGCGCACGGCGTTGGCGCGCCTCGGCGGCGCTGATGTTGCCGGCGCGCAGATCGGCGTCGATGCTCATCTGTTTGCCCGGCAAGGCATCGAGAGTGAAGCGTGCGCCCACCTCGGCGACGCGCTCCGAACCTTTCGCGATGACGATGAACTGCACAATGGCGATGATCAGAAAAACGACGCCGCCGACGATGACGTTGCCGCCCACCACCAAACGGCCAAAGGTGTCGATGATTTGGCCCGCTTCGGCGTGCAGCAGAATCTGTTTGGTCGAAGCGATGTTCAGGGCGAGACGGAATAGCGTCGTCAGCAGCAGCAGCGCGGGGAAGGTCGATAGCCCGAGTGCAGAGGGGATGTACATGGCCAGCATCAACAGCGCCACGCTGGCGGCTAGGTTGACCGCGATCAGACTGTCAAGCGCGAACGGCGTGAGCGGGAAAACCATGAGTGCTACCACGGCCACCACCGTCGCGGCGAGCAGCAAGTCATTGCGGCGCGCGAGCAAGTGCAAGACGGCGTTGAGGCGTGGCGTGCTCGGCAGACTCATCTGGTTAAGCGGCATCGTAGGAACAGCAGCGATTGATTCTAGGTAACGCTGCGCGGCTGTTGGGTTCAAGCGAGGAAAAAACGGGCGCCGCCGAGACCGCAAGAATGACGGCGCCCGAATAACGAAACGCGAGCGCGGGTGGTCGGGGCCCGACTACCAGGGTGTGACTTTGTCCCAAGCTTTCTTGGCGCCGTCCGCCACGCCGCCGCCGAGGTCGGCCATTTTGTCGCCGACGTCATTACCGAACTCGGTCACTTTGTCGAATGCTTTGTCGCCTAGCTCGACCGCATCGCCGCCGATTTCGATGACATCGCCCGCGAGTTCACGCGCGTCGATCTCAAGCGCGACTTCGCCGCCGCCGCCGATGCCCAGGTAGCCGTGCAGGCCGAGGTCGATTTGCACCGTCCAATCGTCGACGCCGACATCGGCTCTCACGTCGCCACCGATGCCGACTCCGACATCGCCGCGCGCGGCCGCTTCCGCGGGTCCCGCACCCACGCTGACTTCGCCTTCTGCGCGTGCGCCAGCGAAACCGCCTGCTTCGAAAGCGATGTTCGCATCGCCGTTTAGCGGATTGACTTGTAGTTCGGCCGCGGCTTCGACTTCGGCGCCGACTTGCGCCTCGCCCGATGCCGCCAGCGGACCGGCTTGGACCGAGGCCTCGACCTTGACTGCGTAGACGCCAGCGCTCGCTTGTGCCTCGGCCTGTACGCCATCGGCGCTGAAGCCGAGTGCAGCGGCGGCCTCGGCTTCGGCGCCCAGCGCCGACACGCCGATGCTAAGGTGTTCGCCATCGACAAGTTGTTTGTCGAACACGTTGACTTCAGCGGAGTCGTTCCATTCATATAGGTTGAACTCCGGCGAGAAGCCGCCGTGGTCGGGTGGGGATGCCTCAGCGCTGCCGTGCGTGAGAGTGAGCGTACCGTTCGCGCTATGGCTGCTGTACTGAACGCTGCTGTCCCAAACATAACCACCGCCAGTCCGGTCATATGTCCCGGTACGATCGGTGCGGATGCTGTCGCCGCGCCAAACGCTCCGATTCGCGGGGTGTTCGCGCAGACCCGGACTGATTTCTTGGGTGGTGGCGCTAGCGGGTGGTTCCGACGCCGCCGCGGCGCGCAGGGCCCACGCTTGAGCCCATCTCGAGTTGTTTGGCCGTACCTGGAGGCCGAGCCAGGAATTGGCGGGCGATTGAATCGGTGAAAAAGGTCGCGCGGGCGGTAGCGGCGCGGCACGGTACCCATCGTGGATTGGCGGCACGTACGTCTCCTCTTGCAGACAGGTGAAGAATCGGGGACGCGCTTGAGCGCACGCACACAGCGCGCGAACGGCCGGCGCGTCCTTCCATGCGGACGATCCGAGCGCTATCGCAATCATCCGAAGTTGGGTCGGGGTCCACGACGCGCAGGTTCAATGCGCGTCATTCTTTGTGTCCGCGCAGGTTCAATGCGCGTCATTCTTTATGTCGACGCAGGTTCAACGCGCGTCTTGGCCAGAGACAGCGTTTCTCAGCGTGTGCGGCCCGCGAGTACCAGTGCTTGCGCAACGTCGTCGAACAACTCAGCGGGGACGGTATTGCCTTGTCCGGTACTGTCATGTAGACGCCGCGCCAGCACCGCGTCGTGATGCAACGCAATGCCGGCCTCTTGCGCGGCCTGCCTAATCTTGTGCGCCAGTACGCCGCTGCCCTTGACGGCGATGGTCGGCAGCGCACCGGCCGCGGCGCTATAGTGCAGGGCAACGGCTACGCTGTTTCCATCGATGACGACACTCGATCCACGCGTCAGCTCGGCGGCGTCCTCCCAAGCGACTTCGCGCGCTAGCGAGCGGCGCATGGCACGCATGTACGGATCGCCTTCCAGTTCTTTGGCTTCGCGCCGCAATTCTCGCTTGGACATGCGCTGGCGCTTCATGAATTCGTAGTACTGGTGAGCGTAATCTATGGAGGATAAGACAGCATAAGACAGGCCGGCATATACCAAGATCTGTATCAACGTACGCGCGCTTGTTACGCCGATTCCGGCGGGAGCGAGATAGGCGAACTTGAACGCCTCGCCGAGCCAAGCGTAAACCAGCGCGAAAAGCACGGCGCCAATAGCGATGAGCTTGAGCAGCGTTTTCGCGAGCTCGATCAAGCTGCGTAGGGAGAAAATGCGCCGGATGCCCTGCGCCGGATTGAGGTGCGCGAGTTTCGGTTGGATCGGCGCAAACGATAACAGGCCGCCGACCTGCCAATAGGCGCCGGCCAGTGCCATCGCCAGTACCAGCGCGATGGGCGGCAGTGCGAGCAAACCGAACTCGCGCAGCAGCACGGTAAACAGCCACGGCAGTTGCGGCACCACGTCCCCGCGTGCCAGCACTTCGAACGGTGCTTGCAGCAGCGCCTGCAGGTGGCGCCAGAAGTAGCCGCTGCCGAATGCGAACAAGGCGGCGAGCGTGAGCAGTACGAGCGCACCGATCACCTCTTGGCTGCGCGCGACCTCGCCGCGCTTGCGCGCTTGGCGCAGGTGGTGTGGTGTCGGTTTCTCGGTTTTCTGCTCGGTGCTATCTGTCATCGCGCGCCTCACCGCGCCAGCGTTGTGTGCCTAGCTCAGTGGGCGTCATAGCACGGAACGCAGCAGTTCAAACAACCCGCTGTGCGGCGAGAAGAAGTCGCGCACGCCCTCGTACAACACCGCCAGCGACAACGCCAATATCAGCACGGCGAGCGCGGCTTTTACCGGCATCGAGATCAAGAATACGTTGAGCTGCGGCACGGCGCGATTGAGCAAACCCAGCCCGGCGTCGACGAGCAGCAGGATCACCACGACCGGCGCCGCGAGTTTGATGGTCATGCTCATGAGATCGTCGCTTTGGCGCAGCATCAGGGTCTCCAGCGTAGCGCCGATATCGGGGTAGTAAGAGAACACCGGCCACATCGCGTAGGATCTGTAGATGAGTCCGATTAGCGCGAGCAGACCGCCGGAGACCAAAAACAGCACGAGCGCGAGCTGCAGCAGCAAGTTCGCCGAGGGCCCGGACTCTTGGTGGGTGAGGGGGTCAAACACGCCTTGCGCGTTGACGCCAGTCTGAAAATCGATCAAGTGCCCCGCGCTTTGCGCCACCCAAAACACGGTGCTCGCCAAAAAACCGATCAGCAGTCCGATGAACGCTTCTTTGGCGATCAGCAGCGCCCAGGCCGAGACAGGCAACGATTGAGCAGGGAAATCCGGCGTGACCACGGGATAGATCACGAGCGCCAGACTCAACACGATAGCGCCGCGCGCCAATGCGCTGACCGCCCCGCCCGAGAGTAGCGGCAAGACGACGAAGACCGAGGCGATTCTCGGCAAGATGACGAGCACCGTTCTGACCACCTCATAAAGGCTCTGCAGTTCCAGCGTTTCCGGCATCATGCG
>CAZAWU010000073.1:0-8079 GCA_964488915.1 uncultured Burkholderiales bacterium
TCGGCGAATACACCAAGTCGATGCGCGACTGTGACGAAGTTCTCAAGCGCAACCCCAATCACTACGGCGCGCTCGCCGGCTACGGACAAATCTTGTTTGAGCTGAAGAACTACGAACTAGCGCTGGAGTATTTTCAACGTGCGCTCAACGTCAACCCAAATCTCATTTCCATCGCCAATCTGATGGACAAGCTCGAGCGCATGATCGAGCAGCGGCGCGACCGGCAAATCTAACCCGATTTCTGAATAGCGCGCAGCGAAAGTTCGAACGATTCTCCCGCACGCAGGCTTGCGTGGACGGTCACTTCTACGCATTGCATGATTTTCTCGAATCCCGCTTCCGACTGCGACACGGAGTGATGCGCACGCGCCGCTATATCCACCGGCGTACTGGTGTTGAGCACTAAACATCCGCCGAGCACATCGTCCTCCAGCGTGAGTTCACGCGCTGCCGGTGCCCACAGGGGCTGGCCAAAGCCGCCGGGGCAGCGCCCATCCAGCCAATAGCGTCCGGCCGGTCCATCGCAGCTCGGCAGAGCGAGGTTCAATCTGACGTCTAGCTCCAGCGGCCGGGAACTGAGGTAGGCCGCGTTCACGCCGGCGCCGCGCAGGGCGATAGTCTTCTGAAGTACAGCGTCGTCTAGTTCGGTCCGCATCACGACACCAGCAGCACTACTTTCCATTTTCTCGTAGCGCAGACACGATTCCCGCTCCGGCAAGAACTCCTGCAACGCGAAGCGCGGCTCACAGTCGGGCACCATATCCGCCGCTTCGATCATATGCTTGAACATCACGCGATCATGCGCCGAGGCGATGCCTTCGCCAGCGTGGCTACCGCCCGCCTCGCCCTGGCGCGCGCGCGCGTGATAGTTCTCCTGATAGCGGCGCAGTGTGTCGCAAAAATTGTGCTTGAGGGCATAGCTGTCCAACTCGCGCAGCGCACCGCTGCCGTCGCCGGCGAGGACGATTTGCAGCTCTGCGTTGCATAGCACGATTTCCACCGCGCCATCGTTATCGAGATCGTGCTCAAAGTGACTGGGGCGTGGCGCGATGCGATCGAGGCGCTCTTCCAGTTCGATCAACGCGTTCCATACCGCGCGCCGCAAATGCGGCAGATAGAGGCCGCCGAATAGTCCGTGCCAGTAGGCATCGTTCGCCTGCGCCTGGTAAAGTAGGTTAGTAAGCTGCTCGCCCTGCTGCGCGCGCGCGGCCGCCGGCAAACCATCCACGCGCGCCGAGAGCGCCAGCATGCGCTTGTGCATCCAATTGGATTCGGCATACAGACTGAAAAAATTACGCCAGATGCCGCCACGCACATAGGCCTTACCGGTTTCGTGCAGTGTGTGCCGCTTGAGCAAGTGCTCGACCTCGGTATAAGTTTGCGCGGCGTTCGCCGGCAAGGTCCACTCGTTCATCTCGCGGTACGAGCACGTCGGCAAGTAAACAATGCCGCGCGTCGCGTGCGCGGCGTGGTAATCGCGAAACAACATCGAATCGATTCGCTTCGACGCCAGCACGCCTTCGATGAACTGCTCCAGCCAGCGCTTCTCGTAGACCCATGCATAGGTCTCCGGCCAGATGCCGAACTTCTCGATGTCATCGAAGTACACGGCGCACGGTTGCCCTGCGGCGGCGAGGCTTTCCACATACGCCACCGCATCCTTGGCAACGGCGAAAGGAAAGCGGTAGCGCAACTGCTCAGAAATCGGGAACAAGTCGATGCGCCGCTCGTCCTCTTCGGTGGTGAAATAACCGGTCAGCTCGCCGTGACCGCGCCCGGTACACAGAAAGTGATAGTCATCGACCGTGACGTAGCGCACGCCGGCCTGCGCCAAACTGGGCACGACGGTGGCTTCCCACACACGCTCGGTTAGCCACGCGCCTTGCGGCGGCGTCCCGCTCCAGCGTTCGATGAGACGGACCAAATGCTGAACCTGCCCGACACGATCGCGCGCAGGAATCGCGGCCAGCACGGGTTCGCTGTAGCCCGCCCCGAACAGTTCGACCTGTCCGCGCTGCGCCATCGCGCGCAACTGCGCCATCGCTGCCGGATAGTGCTGTAGCAGCCATTCGAACAACCAGCCGCTAATGTGGAACGCGCAGCGGAACTCGGGATAGCGCGCTAGCGTTTCGATGTAGGGCCCGTAGCAGCGCTCGAACGCCTCATGCATGACCGCGGGAAAATTGCCGACCGGCTGATGCGCATGCACACCGAACAAAAGCGCGACGCGTTCGCTCATCGCCGTTGCACGCATCGGCGCATCAAGCGGAGCGGCGCATCACGCCGCCCGCTTCTTGATGCTGCGTACCGCCCGCGCTAATCGGTGTATCGAGCGCCGCGGGCGCGGCCACCCCGAGCAACGCGTACAGACCGCGCAAATTCGCGCGAAACAGCGCATCGAAACTGGCCACGCTATCGGCCGGGTTGTAGTCGCCGAACCACCAGAACCAGTCCGAGCCTTCGCACACGCCGAGTTGGCGCTGCGCGCGCGCTTGCATCGAGGCATCCAACTGCGCAAAGCGCGCAGCGTAGACGGCTTTCGCGTCGCACAGTAATTCCCAAGCGAGATTCTTTTCGGGGGTGCCGATCCAGGTCGAAAACGTGCCGTACACCCAGCTGCCGGCGCATAGCTGCTCTAGCCGCGGCAACGCATGATGTTGGGCATGCCCTTGCAGCCAAGCAGTAGGCGTCACGGTCTTGATAAAACTATGATTCTCCAGGGTAGTATACAGCTGAGAAAGAAAATAGAAGCCATTAAACGGGTAGTACTCCCATGCGTTCTCGCCATCGAGGACGACGCTGACCAGCGGGCGCGTCCCCGCCGGGGCATCGAGCGCGATGCGCTCCAGCTCCGCGATGAAATTCGGCACGGCATCGTCGGCGTGCCATCGCGCGTATTCGAAGCCGATGCGATCCGACAATTTGTCGTCGCGAAAAAAACAGGCGACGCCGGTCGCTCCGACCGAATAGGGCGTGTACAAATACGCCTCGCGCGCGCCAGCGAACTGTCGTGCAGCTTTGAGGCTGTTGACGAGCACGCCCTCACCTGTGGCCATCCAACGCACACTCTGCGTACCGAATAACGCAGCCGTGGCGCTCGACACGCCACCTTCGGCCGGCCACACCCCTTGTGGGACTACTCCGAACCGGCGCGTGTGCGCCTCCAGCGCCTGCTGCAAATGGCGCTGGGCACTGCCACGGCCATCGGGGTATTCGCTACGCTGCGGCAACGCGGCTTCCGGCCAGCTCTCGCGCGCGCTGGCGAAATCGAGCAACAGCGGCGTGATCGGATGGAAATACGGCGTGGTGGATAACTCGATTTGCCCGCGTTCGGCCAGACTTCGGTAACGGCCGATCACACTTGCAACCACGCCGCCCAAAATTTCCATGAGACGGCGCCGCTGCGCCAGCGTGAAAGCGCCGCCCTGCCTCATCAATTCCAACAGCTCGGGATGGGTGCGGCGCACGGTTTCACCGGTCCAGCTCAGATGATGCCAAGTTACGGCATCGGCAAAATACTGTCCCGACAGATACATTAGATCGGTATCGCTTGCGTCGCGGAAGTGCTCAGCCCACGCGAACAAGCGCCGATACGCCTCGAACGGGCGCAGCATGGTGTCGTGATTGGCGCGAAAACAGCTAAGCAGGATCCGCCGGCGTTCGCCCGGCGTGAGCGACTCGAAATCTTCGAGCGCCAACCAACGCAGCAACGGATCGCGCCATTCGCCGCTGGCGAACTGCTGCGCATAGTCGTCCAACTGCTCCAATAGGATCGGGACGAAATTGAACACCATGCGCACGTCCGGATGCGCCTCGGCATGCGCAGCCATGTCGGCGTAGTCTTTGATCGCGTGCAAATAGACCCACGGCAGGGCGAACTCGCCCGATTGCACATCGCGGTACTCGGGCTGATGCATATGCCAGCACAGCATCAAGTCCAGACCCTTCACCACCGCGCTGCCACCCTGGTTCTGCTTTGATCTAACGGTGCCGGTGAACGCTCTGCCCGAGCATCTCGGCGGTAATCAAACGCACGCCACTGGGCGAAACGTGGAAGCGGCGTTGATCCTCTTCCAGATCGAAGCCGACCGTCATGCCGTCCGGAATTTCGCTGCGCTTGTCGATGACCACGCGCTTGAGTTTGACGTGCTTGCCGATGCGCACGTCCGGCAGAATGACCGAGTCTTCGATCTGCGAGTAGGATTCGACGCGCACGTTTGAAAAAAGCAGCGAGCGGCGCACTGAAGCGCCACTGACAATGCAGCCGCCGGACACCAGCGAATCGATCGCTTTGCCGCGCCGGCCGCCTTCATCATCGAACACGAATTTGGCGGGTGGCAATTGTTCCTGGTAGGTCCATATCGGCCACTGTTCATCGTAGAGATTCAGGTTGGGCGTGACCCGAATCAACTCCATGTTCGCTTCCCAATAGGCGTCCACGGTACCCACATCGCGCCAGTACGGTACTTCGCCCGGCGCGCCGACGCAGCTTTCGCCGAACGGATGCGCGAACACGCGGTAGCGCGGCACCAGATAGGGAATCAAATCCTTGCCGAAATCGTGGCTAGAGTGTGGCTCATCCGCATCGCGCACCAATTGCTCGTAGAGGAACTTCGCATTGAAGATATAGATTCCCATGCTGGCCAACGCGACATCAGGCTTGCCCGGCATCGCCTCCGGATGCGCGGGTTTCTCTTGAAAAGAAACCACGCGATTGGTTTTGTCGACGGCCATGACGCCGAACGCCTTGGCGTCCTCCAGCGGCACTTCGAGACACGCCACCGTCATATCGGCTTGCTGCTCGGCGTGGTAGGCGAGCATTTGGCCGTAGTCCATCTTGTAGATATGATCGCCCGCAAGAATTAGGATATGCTGCGGGTTGCGCGAGCGCACAATGTCCAGATTCTGAAAGACCGCATCCGCGGTGCCTTTGTACCAACTCTCCTCCACCCGCTGCTGCGCCGGCAAGATGTCGATGAACTCGTCGAAGCGTCCATCCAGAAATCCCCAACCACGTTGGATATGGCGAATCAGGCTGTGCGCTTTGTATTGGGTGAGCACCGCCATGCGGCGAATGCCGGAATTCATGCAATTGGAGAGCGGGAAATCGACGATGCGGAACTTGCCGGCGAACGGCACCGCAGGCTTCGCACGCCGGTCGGTCAACTGCATCAAGCGGCTGCCGCGGCCGCCAGCAAGCACGAGAGCCAGCGTGTTCTTGGTCAGCAGGCTGACGAAGCGCGGCGAGTCTTGCGCGCCGTTGCGGTCTTTCAAATCATCCTGCATGTATCCTCTCGCGCCCGTGCAGACACTCAAGCACCAAAGCTGCGTTAGGTTTGCCGCTAGCCGCGGACACGCAGCGCGACTTATTATATCCACATCGTCTGCGAGCGTTTGACTTTGGACAACACACAGCGCAGCGCTACCACACCGCTCACCGAGCGCCTAGTGCTAGGGCGCGAACACGATCCCTACGCGGTGCTCGGACCGCACCGTGCCGGTGCCGGCTGGATCGTTCGAGTTTTCATGCCCTTTGCCCAGCACGTTTGGTTCGAAGGCACCGGCGGCTTGGAGCCGTTCGCGCGTGAAGGCGTTGGCGGCATGTTCGCTTGCCGTCTGCCCAGCGAGCCCGCGCCGGCTTATCGCCTGCGCGTGGACAGCGGCGGGGTGGTGCGCAGTTGCTACGACGCCTATGCGTTTCGCGTACACGCGAGCACCACCGATTTGTATCTGTTCAATCAGGGTACGTTGCTGGAAGCTTATCGAACCTTCGGTGCGACGCCGATGACAATCGATGGCGTCGCCGGCATGCGCTTTGTCGTCTGGGCGCCAAATGCGGAGCGCGTGAGTGTCGTAGGCGACTTCAACCGCTGGGACGGACGCCTGCATCCCATGCAATCGCAGGGTGACAGCGGCGTGTGGTGCCTGTTCGTGCCGGAAGTCACCGCGGGCGCTCTTTACAAATTCGAGCTACGCGCACGCGGCAGCGGGGCGGTGTTCGTCAAGACCGATCCATTCGCGGTTTGCTACGAGCTTCGGCCTGGAACCGCCGCGCGAGTCAGCGCCGGCCCAGCGTACGCCTGGCAAGATCAGAACTGGATGCAGGCACGCGCGCGTTGGCAGTGGCAACACGCCCCGATCAACATCTACGAACTGCATGCCGGTTCGTGGCGCAAGCACCCGGATGGTCGCTGCTACACGTACACCGAGCTGGCCGACGCATTGATCCCGTATTTGCAGGACCTCGCCTACACGCATGTCGAGCTACTGCCGATCACCGAGCATCCGCTGGACGAATCCTGGGGCTACCAGACCACCGGTTACTTTGCGCCCACCAGCCGCTACGGCACGCCGGACGAACTACGCGCCTTCGTCGATCGCTGCCACCAAGCGGGTATCGGCGTCATTTTGGATTGGGTTCCCGCGCATTTTCCGCGGGACGAGTTCGCGCTTGCGCACTTCGACGGCACCGCGCTGTTCGAGCACGAAGACCCGCGACTAGGTTTGCACCAGGATTGGGGCACGCATATCTTTAACTACGCACGCAACGAAGTGCGTAGTTTTCTTCTGTCGAGTGCCCACTACTGGCTAGCAGAATTTCACCTGGATGGATTGCGCGTGGATGCCGTCGCCTCGATGCTCTATCTCGACTATTCGCGCAAACCCGGCGAATGGATCGCGAACCGCCATGGCGGACGTGAGAACCTAGAAGCAATCGAATTTCTGCGCTCGCTCAACGTCATGCTGCACGAACGTTTCCCGGGCGCACTGAGCATCGCGGAGGAATCGACGGCTTGGCCAATGGTATCGCGCCCCACCTATCTCGGCGGGCTCGGTTTCTCGATGAAGTGGAACATGGGCTGGATGAACGACACGCTGCGCTACATGACACACGACCCGGTGCACCGGCACTACCATCACGATGCACTCACGTTCGGTCAGCTCTACGCGTATACGGAGAATTTCGTGCTGCCTTTCTCGCACGATGAAGTCGTGCACGGCAAACGCTCGCTGCTGGAAAAGATGCCGGGTGATGCTTGGCAACGGTTCGCCAACGTTCGCCTGTTGCTTAGCTACCAAATGACGACCCCGGGCAAGAAACTGGCGTTTATGGGCAACGAGTTCGCGCAGGGCCGTGAGTGGAGCGAAGCGCGTGAGTTGGATTGGTCGCTGTTACAACATGAATACCAGGGCGGCGTCCTGAAACTGTGCCGTGACCTCAATCATTTGTATCGAACCACTGCCGCTTTGCACGAGCTTGATTTCAGCACGGATGGGTTTCAGTGGATCGATTGTCACGATGCCGATCAGTCGACGCTAAGCTATCTGCGGTTAGCCCGTGACGGGGCTTTCGTGGTCGTAGTGTTGAACTTCACGCCGGTGCCCCGGGCGCACTACCGTATCGGCGTGCCGCACGGCGGGTATTACCGCGAGGTCTTCAACAGCGACTCGGGATACTACGCCGGGTCCAATCTCGGCAACGGCGCGGGCACGCAAGCCGCGCCAGAGCCATGGATGGGGCGCTCGCACTCGCTCTGCTTATCGCTGCCGCCCTTAGCGGCAATTGTCCTGCAACCGCAATGAGCCGACTTACCGAATCATCAGCATGGCGAGCGCTCGCAGCGCATCGCCAGGCGCTATCTACGTTCGACCTGCGCGAGGAGTTTGCGCGCGACCCGCAGCGGGCCCAGCGTTACCGCTGCGAAGCTGCCGGATTGGCGCTCGATTACTCAAAGAATTTGATAACCGATACGACGCTAGCGCTGCTGGAATCCCTTGCCCAGCAGGAGCAAGTACCGCTGTGGATCGAGCGCATGTTCGCGGGTGAAAAGATCAATAGCACGGAACGGCGTGCCGTCCTGCATGTGGCGCTGCGCAATCGCTCGAATACGCCATTGAGCGTCGAGGGCGTCGACGTCATGCCGCAGGTCAACGCAGTTCTAGCGCACATGAGCGACTTCGTGCAGCGCGTACATGATGGCACTTGGCGCGGCTTTTCCGGTGAACGCATCACCGATGTGGTCAATATCGGCATCGGTGGATCCGATCTTGGACCCGCTATGGTATGCGCGGCATTGA